>DASZWI010000070.1:0-10028 GCA_035546715.1 Gaiellaceae bacterium | reverse complement strand
ACCGCATTGGCGGGCACGGCAAGCGCAACCACGAGGCCGAGTAGGAGAAGCCGCATGACGGGGGTCCGACTTACGATCATCTATCACCCGGAGGCGACAGACAATGGGCCGTCCGGCCTGTTTGCGTCTAGACGGATGCGGTGATCGTGATCCCGCCGCGTGCCTTCTGGCGAAGGGTCACGTGGACGCGGCTGCGGTCGACCCGAAGCGCCTCGGCGACGTCGTCGCGGATCTGCACGGCGAGCGCCTCGCAGAACGCCCCCTGGTCGCGGTAGCGCGCCAGGTAGAGCTTGAGCGACTTCGACTCCAGGCAGAGGCCGTCGGGACGGTAGGAGATCGTCGCGACGTAGAAGTCCGGCTGCCCGGTGATCGGGCAGACGGCGGTGAGCTCGTCGCTCTCCAGCTCGACCTCGGCGATCCCGGGGTTCGGGAACGTCTCGAGGCCGGCGTACGCCTCGCTTCCCGCGTGCCCGAGGGCGACGAACCGGGTCTCCGTCTCCACGCCTCCACTGTACCCGGCGTTGTTTGCGGTCGATAATGAGCGCGACAGGGGGCGGGACACAGGATCGAGGGGGAGCGTGGCGCAGGACACACAGATCTTCTGTGGGTGCAAGCCGACGGGCCTGTGCCTGACGATGATCCGCGTCCCCGTCGGCGTGTTCGAGCTGGCGGGCACCGCCGACCTGCGCGTCGTGGCCGAGGAGCACGTCGAGGCGATCCCCGGCCGTGTCGTCGAGCGCGGGCAGGGCTACGCGATCGTCGAGTGGATCCCGGGCCCCGAGCAGGCCGGTCCGCCGCCGCGGCCACCGGCGGCGCGCACCCGCCGCACCGACCACTGAGCTTCCATCCGGGCGCACGAGGTGGCGGAGGGGCGGACGATCGCCCGCCGCTCGAAGATGGGGGCGATCCGCAAGGCGCGCCGAGGGCTAGCATCTCGCCACAACGGCGATGAGGCTCGCCTTCAACCGCGGCCCCGGCCGGCCGGGCATCCGCTGATGGCCTCTGCGATGGCAATCCGACCGCGGAGGCACCCCCTCGAACGAGCTCATCCCCCTCGCAGGCGAGACCCTCGACGAGATCGAGCCGGGAACACCGGCCGCCCGCCACCCTGGGCACGTGCTCGCGGCCGTCTTCGCGGGCGGCGTGGTCGGGACGCTGGCCCGGGCCGGGCTCGAGCGGGCGTTCCCGGCGGACGGACACGGCTGGCCCTGGGTGACCTTCGCCGTCAACGCCGCGGGCGCCTTCGTGCTCGGCGCGGCCGTCCCGCGCCTCCGCGAGCGGCTGCCGTCGTCGACCGTCCGGCGCTACCTGGTCGGCACGGGCTTCTGCGGCGGGCTGACGACGTTCTCGACCCTCCAGGTCGAGCTGCTCCGCCTCGCGCGCGACGGGCACGCGGGCCTGGCCGCGGCCTACCTCGGCGCAAGCCTGGCCGCCGGGCTCGGGCTGCTCTTCCTCGCCACCCTCCTGGCCCGGAGGCTCTGGTGATCTGGCTGGCGGTGGCCGCCCTGGGCGGCGTCGGCGCCGTCCTCCGGCTCGAGCTGGGCGGGGCGGTGCAGCACCGCTGGCACCGCGACCTCCCGCTCGGGACGCTGGTCGTGAACGTGCTGGGCTCGCTCTGCCTCGGGCTCCTCACGGGTCTCGGCGTCGCCGGGGACGGGCTCCTCCTGGTGGGGACCGCGCTCCTCGGGTCGTTCACGACGTTCTCGACGCTCGTCCTCGAGACGGAGCGGCTCGCCGAGGAGGAGCACCCGCGCGCCGCCCTCGCGAACCTGCTGCTCTCCGTCGCGGGCGGCCTGCTCGCGGCGGGCGGCGGCTGGGCGCTCGGCGCGCTCCTCTGACCGGTGTGTCGGCGATCTCCCGGGGCTTCCTCGGCGTGGTCGGCTGGTCGCACCTCGTGGGCGTCGACGACGACGTGCCGGTCGAGCCCGTCAGGGAGCGCCGGCGCGAGCGGCCGCTCCGGCGATCGCGCGCACGACGCGGGCCGTGCGGCGCCGGGTCAGGGCGCGCCGGCCCGGCTAGGCGAGCGGCTTCAGCGCGGGGTAGAGCGCGGCGTAGCGCCGATGCCCTTCGGCGTACGCGTCGCGCCAGGCCGGGTCGGGCTCGACGCGGCCGTGCGTCGACACGCAGGCCTCGACCGCGGCGTGCGCGTCGGCGAACACGCCGGCCTCGACCCCGCCGAGCAGCGCCGCGCCGAACGCGGCGCCCTCGTCGACCGCCGTCCGCTCGAGCGGCAGGTCGAGCGCGCTCGCGACGATCCGGAGCCAGAGCTCGCTGCGGCCGCCGCCGCCGGAGACGCGCCCGACCTCGGCGTCCACGCCGAGCTCGCGCAGCAGGTCGAGCGAGTCGCGCAGCCCGTAGGCGACGCCCTCCAGGACGGCCCGGGCGAGGGCGCCTCGGTCGTGGCGGAGCGTCAGCCCGACGAACGCGCCGCGGGCGTCCGGGTCGGGGTGGGGCGTCCGCTCGCCCGCGAGATACGGCTGGAAGAGCAGGCCCTCGACGCCGGGAGCCCACGCCTCGGCTTCCGCGACGAGGACGTCGACCGGGACGCCGAGCGCGTTCGAGAGCCACTGCAGCGAGCCGGCCGCCGAGAGCATCACGCCCATGGCGTGCCACGTGCCGGGGACGGCGTGGCAGAACGCGTGGAGGCGCCCCTCCGGGTCGTGGCGGTAGGCGGGGAGCGCCGCGAACACGACGCCCGACGTGCCGAGGACGACGGAGAGCGGCCCCGGACGGTCGACGCCGACGCCCAGCGCGCCGGCGGCCTGGTCGCCCGCGCCGGCCACCTCGGTCGACTCGCCGACCGGCGGCAGCCACTCGCCGGGCAGCTCGAGCGCGGCCAGCACCTCCTCGCTCCAGCGCCGGTTGGCCACGTCGAACAGGAGCGTCCCGGACGCGTCTGCGACGTCGATCGCGCGCCGGCCGGTGAGCCGGTAGCGGACGTAGTCCTTCGGCAGCAGGATGTGGTGGATGCGCGCGTAGACGTCGGGCTCGTGCTCGCGCAGCCACAGCAGCTTCGGTGCGGTGAAGCCGGCAAGCGCCCGGTTGCCGGTCAGCTCGAGCAGGCGGTCGACCCCGACGCGCCGCTCGATCTCGGCGCATTGCGCCCCGGTGCGGCCGTCGTTCCAGAGGATCGCCGGGCGCAGGACGTTCCCGTGCTCGTCGAGGCAGACGAGCCCGTGCATCTGCCCCGAGAACCCGACCGCGCCGTCGTCGACCGAGAGGTCGGCGAGGGCCAGCTCGGTCGCGCGCACCCAGTCGTCGGGATCCTGCTCCGCCCAGCCCGGCCGCGGCGTCGAGAGCGGGTACCCGTGCTCGGCGCGGCCGACGATCTCGCCCCCCGGCGACACCGCGAGCGCCTTGACCCCGCTCGTCCCGACGTCGAGCCCGACGAGCGTCGTCACCGGCGCCGCCCCGCGATCGCCGGCGCCGGGTGCGGGAGCGGCCCATACCCGGCACACACCTGGCCCATACCTGGCACCTCGTCCACAGCGGCGGCCTCGCGGGACGCGTCCGCTCCGGTCACGCGCCGAGCGCTGCGTAGACGAGCTCGTACGCGCGCACGGCGTCCTTGGCCTGCTGCGCCCGGCGCAGCTCGTCGCCGTCGAGCTTCGCCGCGATGCCGTCGATGAAGCGCCAGTGGAGCACGGAGCGCTTGACCGCGCCGACCGCGTCCTCCGTGTACGGGTAGAGGTCGAAGCCCAGCCGGCGTTCGTCGCCGTCGACCCCGTAGCCGGCGCGGCGGAGCTCGACGGCCAGCTCGAGCGTCTCCATGAACGCCGTCGCACCGACCATGTTGTCGTCGTCGAACGTGCCCCAGCCGGAGTTCGCGTGCTGGTGCCCGAGCAGGCCCTCGGCGGCGAGGAGCGCCGCGTACTCGGCCAGGTTCTCGCCGTTCATGATCAGGTGCTGCCAGTCCATGTTGACCGTGACGTTGTCGAGGCCCTGGCCGCGCAGCGTGTGGATGACGTGCAGCGTCATGCCGATGTTGCGCATGAGGATCTTCATCGCGGGCTCGGAGTTCTTGTGCTCGAGGAAGAGCGTCACGCCCTTGTCGCGGCAGTGCTGCGCCGTCTGGCCCACGCCGTCGACGAACCGCGCCCAGACCTCCTTGTAGGGCGTCTGGAACGGGTAGTTGTAGCCCTCGATCCCCGGCCACACGATCATGTGCGCGCCCACCTCGGCGGCCAGGTCGACCGCCTCGAACGTCAGCCGGAGCGCCTCGGCGCGGGTCGCGTCGTCCATCGAGCAGAAGGCGCCCTTCCCGAAGCGCGCGTCGAGGTGGAGGCCGCTCGCGATGCAGTAGATGCCGTGGCCGTCGAGCGCCTGCTGCACCTCCTCGAGGTTCGCCGCCGACAGCTCCTGCGGGTAGTGGAACTCGTAGTCGTCCATCAGGTCGCCGAGCCCCTCCACCGCCGTGCGGACCTTCTGCGCCGTCGAGGCGCCGGTCAGCTCCGGCTTGTACCCGCCGGCGTTGAACCGCGTGGCCATGTTCCCGAAGGCCCAGATGCCCAGGCTCGTCTTCACTGCGGAATCCTCCCGTTGGTCGAATGGTCGAACGATCGTGCGAAGTCGTCCAGCAGCCGCTCGCTGTAGATCGCGGGCGGGGCGTCGTGACCGCTGTAGGGCAGGACGACGATCTCCTTCGGCGCGGCGATCGCGTTGTAGGCCGCGAAGACGGTCGAGGGCGGCGTGATGGTGTCATGCAGCCCCACCGAGACCAGCGTGCGCGCGCGGATGCGCGTCGCGAGCAGGGCGTTGTCGACGTGCCGCAACGTCGTGCGCGCCGCCTCCTCGAGCTCCGGGTGGACGGCGAGGTAGGCGAGAAGCTCCGTGTACGGCGCGTCCGGCGCGACCTGGATCCCGCGCTCGATGTCGCAGAGGAACGGGACGTCGGCGTGGCAGAGCGAGACGAGCTCCGGCGCGAGCGCGGCGCTGGCGAGGGCGAGCGCGCCGCCCTGGCTGCGGCCGAAGACGCCGATGCGGCGCTCGTCGACGCCCGGCAGGGCCGCCGCGGTCTCGACCGCGCGCACGGCGTCGACGTACAGGCGGCGGTAGTAGTAGGTCTCCGGGCTCGCGATCCCGCGGGTCATCACGCCCGGATGCTCGGGGCCCGAGGTGCCGCCGCCCGGGTCGGGCGTGTCGCCGGGCGACCAGGTGCCGCCCTGCCCGCGCGTGTCCATCACCAACGTCGCGTAGCCGCACGCGGGGTAGAGCGTGTGCGCCGCCGGCCGGTCGCGTCCGCCGCCGTAGCCGATGAAGACGACCCGGCACGGCAGCGGCTCGTCGTCCCGCCCGGCCGGCCGCAGGTACCACGCGCGGACGGGGTGGCCGTCGGCGCCGCCGAAGGTGACGTCGAACGCCGAGACGGTCCGGAAGAGATCCGCCCGGTACGGCTCGACGACCACGTCGGGCGCGGCGGCGCGGGCGGCCGCGAGGCTCGCCGCCCAGAACGCGTCCAGGCCGGGCGGCTCCTCGGCCGCGGTGCGATGGGTCCGCAGCTGCTCGAGCGGGAGGTCGAAGAGCGCCATGTCTTCGGATGTCTAGCTGACGGCGGCCGCGGTCACTTGCCGCCGACGCCCATCAGGCCGCGGATCAGCGCACGGCGGGCGAACAGGTACACGACCAGGATCGGGACGATCGACAGGACGACCGCCGCGCAGATCGCCGGGGCGTTGATCGAGCTGACGGTCTGGAAGTCGTACAGGCCGAGCGTGAAGACGCGCACGTGCGTCGACTGGGTCAGGATCAGCGGCAGCAGGAAGCCGTTCCACGCGTTGAGCGCCGAGAAGATGACGATCGTCGCCATCCCGCCGCGCGCGAGCGGCAGCACCAGGTGACGGAACGTGTGCCAGCTCGTCGCCCCCTCGAGCGCCATCGCCTCGTAGAGGTCGCCCGTGATGTCGCGCATGCTCCCGGTCATGATGATCGTCGACAGGGGCAGCGAGAACGCGGCCGTCGGCAGGATCACCGCGATCAGGGTGTCGTAGAGGCCGACCTTCGTGATCACGAAGTAGAGCGGGACGATCACCGCCTGCACGGGGACGGTCAGGCCGAGCAGGAAGATCCGGAAGACCAGCGTCACGGTGCGGCTGCGGTTGCGGACGATCGCGAAGGCGACGGGCGGCACCAGCACGACGACGATCCCGACGACGGCGGCCGTGATGATCCCCGTGTTGACGAAGTAGCGCAGGAAGCCGCTGTGGATCACGGTGCCGAAGTTCGACGCCGTGACGTGCGACGGGAGCGACAGCGGCCCGGAGGAGTTGTACTCGGACTGCGTCTGCAGCGACGCCTTCACGAGCACGTAGATCGGCGCCAGGACGATGACGAGCCAGGAGGCCGTCAGCACGCCCGCGGCGTAGTTCGGTCGCCTGCCCGGCTGGGGGGACGAGGACACTAGACGCCCTCCTGGGTGCTGCGCATCTTGTCCCAGCCGGAGACGCGCACGACGATCAGCGAGATGAGCGTCGTCACGACGACGAGCAGGACGCCGATCACGCTGGCGTCGCCGAACTGGAACTTCTCGAAGCCGTTCACGTACATGTAGTACGAGGTGGACGTCGTCGAGACGCCGGGGCGGCCGGAGGTGAGGATGAGGATCGAGTCGAAGGTCGTGAAGCTGCCGACGAGCATCAGCACGACCGAGGTGATGATCGTGTTGCGGAGCTGCGGCAGCGTGATGCTGACGAACTGCCGGACCCGCCCGGCGCCGTCGATCGCGGCGGCCTGGTAGAGCACCTCGGGGATCGCGCGCGCTCCGCCCTGGTAGATGAGCGTGTGGAACGGCGTCCACTGCCACATGCCGACGAACGTCAGCACGCCGATGGCGGTGCCCGTGTAGCTGAACAGGTAGCCGTGGCCGAGCAGGGAGTTGTCGAACAGCCAGTGCAGCTCGTGCGGCAGGCCGTAGTAGGGGTTGAGCAGCGAGAGCCAGACGATCGAGATCGCGGCCGCCGACATGAGCAGCGGGATGAAGTAGAGCGCGGAGAGGACGGCGCGGTTCCGCTGGTGCCCGGCGGCCCACACGCCGAGGAGGAGGCTCACGGGCGTCTGGGTGAGGATCCCGAGGCCGGTCAGGATCGCCGTGACCTTGAAGCTGTGGATCAGCGTCGCGTCGTGGAACAGCGACGTCCAGTTCGCCGTGCCCACCCACGCGGGGGAGCCGAGCGCGTTCCAGCTCGTGAACGAGAGCCAGACGACCACGCCCAGCGGCACGAGCGCGCAGACGACGAAGTAGAGGAACGCCGGCAGGGACCAGAGGAAGCTCGGGCGGCCGATCTGCAGGCCGCCCGAGCTCGTCTTCCGCCCGCCGCGGACGGCGAGCGTGGTCAGTCCGTGACTCGACGTAGCCGTGACGCTAGCCCGCGGGCTGGAGCCCCGTCATCGCCGACTGGAACCCACCCGCGTCGAGGTTGTCGAAGAAGTCCCCGACCGCGGTGTGGATCGTGTTCGTGTTGGTCTGCGGCCACGCCTGGTCCCACGACAGCTGGAACGCGGGCGCCTTCTTGATCAGGTTGAACTGGTACTTCAGGTAGGGCGCCGTCGGCCCGCTGATGAGCTTCGGCGTGTTCGTGGTCGTGGTCAGGTTGCCGAGCGCCAGCTCCTGCTTCACGAAGGCCGGCGAGTACATCACCTTCAGGAAGGCGGCGACCGCCTGCGGGTACCGCGTGTTCTTCAGCACCGAGTAGTAGTTCTCGGTGTTGCCGGCGAGGTCGTCGAGGTTGCCCTTGCCGCCGGGGATCGACGGGAACGCGGTGTAGCCGAGCTCCTTGGCGGCGAAGGACGCCGACTGCGACTGGACGGTCGAGTAGTACCAGGAGCCCATCAGCTCGAACGCCGCCTGGCCGCCGATCAGCATCTGCGCGGTCTGGTTCTTGGTGAAGTACACCGAGTCCCAGCTCTTCGACGGCCCGAAGGCGCCGGCGTCGATCAGCTGCTTGAGATAGCCCAGGGCCTTCGTGCTGCCCGGCGTCTTCCAGACGGACGACTTCCCGTTCAGCGCGTCGGTGACGAGGCTCGGGCCGGCGACGCGGTCGTACGCGTACTCGAACCACATCAGGGTGGGCCACTGGTCGGCGCCGCCCAGCGCGATCGGCACCTGCACGCCCGCGTTCTTCAGCGCGGCCACGTCGCTCAGGAGCTGCGCCCACGTCTTCGGCGGCGTGAGGTGGTGCTGGGCGAGCAGGGTCTTGTTGTAGAAGAGCATGACCGGCTGCGTGCCGCGCATCGGGATGCCGTAGTAGTTGTTGCCGATCTTCGCGGCGTCGAGGATCGACGGCAGGAAGCTCGACTTCAGCTTCGGGTCGGCCTTCATGAAGCCGTTGAGCGGCAGGAGCAGGCCCGCCTTCTGGAACTGCACGATCGAGCCGCCGCCCCAGTTGAAGAACACGTCGGGGGCGTTGCTCGAGCCCATGATCGTCTGCAGCTTGGTCTGGTAGTTCGCGCCCGGGATCGTCTGCAGGACGGCCTTGACCTTCTTGCCCATGGGCGTCTTGTTGTAGGTGTCGACGGCCCACTGCTCGACCTTGTTCTGTGCGTCGCCGTAGACGAGGACGACGATCTTGTTGGCCGGGCGTGCGGCCGACGCCTTCGTGGTGGCGCCGCTCGTGCCGACGCCGAAGGCGGCGAGCACGGCGCCGGCCGTCAGCGCGAGTGTCGCGGTCGCGACCGCGTACCGCGACCGGTGGCGGGAAACTGACATGTGTTCGAACTCTCCTCTCCGACTCCCTCGGTGACGTCGCAGCTGTGAGAGCGCTGCTCTGAGATCGCTGCTCTGAGAAGGCCCGTTCGGCTCTCGGTGCGAGAGCGTAGGACACGTGCACCGACTCTGTCAACCGATATCGATAACGGTTTAGATACCGGTGTATAGTCGTGCCCGTGACGAAGGAGGCCCAGCACCGGCGCGTGACGATCGGCGACGTCGCCGCGGAGGCCGGCGTCTCCGTCGCGACGGTGTCGAAGGTGATCAACGACCGCTACGGCGTCGCCGAGGAGACCTCGGCGCGCGTGCGCGCGGTCATCGACGCGCTCGGCTACCACGCGAGCCTCGTCGGCCAGAGCCTGCGCAGCCGGCGGACGATGGTGATCGGCGTGCTCGTCCGCGACCTCGAGCCCTTCAGCGCGGAGCTGCTCAAGGGCGTGGCGCGGGGCATCCACGACACGGGCTACGAGCTCGTCGTCTTCTCGGGGTGCGGCCAGCCGGCCGACCAGGCCGGCTGGGAGCGGCGCTACCTCTCGCGGATCAGCGGCACGCTCGCCGACGGCGCGATCCTCGTCACGCCGGGCAGCATCGACCGGACGTTCGGGACCCCGGTCGTCGCGGTCGACCACAACGTCCGCTCGTCGACGCTGCCGACCGTGGACTCGGAGAACCTCGAGGGCGCGGTGGCGGCGACGGAGCACCTGCTCGAGCTCGGCCATCGCCGGATCGGCTTCCTGGCCGGCCGCGCCGACCTGGCGTCGGCGAGGCTGCGCGAGGAGGGCTACCGGCAGGCGCTCGCGCGCGCGGGGATCGAGGTGGACGAGGCGCTCGTGCGGGTCGGCGACTACGAGGCGGCGACCGCGTCCGAGGCCGCCCGCGAGCTGCTCGAGCTCGACTCCCGGCCGACCGCGATCTTCGCCGCGAACGACGTCACCGCCCTGCAGACGACCGCCGTCGCGCGCACGCTCGGCCTCGACGTGCCGGGCGAGCTCTCGGTCGTCGGGTTCGACAACGTGCCGGAGTCGGCGCTCGGCGACCCGCCGCTGACGACCGTCGAGCAGCCGATCCAGCAGATGGGCGTCGAGGCCGTGCGGCTGCTGATCGAGCGCATCCAGGATCCCGAGCAGGCGCCGGCGCAGGTCGTGCTGCCGACCCGCCTCGTCGTCCGCGGCTCGACCGCCCCGCCCTCGGAGCGCGCGTGACCGCCGCGACGTGCGAGCCGGCGAGCTACCGCGATCCGGAGCGGCCGCTCGCCGAGCGGGTCGACGACCTGCTCGGCCGCATGACCCTGGACGAGAAGCTCGGGCAGCGCGGGAGCGCCGGGAGC
>DASZWI010000069.1:0-3051 GCA_035546715.1 Gaiellaceae bacterium | reverse complement strand
AATCCGAAGGTGGCGGAACGCATCTCGGGGCTCGCCCGCATCGTGCGCAGCGCCGCCCTCGTCGGCTTCGAGAACGTGCCGCTGTGGCACGAGCGCGACATCTCGCACTCCTCCGCGGAACGGGTCGTCCTCCCCGACGCGTTCCTCGCGGTGGACTACATGCTCGACCGGTTCTGCTGGATCGTCGAGGGCCTCGTCGTCTATCCGGAGCGGATGGAGCAGAACCTGTGGGCGTCGCACGGCCTCTTCTTCTCGCACCGCCTCCTGCTCGCGCTCGTCGAGGCCGGGCTCGAGCGGGGCGACGCGTACCGCCTCGTCCAGGCGAGCGCGATGCGCGCCTGGGACGAGAGCCGCGACTTCCGCGAGCTCGTCCGCGCCGACCCCGAGGTGACCGCCCGTCTCGACGAAGCCGCGCTGGCGGACGTCTTCGACGTCGCTGCAACGGTCGCCAACGTCGACGCCGTGTTCGACCGTCTGCACACACTCGTCCCGGAGGAGATCGCCCATGTCTGAGACCGCGACCCATGTCGCGAGCGGGAAGGTCCGCGAGATCTACGCCCTCGACGACGACCGGTTGCTGCTCGTCGCGAGCGATCGCATCTCGACCTTCGACGTCGTGCTGCCGACGCCGATTCCCGACAAGGGCCGCGTGCTCACCGGGCTCTCGGGCTTCTGGTTCGCCCGCACCCGCGACCTCGTGCCGAACCACCTGCTCGAGCTGCGCGAGGACGGCCGGTCGACCGAGTGCCGCCGCCTCGAGATGCTGCCGATCGAGTGTGTCGTGCGCGGCTACCTCAGCGGGTCGGGCTGGAAGGACTACATGCGGACGGGCGAGGTCTGCGGGCACAGGCTCCCCGAGGGTCTGGTCGAGTCGGCCCGCCTGCCGGAGCCGATCTTCACGCCGGCGACGAAGGCGCAGACGGGCCACGACGAGAACATCGACCGGGACGCGGCGGCGGAGCTGGTCGGCGCCGAGCGGCTGGCCGAGGTGGAGCGCACGGCGCTCGACCTGTACCGCTTCGTCTCGGAGCACGCCCGCAGCCGCGGGATCGTCCTGGCCGACACGAAGCTCGAGTTCGGCCTCGACGAGGACGGCCGGCTCGTGCTCGGCGACGAGGCGTTCACGCCGGACTCCTCCCGCTTCTGGCCCGTGGACGAGTACGCCGAGGGATCGACCCCGCCGTCGTTCGACAAGCAGTTCGTGCGCGACTACTGCGAGACGCTCGGCTGGGACAAGACGGCGCCCGGCCCCGAGCTGCCCGACGACGTCGTCTCCGGCACACGTGCCCGCTACGTCGAGGCGTTCGAGCGGCTCACCGGGATCGTGTTCGACGACTACCTCGCCGACCCGACGGTCGTCCTCCGGTGAAGGCGACCGTTCTCGTCCGCCCGAAGCCGGGCATCCTCGACCCGCAGGGCCAGGCCGTGGAGGGCTCGCTCCGCCATCTCGGCTTCTCGGTCGCCGACGCCCGCGTCGGCCGGGTCGTCGACCTGGAGGTCGCCATCGACGACCCCGCCGAGGCCCGGGCCGCGGTCGAGCGGATGTGCGAGCAGCTGCTCGCGAACCCGCTGATCGAGAGCTACACGATCGAGCTGGACGGCGCGTGACGGGCCGCCAGGGGATCGACGAGCAGGACGTGGCGCGCGAGCGGAACGCCGCGGGCGAGACCGTGCGTCCCGTGATCCCGGTCGTCGTCTTCCCGGGATCGAACGACGACCGCGACGCCCGGCGCGCGCTCGAGCTGCTCGGCGCCGACGCACCCGCGGTGTGGCACACGGACGAGATGCTCCCGCGCGACACGGCGGCGGTCGTCCTGCCGGGCGGCTTCTCGTACGGCGACTACCTGCGCTGCGGCGCGATCGCCCGCTTCTCGCCGGTCATGCGGGCAGTGACGGCGTTCGCGGCGGACGGCGGACTCGTGCTCGGCATCTGCAACGGCTTCCAGGTCCTCACGGAGGCCGGCCTGCTGCCCGGCGTCCTGCGCCCGAACGCGTCGCTGTCGTTCGTCTGCCGCGACGTCGGCCTGGTCGTGGAGCAGGCCGACACCGTGTTCACCGGCCGGGCCGAGCCGGGGCAATCGCTGACGATCCCCGTGAAGCACGGCGAGGGCTGCTGGTACGCCGATCCCGGCCTGCTCGCCGCCTGCGAGGAGGCGGGCCAGATCGTCCTGCGCTACGCCGCCGGCGAGAACCCGAACGGCGCCGTCGCCGACGTGGCGGGCGTCGTGAACGCCGACGGCAACGTGTTCGGCCTGATGCCGCACCCGGAGCACGCCGTCGATCCGCTCCTCGGCTCGACGGACGGCGCCGTCGTGCTCGGCTCTCTCGTCGACGCGGCTCGGCTGACGCTCGCGGCAACCGTCTAGGCGCCCTCCTCCCAGCCGAACGCCTCTGCCAGCGCCGGCGTCCGGGGCCCGACCGCGCGCCGGAGCCGCGCGAGGTCACGCAGGCGCAGCGTGACCGGCCCGCGACGGACGGCGCCGCCGGTCGAGTAGCTGATGCGGACGAGCCGCTCGCCGCCCTCGCAGGCCAGGAACTCGACCAGGGACTCGAACTGCTTGTCGCCTGCGCGCTGGGGAACGGCGACCCGCTCGACGACGGTCGCCCGCCCCCACGGCGTCGCGGCCCTCCGCGTTGCCGTGTGCCTCGTACCCTTCGCTGCGCCGGCTGCCGCCGGCGCATTGGTCCTCTGACCGTTCTTGCTCATGCCACAACGCTATGCCGGAAGGCGTCACGTGTGGGAGACGGCTTCGTCACGAATGCGTGCAATCCACGCAGGGTGCTTCGCGCCGATCCCGAGCCTCTCGCGTTCGTCGTCGGCAGGCGGTGGTGCCGGCCGCAGACGTTCGTCGTCTATGCCTCGGCGCCTGAAGCGAGGATCCCGCCGAGCGCGGGTTCGGCGACGGGCGGCGTCGCGGGGGCGGCGCGCACGCGCTCCTCGCGGTCGCGCATCCAGCGCATGGCGGGACGTTCGAGCCACCTGTAGGACGCGGCAGCGGCGGAGAACAGCAGCGCCATCGAGATGAGACCTGTCCGCCAGGGAACCCGACC
>DASZWI010000068.1:0-10209 GCA_035546715.1 Gaiellaceae bacterium | reverse complement strand
CTCGACCACGTGATCGGCGAGATCGACTACACGGGCTATCCCGACGACCGGCCCTGGCAGGAGCAGCTGAAGGACCTGATCCGCGCCGCACGGGCGACGTTCAGCGCCCACCGCGACATCGCGCGCGCGTCGCTCGGACGGATCCCGTCCGGCCCGAACTCCCTCGTCTCGATGGAGACGCTGCTCGCCGTGCTGCGCCGCTCGAACCTCTCCGACCAGGTGATCGCCTACGCCGGCGACCTGATCGGGCTCGTGATCGGCGCGGCGTCGTACGAGGAGAGCCTGTTCGCCGAGAGCGGCCTGGACTTCGAGGAGTTCATGCGCTACATCGAGGAGTTCCGCGCGTATCTCGGGTCGCTCCCGCCCGACCGGTTCCCGCTCCTCGTCGAGCTCGCCGGCCCGCTCACCCACGTCGACCCCGGCCAGGACGCGCGCTTCGAGTTCATGCTCGACGTGATCGTCCGCGGGCTCGACAGCCTGCGCGACTAGACAGCCTGCGCGACTAGGGCTGGCGGCTCTTCCGCCTCAGCCCCTGCGCGACCTTCGCGGCCGCCTCGCGAAGCTCGCGCGGCTGCTCGTCGTCGTCGCCGAGGCTGGTCAGGATCTGGATCGTGTCGGCCCGCGGCGAGCCGTTGCGCAGCGCGACGATCCCCAGCCGGCGCACGGCCTCGTTCCCGTCGTGGGTCACGAGCTCGTGGAGCAGCGGCCGCACGTCGTTGACGACGCCCGGATGGTCGCGCGAGAGCAGCTCCAGCGAGAGGAGCGCCGAGCCGCGCACGGCCGGGCTGTCGTCGTCGAGTCCGCGGCGCAGCAGCTCGGTCTTCTGGCGGAAGCGGAACTGACCGACGGCGCGGAACGCGACCGCGCGCTCGCGGAAGTCGGCCGTCCGCGCCGCCGCCTCGAGCTCGTCGGCCCACTGCGCGCGCAGCCGGGCGAGGCCCCGCTCGTCGCCGGCCTCCGCGAGCGCAGCCGCGCTGGCCGCCGCCTCCGCGAGGGTCGTCACGCCTCGAGCGTCCGCTGCGCCGGCCCGGTATAGATCGCCGACGGCCGGAAGAGCCGGCCGGTGCGCTTCTGCTCCAGGATGTGCGCCGACCAGCCCGCCACCCGGGAGCAGGCGAACATCGCCGGCGCGAGCGGCGGCGGGATCTCGGCGACGTCCAGGACGATGGCCGAGTAGTACTCGACGTTCGTCGCCAGGACGCGCTCGGGGTGTCGCTCGGCCAGGACGCGCAGGACGACCGACTCGAGCTCCTCGGCGATCTCGACCTGCGGCGCCTCGAGCTCCCTGGCCGTCCGCTTGAGGATCCGCGAGCGCGGGTCCTCGGCCCGGTACACGCGGTGGCCGAAGCCCATGATCCGCTTGCCGCTCGCGAGCGCGTCGACGACCCATCCCTCGGGGTCGCCGCTCGCCGCGACCTCGTCGAGCATCGGCTTGACGTAGGCGGGCGCGCCGCCGTGCAGCGGCCCGGAGAGCGCGCCGACGGCCGCCGAGAGCGCCGCGCCGCAGTCGGCGCCGGTCGAGGCGACCACGCGCGCGGTGAAGGTCGAGGCGTTCAGGCCGTGCTCCGCGGTGCAGATCCAGTACGTGTCGATCGCCTTGACGTGGCGCGGGTCGGCCTCGCCGCGCCCGCGCAGGAGGAACTTCTCGGCGGCGGTGCGGCCGCGCGCGACGACCTCGTCGGGCACGGGGTCGTCGTGGCCGTCGGCGATCCGCGCCGAGCGCGCGACGATGCTCATCATCTGCGCCGAGAGCCGCCCGAGGTCTTCGCGCGCCTGCTCGTCGGAGATCTCGTTGAGCTTCCCGAGGCGCCAGACCCCGGAGAGCCGCGCGGTCTGCGCCTGCAGGTCGGCCGGCGCGACGCCCGTCAGGCCGACCGCGTCGTACGGCTCCGGCTCGGGCATGCGCGAGTCGAGGTCGTCGTCGACCAGCAGGCCCCAGACGTTCTCGTACGGATAGCGGCCGATCAGCGGCTCGACGTCGAGGCCGCGATACCGGAGCGTCCCGCCCTCGCGGTCGGGCTCCATGATCTCGGTCTCGACGGCGACGACGCCCTCGAGACCCGGCCGGAACTCGGTATCCGACGCCACGGCGCAACGGTATCCGAGCCCTTGCGGGCGGCGTCGCAGTCGCGACGCCGCCCGCTGTGCGGCGGCTCCGCGGCTACGCGCCGCTCGAGAAGCCGTGGAACGGCAGGAAGTGGCCGTGCCCGGCCTTCGCTGCGGCCGCCCAGAGCGCGAGCGTGAGCAGGAAGCACACGATCGCGATCGCGTTCAGGTTCCTCTTCACACCAATCCCCTTTCGAGCTGTGGCTGCTTCGTCAGAAATGGATGTCCATCAGGGCCTCGGCCGCGCGGCGGTAGAGGTCGGAGGCGGACTCCCCGTCGCCGGCCGCGCGCAGCGCGTCGCCCTGCGCGACCCAGGCCATGGCGAGGTGGCTCGTGGAGCCGAGTCGCTCCAGCGCCCACTCGGCCGCGCGCAGCTCCCGCAACGCGTCGGCGTGGCGCCGCTGGGCGAGCAGCGCCCGGCCGAGCACGATCCGGGCGTTGCCGATCTCGTCGACGTAGTCGTCGCGGTCGCCGAGGATCGACAGCGCGTGCCGCGCCTGCTCCTCGGCCAGCTCCGGCTCGTTGCGGCGCAGATGGACCTGCGCCAGCGACGAGACGGCCTGCGCCGCGTCGGCGTCGTTGCCGACGTCGAGCGCCAGCGCGAAGGCGTCCTTCAGGTAGCGCACGGCGCCCGTGGAGTCGCCGAGCAGGCAGCTCAGGGCGCCGAGGTTGTTGAGGAGCCGCGCCTCGGTCTGCCGGTCGCCGGCCGCGACCGCAAGCCCGCGTCCCTGCTCCGCGAAGTAGCGGGCGAGCGAGATCTCGCCGCACCGCTCGGCGACGAGGGAGCACTGCATCGCCGCGGCCGCGGCGAGACGGCTGTCGCCGAGCGCCTCCGCGAGCTCGAGGGACTGGTGGGCGTCGGCGCGGGCGGCGTCCCAGTCGCGCTGGAGCTGGTACCCGCGGGAGCGCCATTCGAGAGCCGATGCGCGCACCCGGTCGCCGTCCGTCCCGGCGCGCTCGGCCAGGTCGACGGCCACGGTCAGGAGCGCGATGCCGTTCGCCCGCTGGCCGCGCTTGAGGCGGCACGCGCCGAGCCGGAAGGTCGCCTCGCACCGGTCGACGTCGCCGAAGCTCGGCAGCTCCGCCACGTCGCGCGCGCGGGTCAGGACGGCCTCGGCCTCGGCCAGCCGGCCGAGGTAGAGGTTCGCCCAGCCCTCGCAGAACAGGAGCCGGAGCGCGACGTGCGGGAAGCTGAAGACGGGGAGCGCGAGCCCGGCGACGGCGGCCAGGACGTCCTCGTAGCGGTGCTCGGCGAGCAGGGCCTCGGCGCGCGCGAGGAGCTCGGCCGCGGCCCCGGGCGCGCCCGACGCCGCCGGCGAGGGCGCGGCGCTCTCCGTCGGGGCGACGCGAGACTCCATGTCGCGCACCCAAGTCGCGCCCGCCGCGGTAGTCATCCCCCGTCCGGTGCGGATCGCTCACCGTTCCGGGGGAGCCGAGTCGCTGCCCGCGTGTACGCTCCGTCGCCGATGGCACACCGCGTGACCCTCGTCCCCGGCGACGGGACCGGCCCCGAGCTGACGGAGGCGACCCGCCGCGTCCTCGAGGCGACGGGCGTCGCGTTCGACTGGGACGTCCAGCACGCGGGCGTCGACGTGATGGAGGAGGCGGGCACGCCGCTCCCCGCGGAGACGCTCGAGTCGATCAAGCGCAACCACGTCGCGCTGAAGGGGCCGATCACCACGCCGATCGGCACCGGCTTCCGGTCGGTGAACGTGGCGCTGCGGCACGAGCTCGGCCTCTACGCCTGCCTGCGGCCCTGCAAGAGCTACCCGGGCGTCCGGTCGCGGTACGAGAACGTGGACGTCGTCGTCGTCCGCGAGAACACCGAGGACCTGTACGCCGGCATCGAGTACGAGGCCGGTACGCCCGAGGCCGAGGCGGTCATCGCCGACCTCAACACGCGGCAGGCCAAGCAGATCGCCCCGGGATCCGGCATCTCGATCAAGCCGATCAGCCGCGAGGGCACCGAGCGGATCGTCCGCTACGCCTTCGAGTACGCGCGCGCCCACGGCCGCAAGCGCGTGTCGTGCATCACCAAGGCGAACATCATGAAGTTCACCGACGGGCTGTTCCTCGACGTCTTCCGCGGCGTCGCGAAGGACTACCCCGACATCGAGCCCTGGGAGACGCTCGTCGACGCGCTCTGCATGGGCCTCGTGCAGCGGCCGGAGGAATTCGACGTCCTCGTGCTCCCGAACCTCTACGGGGACATCATCAGCGACCTGACCGCCGGCCTGGTCGGCGGCCTCGGCGTCGCGCCGGGCGCGAACATCGGCCCCGACGCGGCGGTCTTCGAGGCGACGCACGGGTCGGCGCCCAAGTACAAGGGCCAGAACAAGGTGAACCCGACGGCGATGATCCTGTCGGGGATGCTGATGCTCGACCACCTCGGCGAGCGCGACGCGGCCCAGCGGCTCGAGGCGGCCGTCGCCGCCGTCATCGCCGCGGGCGAGCGCGTCACCTACGACATGAAGCCGTCCCGCGACGACCCGACCGCGGTCGGGACCGCCGAGTACGCGGACGCGATCATCGAGCGACTGAGCTAGAACGAGGAGGCAAGGGCTGTGAGCGAGAGGCGGAAGGTCACCGTCGTCGGAGCCGGGAACGTCGGCGCGACGTGCGCGCAGGTGCTCGCCGTGCGCGACTACGCGGACGTCGTCCTCGTCGACATCAAGGAGGGCCTCCCGCAGGGCAAGGCGCTCGACATCAACCAGATGGGCGCCGTCCTCGGCTACGAGCCGAACGTCGTCGGCTCGAACGCCTACGAGGAGACCGCCGGCTCGTCGGTGGTCGTCATCACGGCCGGGCTCCCCCGCTCGCCGGGCATGAGCCGCGACGACCTCGTCTCGACGAACGAGAAGATCGTCAAGGACGTCACCGAGAAGGTGATCGCGCAGAGCCCCGACGCGATCCTCGTGGTCGTCTCGAACCCGCTCGACGCGATGTGCCACGTCGCGAAGAACGTCTCCGGCTGGCCCAAGGAGCGCGTGTTCGGCATGGCGGGCATCCTCGACACCGCCCGCTTCTCGACGTTCATCGCCTGGGCCACCGGCGCGTCCGTCAAGGACGTCACCGCCATGGTGCTCGGCGGGCACGGCGACCAGATGGTCCCCGTCGTCTCGGCGACGACCGTCGGCGGCATCCCGCTGCGCAAGCTGGTCGGCGAGGACGAGATCCAGGCGATGGTCGCCCGCACCGCCAAGGGCGGCGGCGAGCTCGTGAACCTGCTCGGCACCTCCGCCTGGTACGCACCCGGCGCCGCCGCGGCGCAGATGGTCGACTCGATCATGCTCGACGAGAAGCGGGTGCTCCCGTGCACCGCCTACCTCGAGGGCGAGTACGCCATCGACGGCCTCTACATGGGCGTCCCGGTGAAGCTCGGCGCCCGCGGCATCGAGCAGATCGTGGAGCTCGACCTCGACGAGACCGAGCAGGGACTGCTGAAGGCGTCCTCGGAAGCGGTCCGCGAGGTCGTCTCGGTGCTCACGACGTAGGTCGCCGGGAGGGGCAGTCTCTCGGGAGGGGCAGCTCTCTCGGGAGAGGCACCTTCGGTTCCCCTCCCGAACCCTCCCCTCCGACACTGTCGAACTCGGGCTCGCGTGCGGATCGGAGCGCCACACGAGACGGCCTGCTCCGGCTCACGCCCGAGCAAGCTCGGGCACTCGCGAAGGCAACCCGTTCGGCGAGCGTGGGCGGCGGGCCGAACTGACTTTGTGTTGACTCAACACAAAGTCAGACGACGGCACCGCGGCGCCCCCCGAGCACGCTCCGGCCCTCGCAAACGGCCTAGTTCTTCCATGGACGCTTGTGCCGGGCCGAAGGGGACCTTGTGTTGAGTCAACACAAAGTCGGCTTCACGCGTCCTCAAAGCTTGGCCACAGGCGCATCGACTACCCTCCGCCGACGATGGACTTGGGTCTGCGCGGCAGGACCGCGATCGTCTGTGGCGCCTCATCGGGACTCGGCCTCGCGTCTGCCGAGGCCCTGGCAGCCGAGGGGGCGAACGTCGCGATGCTCGCCCGGCGGCGGGAGGAGCTCGAGCTCCACGCGAACCGCCTCGGCGCGCTCGCCGTTCGGGGCGACGTGACGAACGCCGCCGACCTGGAGCGGCTCGTCGAGCGCGCGGTGCAGGCGTTCGGCGGCGTCGACGTCGTCGTCTGGAACTCCGGCGGCCCGCCGCCCGGCCCGGCGAGCGCGATCGACGACGAGCGGCTCGAGTCCGCGTTCGAGCTGCTCCTGCTGCCCGCCGTGCGCCTCGTTCGGCTCTGCCTGCCGCACCTCGAGCGCAGCCCGGCGGGGCGGATCGTCTGCATCACCTCGGCGGCGGTCAAGGAGCCCACACCGCACCTGGCGCTGTCGAACACGATCCGGCCGGGCGTCACCGGCTGGGCGAAGACGCTGGCGCGCGAGCTCGGCCCGCGGGGGATCACCGTCAACTGCGTGGCTCCGGGCCGCATCGACACGCCCCGGATGCTCGAGGTGTACGGCGAGGCCGGCCCGTCCGAGGACGAGCTGCGGCAGATCCCGCTCGGTCGGCTCGGCACCCCGTCCGAGTTCGGCGACGTCGTCTGCTTCCTCGCGTCCGACCGCGCCGCGTACGTCAACGGGGTGACCCTCGCCGTCGACGGCGGCCTCACCCGGTCGCTGTTGTGACGCCGCGCCTGAAGCGGCTCGTCTCCCCGTTCTCGCTGCTCGTCCTCGGGCTCGCGATTCTGGCGGCGGCGTTCATCGCCTACATCGCGCCGTCCAGCGACTACATCTTCCTGCCCGACAAGGCGCACCCTGTGGCGCCGCTCGTCACCGTCCAGGGCGGACACGATCGCTCGGCGACCGACGGCTCGATCTACTACGTCGACGTGATCGTGCGCAAGGCGTCCTTCCTCGAGAAGCTCTTCGGCGGGCTCCACAAGGGCGCCGACCTCTACCCCGCCTCGGCGGTGAACGACGGGGTCAGCGACAGCGCCCGCCAGCAGATCGACCTGGAGGACATGCAGCGCTCGCAAGAGATCGCGGCGGCGGTCGCGCTCAAGGCCCTCGGGCGCAAGGTGGTCATCCGCGCCGACGGGGTGCTCGTCGACCAGGTCGGGACGAAGGACCCGGCCGGCGGCCGGCTCCGGCCCGACGACGTCATCACCGCCGTCGACGGCACGCGGGTGCGCGGCACCGCCCGGCTCCAGGCCCTGATGCGCAAGCACCGCATCGGCGACACCGTCAGGTTCACCGTCCGGCGCGGCAAGACGACGCTCGACGTCCCCGTGCCGACGATCGCGAGCCCGCCGCCGAGGCACCCGGTCGTCGGGATCGTGGTGGAGGACGACGTCGACATCAAGCTCCCGCTCGAGGTCCGGATCGACGCAGGGAACGTGGGCGGGCCGTCGGCCGGCCTGGCGTTCGCGCTCGAGGTGATGCAGCAGCTCGGCCGGGACGTCACGCACGGCCACTCGGTCGCGGCGACGGGCGAGCTCACCGCCGACGGCGCCGTCGAGCCGATCGGCGGGATCAAGCAGAAGACGATCGGCGTGCGCGAGGCCGGAGCGGACGTCTTCCTCGTCCCGGCTGGGGACAACGCCGCGCAGGCGCGCAAGGAGGCGGGCGACCTCCGCATCATCCCTGTGAAGACTTTTCCACAGGCGTTGCACGCCCTGGCGACACTGCCGCCACCGCAGTAGATTTCGGTAGATTCCAGGGCTCCCACCGGCCCCGGAAAATGCGCAGTTTTCCGTTTAGGCAAGCCTGTTTCCGCGGCCTCGAGGCGCGTAGGATGCCCCGTCAGCTAGCCCGCCCGAGACGCCCCGCCCAGACCCCTTCGAACTCCGAGGAAGCCGCCCATGACCCGACCGAACGCTCCGACCTGTGACGACTGCTACTTCCGCCGCAACGGTCTCTGTGCCATGACCCCGGAGCGTCCGTGTCCCACCTTCCGCGCGGCGGCGCGCGTGCTGCAGCCGCCGCGCCAGCCGCGTCTCGTGCCCCTTGCCGTCTCGACCGGGGCCGTCGCGTAGGCCGACCGGGTGAGCGAGCCCACCGACCCCGGCGCGCAGCCTCCGACCGAGCCCGGTCAGCCGCCGCGCGGCGGCCGTCTCCAGAAGAGCCGGCGCACGTTCCAGCCCGGCCTGTGGCTGCGCCTGACCCTGATCACGGCCGCCGCGGTCTACCTGATCCTGTTCGTCGTCCTGAACACGAAGACCGTCCGCGTGCGGTTCGTCTTCGACTCGACGCGCGTCTCGCTGATCTGGGTGATCGTGCTGTCGGTGCTGATCGGGCTCGTGCTCGGCGTGCTGCTCTCGCAGCTCCACCGCTTCCGCTCCCGCCGGGCCGCTAGGCGCTGACGGGGAGCGCGGCCGCGAGCCGCTCGACGCCCGCCTCGATCTCGTCGACCGAGACGTAGCTGTAGGCGAGGCGTGCGGTGTCGGGGCCGCCGCCGAAGTCGCTGCCGAGCACGAACGTCACTCCCTTCGCGCGCTCCGCCAGCTCGCGCGCGGACGCACCGCCCGGGAGCTCGAGCCACAGGAAGTAGCCGCCGGCGGGACGACTCCACGTCGCGTCGGGCAGGTGCTTCTCGAGCGCGGCCAGCATCGCGTCGCGCCGGACCCGGAGGAGCTCGACGATGCGGGCGAGGTTCGGCTCGAAGTTCCCGCGCCGGACGAACTCGTGCACCGTCGCCTGGCCGAGGAGCACCGGCGAGATGTACGTGCCGTTCGCCTGGGCCGCGAGCTGCGCGGCAAGCTCCTCGGGAAAGACGAAGTACCCGACCCGCAGGCCCGGTGCGACCGTCTTCGAGAAGGACGAGCTGTAGGTCGTCGCGCCGTTCGAGAGCTCGAAGAGCGACGGCTGCGGCTCGCCGTCGAAGCGGACGAGGCCGTACGGGTCGTCCTCGAGCACGAGCAGGTCGTGCTCGGCCGCCAGCTCGACGATGCGCCGGCGACGCTCGGTCGAGAGGGTGCGCCCGCTCGGGTTCTGGAAGGTCGGGATCGTGTAGAGGAACGCCGGCTTCTCCCCGCTGCGCAGCGCGTCCTCCAGCGCCTCCGGCACGAGGCCCTCGTCGTCCATGGCGACGGCGTCGACGGTCGCGCCGAGCTCGCGGAGGATCTTCAGCGGCCGGTCGTAGCTCGGGTCCTCGACGAGGACGCGCTTCCCGGCCGCCAGCCGCCCGGCGAGGAAGACGAAGCCCTGGAGCGAGCCGTTGGTCACGAACACGCGGGCGGGTTCGACGCCGTGGCGCTCGGCGATCCACTCGCGCAGCGGGCCGTAGCCGGCGCCGGTGCCGTAGGAGAGGATCGTGCGCCCGTCGCGCTCGAGCGCCGCGCGCGCGCAGTCGGCAAGCTCGTCGACCGCGAGGCACTCGGGGGCGGGCACGCCGCGTGCGAAGGAGATGTCGGCCATCGCGGCCAGACTAGCGACAGGCCCAGCGGGGCCGTGCCGTCGAGCCGCTCCCAGACGCGCCGGGCGTTGCCCGTCTCGGAGCGCGGCAGGCCGCCGGGCGGCAGGACCGTCGCCGCGACGCGGAGGCGCAGTCCGTTGCTCGAGCCGTGCGCCCACCTCGGCCGCGTACCGGCCGCCCAGCACCTCGCTCGGACACGCCGGCGAGCTTGTCGCGCCACCACGGCGCAGCCGTCCGCAGGCGGCCGAGCTGGGCGACGAGCCGGCGCCGCCGGAGCTCCGCGCGCACCTCGACCGGCCGCGTCTCCGCGTCCGGCTGGAAGATCACGTCTCGAAGAGGAAGACGAGGTCGCCGTCGCCCGGCTCCTCGCGGTGGCCGCGGCCGTCGAGGACGGCCCGCCAGAACGCGAGCGCCTCGTCGTTCCCGTGCACCACCTCGAGCTGCCAGGTCCCCGCGTGGGCGGCGAGGACGGCGTCCGCCGCGGCACGGCCGACACCGGCGCGGCGGAAGGGAGCTGCGACGAAGAACTCGGCCAGCCGGAGGTCGCGGTCGGGCCGCTTGTGAGGGAAGTCGCCGGCGCCGACCCAGGCGAAGCCCGCGGCGGCGCCGTCGACGCGGATCAGGTACGCGACGCACTCCGGCCGGGAGAGGAAGTCGTCGACGTAGTCGGGCTGCCAGCGCGCGTCGGCGTCGAGGCGGTAGTGGTCGGTGTAGCGCGAGAG
>DASZWI010000067.1:0-16978 GCA_035546715.1 Gaiellaceae bacterium | reverse complement strand
ACACGTTCCCGCTGTCCGAGACGATGTCGGCCTACGACACGTTCGCAGCGGCGGCGGAGACGCACGCGTTGAAGGTGGTTCTCGAGGCGGAGCCGGTGGCCCACGAGCCGGTTCCGGCGAAGGAGTCGATCGCGGTCGGCGTCTGACGCTCGCCCGGGCGTCCTCAGAACCCGAGCCCGGGGCCGGCAACGGCCCCGGGCCGTTCCCACGTGCAGGCGTCGTGGACCACCCCGGAGGCCCGTCGGGTCGCCGAACGCGAGCTCGCGCGCCGCAGGCGCCCGTACGAGCCGACGCCCACGAGCGGCGTCAGCTTTCCGCGACCACGCCGTCGGTTCCGGAGAACAGCGCGTCGACGTCCAGCGCCTCCACCCGCCGCCGGAGCGCCAGGGAGGCATACGTCCAGCCGAGGGCGTCCTTGCCCGCGCCCACGGCCGCGGAGACCAGGCCCAGCGCCTCGGAGTGCGCCTCGCACGGCAGCTCGACGGACACCTGGTGCCAGATCGCAGCCTCCAGCGCGTCGAACGCGGACTGCACGAGAGCGAGGCGGTAGCCGGCGGTGTACCGCTCGCGCGCGAGGTCGACCGCGTAGCGGACGATCGGCTCCGCCGTGCGCAGCCTGATCGTCGCGACGACGCGGGTGAACAGCAGGTCGAGACGCAGCCGCGCCTCGCGCTCCCCGATCAGCTCGTAGCGGTCGAGGTGGCTGTCGACGAGCCGCCGCGCCGCATCGTCGACGATCGTGCTTCGGCGTCGCTCGAGCAGGTCGAGGAGCTCGCCGGTCGCGCGACGCGTCATCGCGCCTCGCGGACCTCTGCGAGGGCCGGCCGCGCTCCCTGCGCGCGGACGCCGGCGATCGACGCCGCCGCCGCGACGGGGTCGAGGTAGCGGCCGCTGACGCCGAAGCGCTCGTCGACGGGCCCGGTCGACCGGAGCCGGTCGTCGAGGCGATAGAGGAGCGGGACGCCGGTCGGGAGGTCGACCTCGGCGATCGCGTCGTCCGCGATCGAGTCGAGGTGCTTGACGAGCGCGCGGAGCGAGTTCCCGTGGGCGGCGACCAGGACCGTCCGTCCCGCGAGCAGGTCGGGCACGACCGCGTCGACCCAGTACGGCAGGACGCGGCCGAGCACGTCGGCGAGGCATTCGCTCTGCGGCAGCTGGTCGGCAGGGACGCCTGCGTAGCGCGGATCGTCCTCGAGCCGCTGCCCGCGGAGCGGAGGCGGCGGGACGTCGTACGACCGCCGCCAGAGCATGAACTGGCTGTCGCCGAGCTCGGCCCGCGTCTCGGCCTTGCTCTTCCCCTGCAGCGCGCCGTAGTGACGCTCGTTGAGCCGCCACGACCGGCGGACGGGGATCCACTGCCGGTCGCAGGCACGCAGCGCGATCTCGGCTGTGCGGATGGCCCGGTAGAGCACAGAGGTATGGACGACGTCCGGGAGCACGCCGCCTGCGACGAGGAGCTCACCCGCCCGCAGCGCCTCCAGCTCGCCGCGCTCGGACAGGCCGACGTCGGTCCAGCCCGTGAAGAGGCCGCGTTCGTTCCAGACGCTTTCGCCGTGACGCAGCAGGACGAGCTGGCGGCGGACGCTCATAGCGCCGGCGGCGGGATGACGGAGAGGCCGGGGAGCTCGTCTCCGGCGAGCAGCGCGAGCGACGCGCCGCCGCCGGTCGACGCCCAGGAGACGCAGCTCGCGAGCCCGGTCTGGCCCAGCGCGCGCAGCGAGTCGGCGCCTCCGACGACCGAATACGCCTCGGAATGCGCGATCGCCACGCCGATCGCGAGGGTTCCGTTCGCGAACCGCGGCCACTCGAACACGCCCATCGGGCCGTTCCAGAAGATCGTGCGCGCGTCCTCGATCGCCGCCGAGAACTGGTGGATCGCCCGTGGCCCGATGTCGAGGATCGACCAGCGGCCCGGAACCTCGGCCAGGGGCAGGATCCGCGCCGAGGCGTCGGCGGCGAAGGTCGGCGCCGCGACCACGTCGACCGGCAGGTCGACCGGCAGGCTCGTCGGCACGCGGAGCAGGCGCTCGGCGACCTTCCCACCGGCCAGCACGGCGTCGGCGCGCCGGCCGAGGTGCTCGATCAGCGGCAGCTTGTCGTCGACCTTCGCGCCTCCCACGACGACGACGAACGGCCGCACGACCTCGCCGAGGAGGCGGCCCAGATGCTCGAGCTCGCGCTCGACGAGCAGGCCCGCATAGGTGGGCAGGAGCGCAGCCACGCCCACCGTGGACGCATGCGCGCGGTGCAGGGAGCCGAAGGCGTCCTCGACGAACAGGTCGTGTCCGTCGGCGAGCCGTTCCGCGAACGCGGGATCGTTCGACGTCTCACCGGGGTCGAAGCGCGTGTTCTCGAGCACCGAGACCGGGGCGTCGAAGAGCTGCCGGAGGCGGTCCGCGACCGGAGCCATCGCGTAGCGGGGATCCGGCCCGTCGGGACGCCCGAGGTGCGAGCACACGTCGATCGCGGCAGCGCCGTGCGCGTGGAGGTACTGGAGCGTCGGCAGCGCCGCACGGATGCGCGAGTCGTCGGCGACCGTCCCGCCGGCGAGCGGGACGTTCAGGTCGGCGCGGACGAGGACGCGCTTGCCGGCGACGTCGGCCTCTTCGACCGACCGTACGCGCCGAACGCCCGTGGGCGGAACCGAGATCGTCGCCATGACGACAGGGTCCCGTCCGCCGCGCGCGCCGGCATCGGCCCCTGCGCGGATCGCGCGTGCGTGGAAACCCGCAGCGACCGGCCGCCGCCCCCACCCCGCCGGCACCGTGCGCGGAACCCGCAGGTTCCGTCCGGGTTGGCCCGGATCGCGTCCGTGTCCGAACCCCGACGCCGCCGAGGACGCGCGGGCGGATCCTGGCGGTGTGAGGACAGACGCGCCGACCGGGGTGAGATCGAGCCGCTGGGCGCGCCAGCCGCCCGGGCCGTTCGGGCCGGAGGGGCTCGACCCAGAGAGCTACGCCGACTCGCTCTGCGAGTACGCGGCCGGCCGCCTCGACCCTCGTGGGCTACGGGCCTGGGTCGTGTGGCGGCTGATCGCCGACGGCGCCCTCGACCACGACGACGCGGAGGTCGTCGCCGCCGCCGCGATCGCGAGGGGTCACGCCGGCGGGCCGCGCCGGGAGCCCCATGACCGCCACCGGCTGCACCGACCGCATCCGCCGTCGCGGCCCGGGCGGCCCGCGGCCTAGCCGCTGCCCGGCGCCGGCCCGGTCGAGCCGCGGACGACGAGCTCCGGCTCGAACAGGAGCTCCTCGCTCGATACCGGGCCGCCGCCGATCTGGCTGAGGAGGAGGGCGACGGCGGTCTGGCCCATCGCCTCGATCGGCTGGCGCACCGTGGTCAGGGGCGGATCGGTGCACGGCATGAACGTCGAGTCGTCGAAGCCGACGACCGACACGTCGCCCGGAACGGTCAGGCCTTCCTTGCGCACCGTGCGCACGACGCCGAGGGCGAGGATGTCGCTGGCGCAGACGAGCGCCGTCACGCCCTTCGCGAGCAGGCGCCGGCCTGCTGCCTGGCCACCCTCCATCGAGAACATCGTGTGCTCGACGAGCCCCGACGGGTCGTGTCCGTGCGCGCGGCTCGCCGCCTCGAACGCGGCGCGCTTGCGCCCCGACGGCACGTGGTCGCGGTCGCCGAGGACGAGCCCGATCCGCTCGTGGCCCAGCGAGACGAGGTGGCCGAGCGCCTGGCTGACCGCCTCCGCGTCGTCGACCGACACCCGCGGGAAGCCGAGGTCCTCGTAGGCCGCGTTCACGAGCACGACGGGCAGGCCGCGCTCGCGCAGCAGGCGGTAGTGGTCGTGCTCGGCGGCCGCCTGCGCGTAGAGGCCCCCGGAGAAGATGACGCCCGAGACGCGGTGCTCGAGCAGCATCTCGACGTACGCGGACTCCGGGATGCCCGACGTCGTCCGCGTGCAGAGCACCGGCGTCAGCCCCTGCTTCGCGAGCGCCTCCGCGACCACCTCGGCGAACGCCGGGAAGATCGGGTTCTGGAGCTCGGGCAGCACGAGCCCGACGAGCCGCGCGCGGGTGCCGCGGAGCTGCGTCGGGCGCTCGTAGCCGAGCACGTCCAGCGCGGTCAGCACCGCGTCGCGGGTGCTCTCCGAGACGCCGGGCTTGCTGTTGAGGACACGGCTGACCGTCGCCTCGCTCACCCCGGCGTACTGCGCCACCTCTGCGAGCCGCTTGGCCACGCGCCAAGCCTAGACGACGGCGTGGCCGTCACTGCGCCTGGGGTCGGAAATCTCTTCTTCCGTTCTGCAAGAAATCGCTTGTCTCTTGCAAGATTCTGCTCTAGAGTCGGCCCGTGGCCACGGTGACCCTCGACCAGGTGACGAAGCGGTTCGACGCCGCCACGGTCGCCGTCGACCGCCTCGACCTGGAGATCGGCGAGGGCGAGTTCGTCATCCTCGTCGGCCCCTCCGGCTGCGGGAAGACGACCGCGCTGCGGATGGTCGCCGGCCTCGAGCCGGTGACGAGCGGCGAGGTGCGCATCGACGGCGAGGTCGTCAACGACACCCCTGCCACCCACCGCGACGTCGCGATGGTCTTCCAGAGCTACGCGCTCTACCCGCACATGTCGGTCTACGACAACCTCCGCTTCCCGCTCCGCCTGAAGCGGACGGCCCGCGGCGAGGCCGACCGCCGCGTCCGCGAGGTGGCGCGCCTGCTGAGCATCGAGGAGCTGCTCGAGCGCAAGCCCGGCCAGCTCTCCGGCGGCCAGCGGCAGCGCGTCGCGATCGGCCGCGCCCTCGTCCGCCGGCCCCGCGCCTTTCTCATGGACGAGCCGCTCTCGAACCTCGACGCCAAGCTGCGCGTCCAGATGCGCGCGGAGCTCGGCAGCCTCCACCGCCGGCTCGGCGTGACCACCGTCTACGTCACGCACGACCAGACCGAGGCGATGACGCTCGGCGACCGCGTCGTCGTGCTCGACAAGGGCGTCGTGCAGCAGGTCGCGCCGCCGTGGGAGCTCTACGACCGCCCGGCCAACCTCTTCGTCGCCGGCTTCGTCGGCAGCCCGGCGATGAACGTCTTCCCCGCCCGGTTCGCGGACGGCCGACTCGACCTCGGCGGCCGCCTGTTGACGCTGGACGGACCGGCGCCGCGCCCCGGCCGCGTCCTGGCCGGCGTGCGCCCGGAGGGCTTCGCGCTCGTCACGGAGGAGCAGGCGGACGTCGTGGCCGAGGTCCGGGTGGCCGAGCAGCTCGGCCCGGAGCTGCTCGCGTACTGCGTCTCGCGCGACCTCCGCCCCGTCGCCCTCGAGGGCGCCGACGGCGAGCGCTCGGCCGAGCTGGACGAGGCGTTCGTCGCCCGCTTCGAGGCGAGCGCGCGCGTCCGGCCGGGCGACCTCCTGCCGCTCGCGATCGACCGCAGCCGCCTCCGCCTGTTCGACCCGGACTCGGGCCGCGCGCTCTAGGACTCGGCCGCCAGCTCGTCGCCGACCGTGCGGACGAGCTCGACCAGCGCCGCCACGTCGTCGTCGGACGTCCGGTAGTTGACGATGCACGGCCGCAGCCAGCACGCCCCGTCGATCGTGGCGGGCGCGACCCAGACCTCGCCGCCCGCCTGGAGCCGCCGCACCAGCTCGGCGTTGTGGGCGTCGAGGTCGGCCACGCCCGGCGGCACGTGGCGGAACGGGACGATCGACAGCGGCGGCGCGAGCGGCAGCGGCTCGAGGTGCGGCGTCTCGCCGACGAGGCGATAGAGGAGCCTGGCCTGCTCCAGGTTCCGGTGGATGGCAACCCGGAACGCGTCGGCGCCGTGGACGCGGAACGCCAGCCAGAGCTTGAGCGCGCGGAACGGCCGCGAGTACTCGAGCGTCGTGTCGACCGCGTGCGGCGTCCGCCGCTCGTGCGGGAAGTAGCCCTCCTCGTGGCCGAAGGCGCGCTCGAGATCGGCGCGCCGCCGGACGAGCACCACGCCGCACGCCTTCGGGAGGTACAGCCACTTGTGCGCGTCGATCGTCACCGAGTCGGCGCGCTCGACGCCGGCGAAGAGCGGCGCCGCGTCGGGGGTCCCGGCCGCCGGCAGGCCGTAGGCCCCGTCGACGTGGAGCCACACGCCGCGCTCGGCGCAGAGCCCGGCGAGCTCGGCGAGCGGATCGATCGCGCCGGTCAGCGTCGTCCCGGCCGTGGCCACGACCGCCAGGGGCACGATCCCGGCCGCGCGGTCGGCGTCGATCGCCTCCGCGACGGCGTCCGGCCGGAGCCGGCGCGAGGCGTCGATCGGGAGCGCCCGCACGCCGTCGGTGCCGACCCCGAGCAGCTCCGCCGCCCGGACGACCGAGTAGTGCGACTCGGCCGAGCAGTACAGCGCCAGCCGGCGACCGCCGAGGCCCGAGCGGCGCGACCCCGGCAGCGCCCGCTCGCGGGCGGCCGTCAGCGCGGTCAGGTTCGAGATCGTGCCCCCGCTCGTGAACGCGCCCGCCTCCCCGGCGAAGCCGACGAACTCGCCGACCCAGCGCACCGCCTGGTCCTCGATCTCCGAGGCGGCGCCGGCCCAGGACGCGAGGTTGACGTCGAAGCACGCGGCCAGCGCGTCGGCGAGCACCCCGATCTCGAGCGCGGACGAGCCGATGAACGCGAAGAACCGCGGTCGCGGCTGCGCGAGGCTGGCGTCGAGCGCCGCGGCGGCCGCGTCGAGCGCGGCCAGCGCCGGGCTCGCCTGGTCGGGCAGCGCGCGGCGGAAGAGCTCGCGCAGCTCCTCCCCCACCTCGGGCTGCCCCGGCCGGTAGCGGTCGAAGCTCCGCCACGCGCCGGCGACGATGCTCGTCGCGTGCGCGAGCACGACGTCCCGCTCGACGTCGAGGCTGAGGGAGTGGGCCGGGCTCACGGTCACCGCGGCGCCGCCGCCAGCTCGGCCGCGAGGGCCACGAACGGCTCGAGCGCCGCAGGGTTCGCCAGCGCGCCGCGGCTGGCGACGCGATCCGGCGGCTCGCCGGCCAGGATCCGCTTCACCGGCACCTCGACCACCTTGCCCGAGAGCGTACGCGGCACCTCGGCGACCTGGCGGATCTCGTCCGGAACGTGGCGCGGCGAGCAGTCCTCCCGCAGGCGTGCCCGGATCGCCTCGCGCAGCGGCTCGTCGAGCGCCGCGCCGTCGCGCAGGACGACGAAGAGCGCCATCCAGCCGCTCGTGCCCGGCCGCGGCACGTCGACGACCAGCGCGTCCACCACCTCGTCGAGCGCGAGCACCGCGCGGTAGAGCTCGCTCGTCCCCATGCGGACGCCGCCGCGGTTGATCGTCGAGTCCGACCGGCCGTAGATCACGGCCGTGCCGCGGGAGGTGATCTCGATCCAGTCGCCGTGCCGCCAGACGCCCGGATACGTCTCGAAGTAGCTCTCCCGCAGTCGCGACCCGCCGGGGTCGTTCCACAGGCGCAGCGGCATCGACGGCAGCGGCTCCGTCAGCACGAGCTCGCCCACCTCGTCGACCACCGGACGGCCGTCCTCGTCGAACGCCTCGACCTTCGCGCCGAGCGACCGCGCCTGGAGCTCGCCCTCGTAGACCGGCAGCGTCGGCACCCCACCGACGAAAGCGGAGCAGACGTCGGTTCCGCCGCTCGTCGAGAAGAGCCACGTGTCCGAGCCGAGCTCGTCGTAGACCCACCGGAACCCCTCGGGTGCGAGCGGCGAGCCGGTCGAGCCGACGGCGCGCAGGCGGGAGAGGTCGCGGCCGCGGCGCGGGCGCACGCCCGCCTTCATGCAGGCGGCGATGAACGCCGCGCTCGTGCCGAAGGTCGTGATGCCGGCCGACTCGGCCAGGTCCCAGAGAACCCCGAGATCCGGCGTCGCCGGGCTGCCGTCGTAGAGCACGATCGCGGCGTCGGTGAGGAGGCCGCCGACGACGAAGTTCCACATCATCCAGCCGGTGGTCGTGAACCAGAACAGGCGGTCGCCGGCGTGCAGGTCCGTGTGCAGGTTGAGCACCTTGAGCTGCTCGAGCAGGATGCCGCCCTGCCCGTGGACGATCCCCTTCGGCAGGCCGGTCGTGCCCGACGAGTAGAGCACCCAGAGCGGATGGTCGAACGGCAGCTGCTCGAACGCCAGCTCGCCGGAGCCCGCGAGCAGCTCGTCCCAGCTGCCCCCGGCGCCGAGGCCGGGGAGCACGAACGTCCGCTCGAGCGACGGGATCTCGCGCTCGAGGTGCGCGACGACGTCCCGCCGATCGAACTCCTGGCCGCCGTAGCGATAGCCGTCGACCGCCAGCAGCACCTTCGGCTCGATCTGCGCGAACCGGTCGACGACGCTGCGCGTGCCGAAGTCGGGCGAGCAGCTCGACCACGTCGCGCCGATCGACGCACAGGCGAGGAACGCGGCGACGGTCTCCGGCACGTTCGGCAGGTACGCGACCACCCGGTCCCCGGGGACGACGCCGAGCGTGCGCAGCGTCCCGGCGATCCCCGCCGCCTGCCGCCGGAGCTCGCCCCAGGTGACCTCGGCCTGCGGCCGCCGCTCGGAGGCGTGGACGATGGCCGTGGCGGCGTCGTCCTTGCCGCGGAAGACGTGCTCGGCGTAGCTCAGGCGCGCCCCGGGGAACCACTCGGCGCCCGGCAGCGACCGCGCCCCGAGCACGCGCTCGTACGGCGTCGAGGCCTGCACGCCGAAGTACTCCCAGATCGACCCCCAGAAGCCCTCCAGGTCGGTGACCGACCAGCGCCACAGCTCGTGGTAGCCGTCGACGTCGACGCCGTGGGCCTCCTTCAGCCAGCGGCTGTAGGCCGTCAGCCGGCTGGCCTCGACCTGCTCGGGCGAGGGCTGCCAGAGGAGCCGGCCGGGCTCGCGCATCGCGTCAGACCGGTACGCCGCCCAGCACGCGGTCGACCGCCGCGAAGAGCGACTCCCGCTCCGCGTCGGCGAGGACTCGCAGCGGCGGCCGGACGTCTTCGCGCACCGGCACGCCCTTGCGGCGCGCCAGCGCCTTCACGGCCGAGGGCATCGGGTGCGCCTGGACGGCCTCGCGCAGCCGGGCGAGCCGGGCCGACCGCTCCGGGGTGCCCTCCCGGACGGCGGCGGCGACCTCGTCGGGGAACGCGGTCGCGAGCGCCGAGACGGCGCCGACCGCACCGCCGGCGAGGCCGTCGGAGATCAGCGCCTCGGGGCCGACGAACACGTCGAGACCGTCGATCAGATACGGGGAGAAGCGCTCGAACGGCGCGTCGGACACCTTGAGGCCGCGGAAGTTCCCGGCGCGGTCGCGCAGGCGCCCGAGCACCGCAGGCGGGATCGCGTAGCCGCTGCGCGCCTGGAACTCGTAGACGTAGAACGGCACCGGCGCGCACGCGGCGGCGGCTGCGGCCAGGTGCGCGAGCTGCTCCTGCTCGTCGAGCAGGAAGTACGGCGGCGCGATCACGGCGACCGCGGCGGCGCCGAGCTCGGCCGCGCGCGCCGCGAGGCGGACGGTCGTATCCGTCGTCTGCGCGCCGCAGTGGACCGCGACGTCGAGCTTCCCGCGCGCCGCCTCCACGAACGCCGCGGCGATGCGGAAGCGCTCGTCGAGATCGAAGAGGACGCCCTCGCCCGTGGTGCCCATCGCCAGCAGGCCGTCGACCCCGCCGGCGGCGAGGAAGTCGACAAGCGCCGGGATCGCATCGAGGTCGAGGGTCGCGCCGCCGTCCGCGAGGGGGGTGAGCGCCGCGGCAAGTGTGCCGTGGATGCCGGGAGGAGAGGAGGTCGTCATGGCCGCAGTATCCCGGTCGGAGGACGCACGTGGGCGGATCGGTTCCCCTATCGCCTCGCAGCACGGATCGTGTATGCAGCAGGGCATGGCACCACGCGCCGTCCCCAAGCTCGGCCCGCGTGGTCTCCACGTCGTCCGGCACGCGGCGCTCGCGGCCGCAGGCGCCGCGGTCGTGGCCTGGCTCGGCCCGCCCGGCGCCGATCTCGCCGCCCACGTCTACCAGCGGGCGCTGTTCCTCCAGCACGGCTTCGCGCTCTGGAACAACTACTGGTACGCGGGGCGGTACAGCTTCGTCACCTACTCGATCGTCTACTACCCGCTGGCCGCGTTCGTGGGCATCAAGCTGCTCGCGGTGGTCGCATCGGCGCTCGCCGCCGCCGGGTTCGCCGCGCTCGTGCAGGAGGAGTGGCCGGCGGCCGGGCCCTGGCCCGCGCGGACGTTCAGCGTCATGGCGGCGCTGTCGGTGATCACGGGGGCGTACCCGTACGCTCTCGGCCTCGGCTTCGGGCTGCTCGCGCTCTGCGCCCTGCGGGCGCGGCGCACGTGGCTCTTCGCGCCGCTCGTCATGCTGACGTTCGCCGCGAGCCCGCTCGCGTTCTTCCTGCTCGTCCTGGTGCTCGCGGCCGCGACCGTGAAGGGCCGGGGGAACCGCGCGGTCGCCCCGGCGGCCACCGTCGTCGTGATCGGGCTGGGCGCCGTCGTCCTCTGGCGGCTGTTCCCGGACGACGGGCGCTTCCCGTTCTCCGCCAGCGAGCTCGCCGCCACCCTGACGTTCTGCGGGCTCGGGCTGGCCTTCACCTGGCATGTGCCGACGGCGCGCGTCCTGAACCGCTTCTTCGGGGTCTACGCGTTCGCCTCGATCGTCGCGTTCGCCTTCCCCTCCTCGCTCGGCGAGAACATCGCGCGCCTCCGCTTCGTGGCGCTGCCGATCGCCGTGCTCGCCCTCGCGCTGCGCAGCTGGAAGCCCGTCGTGCCGGCGGCGATCGTGCTGCTGCTGGCGGCGTCGTGGAACGTCACGCCGCTCGCGTTCAGCTTCGCCCGCGAGTCGAGCGACCCGTCCGCCAACGCCGCGTACTGGACGCCGGTGATCCGCTACCTGAAGCCGCGGCTCGGGCCGTCGTACCGCGTCGAGGCCGTCGACACGGCCGGCCACTGGGACGCCGTCTACCTGCCGCAGCACGGGATCCCGATCGTGCGCGGCTGGTTCCGCCAGGACGACTTCCCGCAGAACAAGGTGCTCTACTCGCGTCTGGGGGTGAAGGCGTACCTGACCTGGCTGCGGAACATGGGCGTCGCGTACGTCGTGGTGACCGACGCGCCGCTCGACTACAGCGCCCGCGGCGAGGCGGCGCTGATCCGGAACGGCCGCTCGTCCCTCCGGCTCGTCAAGGCGCTGCCGCACGCGGTGATCTACGAGGTGCGCCGCCCGCACGGGATCGTCACCGGCGCGCCGGGAGCGGAGGTGGCGAAGCTCGGTGCGTCGTCGATGACGCTCGCGCTGCCGCGCCGGGGCGCCTACCGCGTCGCGATCCGCTACTCGCCCTACTGGCACGCCAGCGCGGGCTGCGTGCGCGAGCGCAAGGACGGGATGATCTCGCTCGTCGTCCCCGACCCCGGCACGGTGCAGCTGCGCTTCGTCGTGACGGCGAAGTCGGCGGTGGACGCTGGGATCGGCGAGAAGCCGGTCTGTCCGGCGAAGCCGAAGCTCGACCCCGACGGCTAGCGCGGTCCGTCGATCTCGAGGTCGGGCGCGAGGCCGACGTCGACGCTGCCGTCCGGCCGGCGCTCGACGCGCAGCGGGTAGACGGCGCCCGACGGCGAGCGCACCGACACCTCGACCGGTCCCGGGCGGCGTGCGAGGTCGCGTCGGGCGGCGAGCAGCTCTGCGTGCCGCAGGGTGGCGGCGCGAATCGCCGGTGCGACGTCGCTCGCCCGGAACGGCTTCGTGAGGTACGAGAACGCTCCGGCCTCGAGCGCGCGCTCGACGAGCGGACGGTCGGCGTAGGCGGTGAGCATGACGATCGGCACGGGCCGCTCCGCGTGGATGCGGCGCGCCGCCTCGATCCCGTCCACCACGGGCATCCGCACGTCGAGCACGACCGCGTCGGGCTGGAGCTCGCGCGCGAGCTCGACCGCCTCCGCGCCGTCACGGGCCTCGCCGCAGACGACGAAGCCGTGCTCCTCGAGCAGCTGGCGGAGGTCGAGACGGATGATCGTCTCGTCCTCCGCGATCAGGATCCTGGTCGGCTCGTCCATCGCATGCTCCTCTCCGTCGGTCCAACGCGAGACGCCCCCGGTGGACGACAGGCTCGTCCAGCGGGGGCACCCTTGCCCGGCGGCAGCCGCGTCGACGCGGTCGCCGTCCTGCCCGAAGGTTAGACGAGCGCGGCGGCGAGGGAGCGGGCGCTCGGGGCGAGCCGGGCGACCGGGCCGAGGATCGCGATGGCCGGAGACGGCAGCCCGGCGGCCGCGTCGGCGATCGTCGACAGGGACGCGACCACGACGCGCTGGTCCGCCCACGAGGCGTGCGAGACCACGGCGGCCGGCTCGTCGAACGCGCGGCCGGCGAGGATCAGGCTGTCGGCGATGTGCCCCAGCCGGCGCAGGCCCATGAAGATCACGAGCGTCCCGGGCGTCGCGGCGAGCCGCTCGTAGTCGAGGTCGTCGCCGTCGCCCGAGGTCCCGGTGATCACCGTGATCTCCGCCGCGGTGCCGCGGTGGGTCAGGGGGATGCCGGCGAGCGCCGGGGCGGCGGTGAGGTTCGAGACGCCGGGGACGACCTCGTACGGGATGCCGGCCGCGACGAGCGCGTCGACCTCCTCTCCTCCGCGCCCGAACACGAACGGGTCGCCGCCCTTGAGCCGCACGACCGTCCGTCCGCGGCCGGCGTGACGCACGAGCGCCTCGTTCACCTCGTCCTGCGTCAGCTCGTCGCGTGCGACCAGCATCGCGCCGGCGGCCTCCGCGACGAGCTCGGGCGAGACGAGGCGGTCGTAGACGAGCACGTCGCACGCCCGGACGAGCTCCAGCCCCCGGACGGTAACGAGCCTCGGGTCGCCGGGGCCGGCCCCGACGATCGCCACGAACCCGGTGCTCACGGGCGCGCAACTCATGGCAGTGCCCGCGCGACGAGGTCCTGGAAGTAGTCGCGGCGGTCCTCGTAGGTCGGGAGCATCCGCTTGGCCCACGGCCGCAGCGCCTCCAGGCGGCGGGCGAGCTGCGCGTGCTCGGGGCCGATCAGCTCGGCGACGTCGCGGCGGATGCGCTGCGCCAGCGCCGGCGACGCACCGCCGGTGGAGACGCCGACGACGATCGGGTCCCGCCGCACGACGGCCGGCAGGATGAAGCTGCACAGCTCCGGATCGTCGGCGACGTTGCAGAGGAGGTTGCGCGCCGCCGCCGCGCGCGACACCTCCGCGTTGACGGACCGATCGTCGGTGGCGGCGATCACGAGGATGCGGCCGTCGAGGTCCGACTGCTCGAACGGCCGCTCGACGACCTGCACCGGCAGGGTCCGGAGCGCTGCGTCGATCTCGGGCGCGACGACGGTGACCGCCGCCGCGCAATCCAGGAGGCCCTGCGCCTTCTCGGTCGCGACCGAGCCGCCGCCCACCACCAGGCAGTCGCGGTCGCGGAGGTCGAGGCAGGCCATGTAGTAGCGCGTGTCCGTCATGCCGACCGCCTTCAGGTCCCGAGCGAGGTGAGGCGCGCGCCGCTCGCGTCGAGCCTGACCGACGCGGACACGCCGCCGGCGTCGATCGTGAGCGTGAACGCGCCGGGCGCGACGGCCGCGAGGGTGACGTTCTCGAGCGTCGTCCCGGCCAGCGTCCTGAGCGCAGCGGAGACCTCGTTGGTGCTCTCGACCCGGTCACGGCCCCGCGGCAGGCGGCGCAGCGTCCGCAGCGCCGCCTGCTCGCCCCCCGGGCCGTAGACCGCGCGGATGCGCCCGCTCTGCAGACCGAGCTCGAGCACGGACTCGGCCAGCGCGAGCTCGCTCTCGCCGATCTCGCCGCCGTCGGCGGCGGCGACGAGCTCCGCGAGCTGCTGGCGCATCCCCTCGTCGACCGCCATCGCGTGCACGGCCTGCGCCTCGGCGAGCACGACCTCGCGCGCCTCGCCCTGGACGGCGAGCGCGCTCATTCCGCCTTCGCCTCGCCGACGAGCGCGCGCAGCTCGTGCTCGAGGCCGCCGGTCTCGACGGCGCAGTGGATCCCGCACTCCTTCGGCGCGTTCGTCTCCCACCACCAGCGCCCGGCGCGCAGCTCCTCGCCCGGCTGGATCGCGCGGGTGCACGGCTGGCAGCCGATCGACGTGTACCCCTTGGCATACAGCGGGTGGACGGGAAGCTCGCGCTCGCGGACGTAGTCCCAGACCTCGTCCTCGGTCCACTCGGCGAGCGGGTTGAGCTTGACGATCGCGCCGTGGTCGTGGTCGATCTCGACCTTGCGGATGTCGCTGCGGGTCGCCCACTGGTCGCGGCGCAGGCCCGTGATCCACGCGTCGAGCCCGGCGAGGTGCTTCTGGAGCGGCTGCACCTTGCGCACCTGGCAGCAGAGGAGGCGGTTCTCGACGCTGCGGTAGAAGAGGTTCGGCCCGTGGCGGTTGACCATCGCGGAGACGGTCGCCGCGTCGGGCGAGAGCAGCTCGAGCTTCAGCCCGGGATACCGCTCCCGCAGCTCCTCGATGTGCTCGTAGGTCTCGGGCGGCGTGCGGCCCGTGTCGAGGCTGAACACGCGGATCTCCGGATCGAGCTCGTAGAGCATGTCGAGCAGGACCGAGCCGTCGTGCTGGAACGCCGACGACAGGGCGATCCGCGGCGAGAACCGCTCGAGCGCCCACGCGAGCAGCTCCTGCGGCTCCTCGCCCTCGAACTGCACCGACAGCTCGCCGGCCTCCAGGTCGTCCAGAAGATCGACGCTGCTCATGCCTCTGCCACCTCCCGTCCGCGGGCGGGCTCGCGTCCGGCGTAGCCGCCCAGCTCGTCGTCCGTGGACCGGTCGCAGAACGACCGGAATGTCTCACCTGCGTGCCGGCCGTCGATCCAGCCCTGCACGAGCCCCACGACGGCGTCGTCCAGCTCGGCGGTCGGGACCCGCCGGAAGAGCGGCCGGCCGATCGCCGCCGGGCGGTCGAGGCTGCCGCGCAGGAACACGTCGTAGGCCTGGTGGCGCTCGCCCTGCTCGTCGCGCACGGTCGTGCCCTGGAAGCCGAGCTCGCCGACCCAATGCTGCGCGCAGGCGTGCGGGCACCCGTCGAGGTGCAGCTGGAGCCCGGCGAGCTCGTCGCCGAAACGGCTCTCGAGCAGGGTCACGAGGCCGTCCAGGCGGCCCTTGGTCTCGGTGACCGAGAAGTTGCAGTGCGGCTCGCCGGTGCAGGCGAGCGCGTCGGCGTGCAGGGGACCCGCGTCGACGGGCAGGCCGAGGTGCCGCAGCGTGTCGAGGACGACGTCCAGGTCGCTCTCGGCGACGCCGGTGAGGACGAAGTTCTGCTGGCGCGTGAGACGGATGTCGCCGCCGATACGGCCGGCCAGCTCCGCGACCTCCACCATCTGGTCTCCGGAGATCAGGCCGAGCCGCACCGGCACCCCCACGTACACCTTCCCGTCCTGCTGCGGATGGACGCCGATGTGGTTGCCCGGACGCGGCAGCTCCGGCAGCCGGAAGTCGTCGAGCCGGCGCCCGAGCTTCGCCTCGACCCGCTCGCGCATGCCCTCGGGGCCGAGGTCGTCGACCATGAACTTCAGCCGCGCCTTCACCCGCGAGACGCGGTAGCGCAGGTCCTCCTGCCAGGCGTCGAGGATCGCGGCGAGGACGTCGACCGCCTCGGCCTTGGGCACCCAGACGCCGAGGTCGCGGGCGATGCGCGGCACGGAGGAGAGGCCGCCCCCGACGAGGACGCCGAAGCCCTCCTCCCCGTCGCGGAGCGCGCCCACGAGCCCGACGCAGTTGATCTCCGGGGCGGCGCACGCGTCGGGGCACGCCATGATCGCGATCTTGTGCTTGCGCGGCAGGTCGGAGTAGGCGGGATTGCCGTAGAAGCGGGCCGCCGCCTCGGCGACGACGTCGGAGACGTCGAAGAGCTCGTCGTGGGCGACGCCGCCGACCGGGCAGCCGGTGATGTTGCGGACGGTGTCACCGCAGGCGCCGGCGGAGGTCAGCCCGGCGGCGTGGAGCCGGGCGAAGACGTCGGGGAGCGCGTCGAGCCGGATGTAGTGGAGCTGGACGTTCTGGCGGGTCGAGAGCTCGCCGGAGCCGCGGCCGTGCACGTTGGAGATCTCGCCGATCGCACGCAGCTGCGCCGGCGAGATGCGGCCGGTCGGCGTCTTCACGCGCAGCATGAACGTCCCGATCTTCGGCTTGTCGTGGTAGAGCCCCCACCACTTGAGCCGCACGATGTCCTCCTCGGCCACCTGCTCGTAGCCGGCGGCGATCAGCGCGGGCAGCTCGTCGATGATTCCGAGCGGGCTCTTCTCCCGCTTCAGGCGCTCGACCGAGTTGCGCTTGAGCACGAGCTCGAGCGTCGGTTCGGGCTTGGGGGTGCGTGAGCTGGCGGCGGCTTCGGCCACAGGCACGGTCCTTCGGATGTCGGAGGAGGACGCGCCCGTTAGAAGGCGCGGAGACAGACGCAGATGCAGCCCTGGCGCATCATCGCGCCAGACTCTACACCCAAAACTTCAAAAAGGGAAGGGACTTCAAAACGGAAAGATTTCCTGCTCGTCACGCGAGGAGCTGGGTCGAGCCGACGTGGGTCTCGATGCCGTCGCGGGCGGCGGCGAGGGCGGCCTCGAGCTTGGGGACGATGCCGCCGGTCAGCTCGCCGCGGTCGAGCGCCTCGGCGACGTCGCCTTCCGCGAGCGCCTCGGCGACCGCGCCGGCGACGTGGACGCCGTCGACGTCCGACACGAACACGAGCCGGTCGGCATGCAGTGCGCGGGCGAGCGCGGCGGCCGCATCGTCGGCGTTCACGTTGAGCGGCCCGCGCGCGAGCGACGCGACGACCGGGATGCGGCCCTCGCGCACGAGCTGGCGCAGCCGCGGCGGCGCGAACGCGAGCGGATGGCCGACGGCGCCGAGCTCGGGGAGCCGCTCGGCCTCGAGCCCGAGCTCGTCGCCGAGCAGGCCGACGGCCGACGGCCCGATCTGCCGGCAGAGCCCGCGGTTCTCCTCGGCGAACGCCGCCTTCACGTGGCGCATCGCCTCCGGCGGGGTGACGCGCCGGCCACCGACGAAGGTCGACTCGATCCCGGCCCGGCGGAGGGCCGCGTCGATGCGGCCGCCCGCGCCGTGCACGACGACCAC
>DASZWI010000066.1:0-8761 GCA_035546715.1 Gaiellaceae bacterium | reverse complement strand
GCCGGAACGGCGAGTCCCGGATCTGGGGCTTCGTGCTCGACCGCGTGCTGCGTCGCCCGTGGAGCTCCGCGGTCGTCGCCGGCGGCGCGCTGCTCGCGCTCGCGATCCCGACGCTCCACCTGCACACCCAGCTGCCGAGCTTCACCGACCTGCCGAAGTCGATCGGGATCGTCCGAGCCTACGAGAAGATCCAGGCCGCGTTCCCGGGCGCGCAGACGCCCGTCACCGTCGTCGTCCGGGCGCCCGACGTGACCGCGCCCGCGGTGCGGACGGGCATCGCCGACCTCGAGCGTCGCGCCCTCGCGACGGGCGAGCTGAGCACGCCGATCCACGTCGAGGTCGACCCCGCCAAGACGGTCGCGACGGTGTCGATCGCCATGCAGGGGAACGGCGACGACAAGGCGTCCGTGCAGGCGCTCGAGACGCTCCGCCACGACGTGATCCCGGCGACGATCGGCTCGGTCGACGGCGTCGAGGCGGCGACGACGGGCGAGACCGCCGGCACCCACGACTTCAACGAGCAGATGAAGAGCCACGCGCCGCTCGTCTTCGGCTTCGTGCTCGTGCTCTGCTTCCTGCTCCTGCTGCTGACGTTCCGCTCGATCGTGATCCCGATCAAGGCGGTGCTGTTGAACCTGCTCTCCGCGGGCGCCGCCTACGGCCTGATGGTGCTCGTCTTCCAGCACACCTGGGCCGAGGGCATCCTCGGGTTCCACTCGAACGGAGCCATCGCCTCGTGGATCCCCCTCTTCCTCTTCGTGATCCTGTTCGGGCTCTCGATGGACTACCACGTCTTCATCCTGAGCCGGGTCAAGGAGCTCGTCGACCTGGGCATGCCCACCGAGGAGGCGGTTGCGGTCGGCATCAAGCGCACCGCCTCGACGGTGACGAGCGCCGCGCTGGTGATGGTCGCCGTCTTCGCCATCTTCGTGACGCTGCACGAGATCGACATCAAGCAGATGGGCTTCGGCCTCGGCGCCGCGATCCTCATCGACGCGACCGTGATCCGCGGCGTCCTGCTGCCGGCGGCCATGAAGCTCCTCGGCGAGTGGAACTGGTACCTCCCGCGCTGGCTCGACTGGCTGCCGCGCCTGAGCCCGGAAGGCGCGCCCGAGAGCGCGCTCGGGTCCGGGCCGGCCTTGGCGCCCTGATCGCAGGCTCCTGCTCCAGGAGGCGGTCCCGCGCCAGGACGACGCGCCCCGCTTGACGAGCGTGGGCACGGCTGCGGCGCGGCTCGCCGAAGGCGCCGCTCGAATAACGGTTGCTTATCGCTGCCATCAGCGATTTCCGGTACGCTGCTCAGGTGCCCGACGCGGTCCAGTTCGACGTGCTCGTGATCGGCAGTGGGGCTGCGGGCCTCGCGGCCGCGGTGTCCGCCGAGCGCTCCGGCGCTCGCGTCGCGCTCGCGACCAAGGGCTCGCTGCAGGCGAACAACTCGTCGAAGGCCCAGGGCGGCATCCAGGCTGCGGTGGGCCCGGACGACTCGCCGGAGATCCATGCCGAGGACGTCATGCGCTCGTCGCACGACACCGCCGACCCGCGGCTCGTCGAGGTGCTGACGGGCCAGGCCGCGTCCGCGATCGCCTGGCTCGAGGAGCTCGGCGTCGAGTTCACGCGCGCGGACGGCGGCTACCGCCTCGCGCGCTGCGGCGGCGCGACGCGCAAGCGGCTGCTCCAGGTCGGCGACCGGACCGGGCATGCGATCACCAAGGCCCTGCGCGAGGCCTGGGAGGCCGGCTCGGGGACGAGCCTGACGAACGCGCCGCTCCGCGATCTCGAGCCGGCGAACGGCGGCTGGCGGGCGCGCGTGGGCGAGACGCACGTCGACGCGGGGACGGTCGTCCTGGCGGCCGGCGGGCGCTGCTACGCCGAGGCGGAGACGCGCGGCGAGCTCTCGACCAACCATCCGAACGCGACCGGCGAGGTGACGCGGCTCGCCGTCGAGCGCGGCGCCGAGGCGCGCGACCTCGACGCGCTCCAGTACCACCCGAACGGCGGCGCGTGGCCGCCCAACATGCAGGGCTACTCGATCCCCGAGACCACGCGCGCCTACGGCGCGGTGCTCCTGAACGCCGACGAGGAGGAGTTCGTCGACTCGCTGGCGCCGCGCGACGTCGTCAGCCAGGCGATCTTCGACGAGGTCGCCAAGGGCAAGGGCGTCGTCACGCCCGACGGCCGCCCGGCGGTGTTCCTCGACACGACGCGGATCCCGCGCGCCGACGCCGAAGTCTCGCTGCCGTACATGCTCCGCCGCTACCGCGGCGCGGGGATCGACCCGCTGCGCGAGCGGATCCTCACGTACCCGGTCCTCCACTACCAGAACGGCGGCCTGACGATCGACACGCGCGCCGCGACGACGCTGGAGGGCGTCTTCGCCTGCGGCGAGATCGCCGGCGGCACGCACGGCCGCAACCGGATGATGGGCAACAGCCTGCTCGAGTGCGTGGTGTTCGGGCGGCGCGCCGGCCACGAGGCGTCGGAGCTGGCGCGGTCGTGACGGTCGGCGCCCTCACCGACCTGCAGGCGGCGGTCGAGGACGCCGCGGCGCACCTCTACGTCTGGGCGCTCAAGGACATCCCGCAGGACCTGCGCGACGCCCTCGCCGCTGCCTCGGAGCGAGAGACGTCCGAGTCGGGACGGCGCGTGCTGGACACGATCGTCCGGAACGTCGCTCTCGCAGACAAGGATCGAAGCCTTGTCTGCCAGGACACGGGCATCGCCGTGTACCACGCGCGGGTCGGCGAGGGCTTCCCGCTCCACCCGGCGCGGATCTACGAGAGCCTGCGCGCCGGCACCGCGCGCGCGACCGTCGAGCATCCGCTGCGCTCGAACGCCGTGCACACGATCACGCGCGAGAGCACCGGGCCGAACATCGGCTACCGCCTGCCGATCGTGCACTGGGAGTTCGAGACGGACTCGGACGAGCTGCACCTGAAGTGCGTGCCGAAGGGGTCGGGCTCCGAGAACATGAGCTTCCTCAAGATGTGCGTCCCCGCCGACGGGGTGAAGGGCATCAAGCGGTTCGTGCTCGAGTCGATCGTCGGCGCGGGCGGCAAGCCGTGCCCGCCGGGGATCGTGGGCGTGGGCATCGGCGGGTCGGCCGACTACGCGATGCACCTCGCCAAGGAGGCGATCATGCGCCCGGTCGGCACGCGCAACCCCGATCCGGTGGTCGCGCAGCTCGAGGACGAGCTCTACGGCCTGCTGAACGAGACCGGGATCGGCCCGATGGGCCTCGGCGGCGACGTCACCGTGCTCCAATGCCACGTCGAGCACGCCGACACCCACATGACCCTCAACCCGGTCGCGGTGAACTACCAGTGCTGGGCGGCCCGGCGCGCCTCCGCCCACGTCTCCGCGACCGGCGACGTCGACTACGACCGCGAGGCGTGATGGCGCAGCACACCCTCACCTTCCCGATCGCCGATCCCGCCGAGATCCTGAAGCTCCGCGCCGGCGACGAGGTCACCGTCGACGGGCGGATCGTCGGGATTCGCGACCGGACGCAGATCCGCATCTTCGACGAGGGGGTCGAGCCGCCGATCGACCTGCGCGGCGCGTTCCTGCTCCACACCGCGCCCAACGTCCGCAAGGTGGGCGAGGGACGCTACGAGAAGATCTGCATCGGCACGACGACGAGCGCGCGCATGGTCCGGTTCACCGAGCCGCTCGGCCGCCGCTACGGCGTGCGCGCGATCTGCGGCAAGGGGGGCTTCCCGGACGAGGCGATCGAGCCCATGCACGAGCTGGGCATGGTCTACTTCGCCATCGTCGGCGGCGCCGCGGCGCTCGAGACCACGCAGATCGAGGAGATCGAGGACGTGGCGTGGGAGGAGCTCATGCCCGAGTGCCTGTGGACGTTCCGCGTCAAGGGCTTCGGGCCGCTCACCGTGGGCATCGACGCGCACGGCAACTCCCTCTACCGCGACGTCCAGGCCCGTGCCCAGGCCAAGCTGGAGGAGCTCTATGCCCGCATCTGATCGGCCCGCCTTCGACCTCGGCCTGCCGGGTCACGAGGGCCTGACCCACGTGATCGACAAGGGTCTCGGCCCGCGCGGCTGGGAGGACGTCCTCGAGGTGGCGGGCGACCACATCTCGATCGTCAAGCTCGGCTGGGGCACCGCGTACGTGACGCAGAACCTCGGGCGCAAGCTCGCGGTGCTGCGCGAGAAGCCGGTCGTGATCGGCGGGACGTTCTTCGAGGTCTGCTACGCGAAGGGCCGCCTCGACGACTACAAGCGCTGGCTGACGGGCCTCGGGCTCACCCACGTCGAGATCTCCGACGGCACGGTCGAGATCCCGCGCGACCGCAAGCTCGAGCTGATCGCCGAGTTCGCGCGCGACTTCACGGTCCTCTCCGAGGTCGGGTCGAAGGACGGGTCCGTCGAGTACACGGTCGACGAGTGGGTCCAGTGGCTGAGCGAGGAGCTCGACGCCGGTGCGTGGAAGGTGATCACCGAGGCGCGGGAGGGCGGCACCGCCGGGATCTTCGACTCCGCCGGCGGCGTGCGCGCCGAGCTGATCGGCGAGATCGCCGGCGAGGTCGGCTCGGCGAACGTCGTCTTCGAGGCGCCCTCCAAGGCTGCCCAGGCCTGGTTCGTGAAGCAGTTCGGCCCCTCGGTGAACCTCGGCAACATCCCGCCCGAGGAGGTCATCCCGCTCACGACCCTCCGGCTCGGGCTGCGGGCCGACACGCTGAAGGAGGTGCTGCTCGATGGCCTTTACGCCTCCTGAGCCCGCGGTGCTCGAGGCGATGCAGGCGCCGGAGATCCTGGCGCTGATGCTCGAGGCGTTCCCCGGCCGGGTCTCGCTCGCGTGCTCCTTCCAGAAGGAGGAGTCGGTGCTGCTCGACATGCTCTTCGGGCTGGAGCCGAAGGCGCGGGTCTTCGCGATCGACACCCACTACCTCTTCCCGGAGACCTACGACGTCTGGCGCGAGGTCGAGCGCCGCTACGGCATGACGGTCGAGGTCTACGCCGGGCCGAGCCGCGAGGAGCTCGCCGAGAAGCACGGCGAGGCGCTGTGGGAGACCAAGCCCGACCTGTACCTGGCGATCGCGAAGGTGGCGCCGCTCAACGAGGCCCTCGGCGACCTCGACGCCTGGATCACCGGCATCCGCCGCGACCAGTCGCCGACGCGCGCGGACGCGCCGAAGATCGGCTGGGACGAGGCGCACGAGCTGTGGAAGGCGAACCCGCTCGCCGACTGGTCGGACGACGACTGCTGGGCGTACATCCGCGAGCGCGACCTGCCCTACAACGCGCTGCACGACCGGGGCTATGCCTCGATCGGCGACACCCACTCGACCGTCCCGGGCGTGGGCCGCGAGGGCCGCTGGGCCGGGACGACCCGCACGGAGTGCGGTCTGCACAGCGGCGCTTCCGGCTACGCCGGAAGCGCTAGAGGGGCGTCGCAGGAGTGACCACTGTGCGGGTATCAGAGAGCCGTCGTGGTTTTCCCACCGACTCTGGTGGGGTCATCGTTTTCGTGGTCCGCAAGACGGTCGAAGAACCGCTGGTCGCTGGGCCCGTCGTACCGGCTGAGGGATACAGGACCAGATGAACGACCACGAACGCCCCACTAGCGATTTCGCGAAGCGAAATGGCTTCGTGCTCTGGTTCACCGGCCTCTCGGGGGCGGGCAAGACGACGATCTCGAACATCGTCGAGCCCGAGCTCGAGCGGCGCGGGCTCGTCGTCGACCACCTCGACGGCGACATCGTCCGGACGCACCTCTCGAAGGGCCTCGGCTTCTCGAAGGAGGACCGCGACGTCAACATCGCCCGGATCGCCTGGGTCGCCTCGCGCGTCGCGCGTGCCGGCGGCGCGGTGATCGTCTCGGCCATCTCGCCCTACGAGGAGGCCCGCCGGCAGGCCCGGCAGCTCGTCGAGCAGCACGCGCCCTTCGTCGAGATCCACGTCGCGACGCCGATCGAGGAGTGCGCCCGCCGCGACCCGAAGGGCCTGTACGCGAAGGCGTTCGCCGGCGAGCTCCAGGACTTCACCGGCGTGTCGGCGCCGTACGAGGCGCCTGCGCAGCCGGAGATCCGCCTCGAGACGGTCGGCTCGACGCCGACCGAAGCCGCCGACCTGGTCCTCGCGTATCTGGCCGACATCCATCTGATCCCCGCGGAGGTGACCCTCGATGACAGCCACTAGGGATCCCGTGCAACGGAATCTCTCGCACCTCGACGAGCTCGAGGCGGAGGCGATCCACATCATGCGGGAGGTCGCAGCCGAGCGTGAGCGGCCCGTGCTGCTCTTCTCGGGCGGCAAGGACTCGATCGTGCTGCTGCGCCTCGCCGAGAAGGCCTTCCGCCCGGCCAAGTTCCCGTTCCCGGTCATGCACGTCGACACGGGGCACAACTTCCCCGAGGTGATCGAGTTCCGCGACCGCCGTGTCGCCGAGCTGGGGGAGCGGCTCGTCGTCGCGAGCGTGCAGGAGTCGATCGACAAGGGCCGCGTGGTCGAGGAGACCGGCCCCCGGGCGTCGCGCAACCGCCTCCAGACGACGACCCTGCTCGACGCGATCGCCGAGCACGGGTTCGACGCCGCCCTCGGCGGCGCCCGCCGCGACGAGGAGCGGGCCCGCGCGAAGGAGCGCATCTTCAGCTTCCGCGACGACTTCGGTCAGTGGAATCCGCGCGCCCAGCGCCCCGAGCTCTGGAACCTCTACAACGCGCGGATCCGCAAGGGCGAGCAGATCCGCGTCTTCCCGATCTCGAACTGGACGGAGCTCGACGTGTGGCAGTACGTCGCGCGCGAGCAGCTCGAGCTGCCCCGGATCTACTTCGCGCACCAGCGGGAGGTCTTCCGCCGCGACGGGATGCTCTACGCCGCCTCCGACTTCGTCGAGCGGCTGCCCGGCGAGGATCCGTTCCCGGCGACCGTCCGCTTCCGCACGGTCGGCGACATGACCTGCACGGGCGGGGTGCTCAGCGAGGCGGCGACGATCGACGAGGTCGTCACCGAGATCGCGGCCACCCGCGTCACCGAGCGGGGCGAGACCCGGGCCGACGACCGCGTCAGCGAGGCGGCCATGGAGGACCGCAAGCGGGTGGGGTACTTCTGATGGCGACCTCCGAGCAGATGCTCCACTCGGCGCTGCTGCGCCTCGTCACCGCCGGGTCGGTCGACGACGGCAAGTCGACCCTGATCGGCCGGCTGCTCTACGACACGAAGCAGATCCTCGCCGACCAGCTCGAGCACATCGAGGACGCGAGCCGCCGCCGCGGCAACGACTACGTCGACCTGGCGCTCCTCACCGACGGTCTCCGCGCCGAGCGCGAGCAGGGCATCACCATCGACGTCGCGTACCGGTCGTTCGTCACGCCGCGCCGCCGCTTCCAGCTCGCGGACGCGCCGGGGCACGTCCAGTACACGCGCAACATGGTCACCGGCGCGTCGACCGCCGACCTCGCGGTCATCCTCGTCGACGCCCGCAAGGGCGTGGTCGAGCAGACGCGGCGCCATTCGTACATCGCGGCCATGCTCGAGCTGCCGCACGTCGTCTTCGCGGTGAACAAGATGGACCTCGTCGACTACTCGGAGGAGCGGTTCGACGAGATCGCCCGCGACCTCGCCGGGCTCGCCGCCCGCCTCGGCCTGCACGATCCGCACACCATCCCGATCTCGGCGCTCAAGGGCGACAACGTCGTCGACCGCGGCGACGGGATGCCCTGGTACGGCGGCACCACGCTGCTCGAGCACCTCGAGACGGTCGAGATCGCCGGCGACCGCAACCTCGAGGACCGGCGGTTCCCGGTGCAGTGGGTGATCCGCCCGCAGGCGGCCGAGTTCCACGACTATCGCGGCTACGCGGGCCAGGTGGCGAGCGGGGTCTGGCGTCCGGGCGACGAGGTCGTCGTGCTGCCGGCGGGCCTGCGCTCGCGCGTCGGGGCGATCGACGCGGCCGGCGAGGAGCTCGCGGACGCCGTGCCCGGCCAGTCGGTGACGATCCGGCTCGCCGACGACGTCGACGTGGCCCGCGGCGACCTGCTCGCGGATCCCGAATGTCCCCCGGTGGTCGCGCGGGAGCTCCTGGCGCGCGTCTGCTGGATGAGCGAGCGGCCGCTGACCCCGCGCGCGCGGCTGCTCGTGAAGCAGACGACCCGCACGGTGCCCGCGCTCGTCGACGAGCTCGTCTCCGTCGTCGAGATCGAGACGCTCGAGGAACGGCCGGCGCCCGAGCAGCTCGTCCTCAACGACCTCGCGCTCGTCCGGCTGCGACTCGCCGAGCCGGTCGCCGTCGACCCGTACGCGGTCAACCGCGCCACGGGCGCGTTCATCCTCGTCGACGAGGCGACGAACGACACGATCGGCGCCGGGATGGTGGTCGAGGCGTCGTGAGCGCCGGTTCGACCAGGCGGCTGGCGGATCCCTACCGCGATCTCGCCGTGATCGACTCGCGTGCGCCGAGGACGAACCAGGCGGTCGTCGGGACGCTCTCGCTCGTCGGCGTCGCCACCGGCTGGTGGTGGTTGCTGGCGGTCGTCGCGCTCCAGCTGGCGGTCGGTCTGGCGTTCGGCCGGCGCTTCTGCCTGCCCTGCGTCGCGTACTTCGAGCTGATCCAGCCGCGGTTCGGCGAGGGCGAGCTCGAGGACGCCCGCCTGCCGCGCACCGCCAACCGCATCGGGCTCGCCGTGCTGGTCGCGGCGACCGTCGCGTACGCGGTCGGGCTCGACGTCGTCGGGCTCGCGCTCGGGCTGCTCGTCGCCGTCCTGGCGCTCGCGGCGGCCGTCACCGGCTTCTGCGCCGGCTGC
>DASZWI010000065.1:0-8228 GCA_035546715.1 Gaiellaceae bacterium | reverse complement strand
TCGACGTCGACGACGTGGTCGGGGTGGCCGTGCGTGCAGAGGACGTGCGTGATCTCGATGCCCTCGGCCCGTGCGCGCTGCTCCAGCTCGGCGGTGAGCCCGTTCGAGTCCACGAGCACGCCGTGCCCGTCGCGCTCGTCGGCGACGAGATATGCGTTCGAGAGCCAGCCTGGATGCTCGACGCGGTGGACGATCATGCGAACCGGATCACGCTCCTGATGCCGTCCTGGGCCTCCATCAGCTCGAAGCCGCGGTTGACCTCGTCGAGCGAGAGGGTATGGGAGACGAACGGCGTCACGTCGAGGCGTCCGTCGAGCGCCAGCCGCACCAGCTCGGGCACCTGGTCGCGACCCTTGACGCCGCCGAACGACGAGCCGCACACCCGGCGACCCGTGATCAGGTAGCGCGGGACGATGTCGAGCGTCTCGCCGCGGCCTGCGACGCCGCACACGGTGCAGAGCCCCCAGCCCATCCGGGCGGACTCGACGGCCTGCCGCATCACGTCGACGCGGCCCGTCGCCTCGAAGGTGTAGTCGGCGCCGAAGCCGCCGGTCAGCTCGACGATCCGCTCGACCGCCTCGGGGCCGCCGGCGAGCGTGTCGGTCGCGCCCTGGCCGCGGGCGAGCGCGAGCCGGTCCTCCGACAGATCGACGCAGACGATCCGCTCCGCCCCCTGGAGCCGGCAGCCGGCGACGGCGCCCAGGCCGACCATGCCCGCGCCGAAGACCACGCACGTCGAGCCGGGCTCGACCTTCGCCGTGAACATCGCCGCGCCGAGCCCGGTGGAGAGACCGCAGGCGAACAGCGCAGCGTGCTCGAACGGCGCCTCCGCGTCGACCTTCGCGAGGGCGATCTCCGGCATGACCGTGTACTCGGCGAAGGTGGAGGTGCCCATGAAGTGGCGGATCGGCTCGCCGTCGCGCGAGAGCCGGGTCGTCCCGTCGGGCAGGAAGCCCTTGTTCTGCTGCTCGCGGATCGCGAGGCACAGGTTCGTGCGCGGGTCGCGGCAGTGGGCGCACTCGCGGCACTGCGGCGAGAAGAGCGTCACGACGTGGTCGCCGGGCGCGACCGACCCGACGCCCTCGCCGACGCGCTCGACGACGCCCGCGCCCTCGTGGCCGAGCACCGTCGGGGCGTAGCCCGATGGGTCGGCGCCCGAGGCGGTGTAGAGGTCGGTGTGGCAGACGCCGCAGGCGGCCACCCGGACGAGCGCCTCGCCGGGGCCGGGCTCGGCGAGGTCGAGCTCCTGGACGCGGAGGGGCTCCCCGAACGCCTCGAGGACCGCGGCGCGGATCTTCACGAGCCCGAGCCTACTCGCGCCGTCGACGCCGCCGCGGTGGCGACGTCGCGCGGGTAGGTGCGCAGGCCGCGGACGAGGAAGACCGCGCTGCCGGCGAGCGGCACGAGCATCACGACGAACGTCCACTTCAGCCCGTTGCGGCCGCCGCCGAAGACGTAGTCGGAGACGGCGCCGAACAGCAGCGGCGCGAGGGCCTGCGCCATCGTGCGCAGGAAGGTGCGGACGCCCTCGGCCCGCCCCCAGAGCAGCGGCACCATCACGTCGAGGCGGGCCGCGTCGAGCGGGGGGTTCTGCGCGGAGAGCGCGAGCGCCGCGAAGACGATGTACGGCAGGGCGGTGCTCGCGTCGCGGACGAGGAGCGCCGGCACGAAGAGGACGACGCAGAGGCTCGCCGAGATGGCGGCGACCAGCACCCGGCCGTTCAGGTAGCCGCGCTTGAGCAGCCGGTCGCCGATCGTGCCGCCGGCCAGGACGCCGACGACGGCGCCGCCCCCCACGACGAGCAGCAGCCCGTTCGCGAGCGCCTGGTTGATGCGGTACTGGTGCGTGACGAACTCGATGCCGAACGTCTGGACGCCGGCGAGGAAGTAGTAGCCGAGCGCGCTCGCGGCGATCAGGACGATGTTCGTCCGGACGCGCAGGATGTAGCGCGTCGCCGCGATCAGCCCCATGTGCGCCGGGTCCCGGTCGAGCACGAGCTCCGGCTCCGGCTCGATGCCCTGATCGTCCGCGAGACGCTGTGCGTCGGTCGGGCTCGCGCCCTCCGTGCCTTCGGCGGTGCTGCCGCGCTCGGGCTCCCGCAGCGTGAAGACGAACCAGGCGAGGGCGAACGCCGGCAGGGCGAGGATGACGAACGCGGCGCGCCACGAGAGCGCCGCGATGTCGCCGGTGACGCCGAAGCCGACGCCGGCCCCGATCAGCTCGCCGGCGAGGATGTACCCGTAGATGCGGCCGCGGTCGGACGACGGGAAGTAGTCGCCGGTGAGCGACGCGACAACCGGGCCTGCGACGGCGGTGACGCCGCCGAGGCAGACCCGCGCGAGGAGCAGCTGCCCGAAGTCGGGGACGGTCGCGCTCCAGATCATCGCGAGGCCCCAGAGGATGATCGCCGAGCCGAGCAGCCAGGTGCGGCGCACCCGGTCGGCGAGCAGGCCGAACGGGATGCTCGCGACCGCGCCGACGATCGACGTCACCGAGACGAGCAGGCCGATGTCGGTGTTGCTGATGCCGAGGCTCGAACGGAGGTGGGTCGCCGAGGCGCCCACGGTCGAGGCATCGGCGCTCGAGAGCGCCAGCACCGCGGCCAGCACGAGGACGACCTTGGCGCGCTCCTCGCCGCCCGTCCGCCGGGCGAGCGCGCGGTTCCCGGCCTTGCCCGCCCGGATGAGCAGGTCGGCGGCGACCGCGCCGGCGCTGCGGTTCCCGGTCGGCTCGGACATCAGGGTGATTGTGCGTGTCCGGGTCCGGCCGCGGCGGAGTCGTGCACCCGCGTCATCAGGAGCGCGGCGGGCAGCACGGGCAGGCCGACCACGGGCCACATGGCCGCGTACCCGTGCGTCACGGGACCTGGAGATGCCACCGCTGGCCGTGGCGCTCGTCGCTCGACAGACGGTCGACCACCGCGCGGCGACGGTCGCGAGTCGGGGGCTCGGTCGTCACGGTTCCCTCCCCTACCCCGAGTGCCCGGGCTTTACGTGCGCGCCGCCTTCGTCTACCGTTCCGGCATGGCGACTTGCCGCGAGCTGAGCCTTTCCCTCTCGACGCTCCGCGGCGCGCTGCTCCTCATCCTTCCCCGTTAGGGGAAGCAGGCGTCGACATACCCGTTGCCGACCCGAGGGACGCGTGCGTCCCGAAACGCCCGAAGGAGCCCGCCCGCCATGCCGATGCCCTACTGGAAATACCGCCCGTACGACACCGTCGACCTCCCCGACCGGACCTGGCCGGACGCCGTCCTCACGCGCGCGCCGATCTGGTGCTCGACCGACCTGCGCGACGGCAACCAGGCTCTCGTCGACCCGATGGACGCGACCCGCAAGCGGCGCTTCTTCGACCTGCTCCTGACGCTCGGGTTCAAGGAGATCGAGGTCGGCTTCCCGGCGGCCTCCAAGACCGACTTCGACTTCGTCCGCGTGCTCGTGGATGAGGCGCTGATCCCGGACGACGTCACGATCGCCGTCCTGACCCAGGCGCGGCCGGAGCTGATCGAGCGGACGTTCGAGGCGATCGAGGGCGCGCGGCGGGCGATCGTGCACCTCTACAACTCGACGTCGGTAACGCAGCGGCGCGTCGTGTTCCGGCTCGACCGCGACGGGATCACCGATCTCGCCGTGCGCGGCACGGCGCTCTGCAAGCGGCTCGCCGCGGAGACCGACACGCACGTCGTCTTCCAGTACTCGCCGGAGAGCTTCCACCACACCGAGCTCGAGTACGCGCTCGAGATCTGCGAGGCGGTCGCTGCCGAGTGGGGGCCGACGCCGGAGGAGAAGATGATCGTCAACCTGCCGACGACGGTCGAGCACTTCCCTCCGAACGTCTACGCCGACCGGATGGAGTGGTTCGGCCGAAACTTCAGCCAGCGGGCGGCGGCGATCCTCTCCGTCCATCCGCACAACGACCGGGGCACGGCCGTGGCGACGGCGGAGCTCGGGCTGATGGCGGGCGCGGAGCGGGTCGAGGGCACGCTGTTCGGCAACGGCGAGCGCACGGGCAACGTCGACCTGGTGACGCTCGCCCTCAACCTGCTCACGCAGGGCGTCGACCCGGAGCTCGACCTGTCGCGGATCGACGAGACGCGGGCGATCGTCGAGGCCTGCAACGAGCTGCCGGTGCATCCGCGGCACCCGTGGGCGGGCGAGCTCGTCTACACGGCGTTCTCGGGGTCGCACCAGGACGCGATCAAGAAGGGGATGTACGCGCAGGAGCGCGCCGGGTCGGAGGTGTGGGACGTGCCGTACCTGCCGATCGACCCGAAGGACCTCGGGCGCACGTACGAGGCGATCATCCGCGTCAACTCGCAGTCGGGGAAGGGCGGGGTCGCGTACCTGCTCCAGACCGAGTACGGCCTCGACCTGCCGCGCGGCCTCCAGACGGAGTTCGCGCAGAAGGTGCAGTCGATCACGGACGCGCGCGGCGGCGAGCTGACGGCGAGCGAGCTGTACGACGCGTTCGTCGAGGCGTACCTGGGCGTGAGCGGGCCGCTCGAGCTGGTCTCGTACCGCCACGATGCGAACGCCGACGGCGACCGCCTGGTCGCGCGGATCGTGAACGCGGGCGACGAGGTCGAGCTCGAAGGGATCGGCAACGGCCCGATCGCCTCCCTCACGCACGCGCTCGGCCAGGAGCTCGGGATCGCCGTCCACGTGCGCGAGTTCCACGAGCATGCGACGAGCGCCGGTGAGGACGCGACGGCGGCCGCGTACATCGAGGCGGACGTCGACGGAGACCTCTCGTGGGGCGTCGGGATGCACGCCAGCATCGTCACGGCGTCGCTGCGGGCGCTCGTCAACGCGGTCAACCGTGCGACGGCGGCGCGGACGACGCCGGAAGAGGTGTTCGCTCCGGCCGATTAACCTCGTGGGATGCTCGTCGCCGCGATCTGCCTGCTGCTCGGTCTGGTCGCGGCGTGGGCCTACCGCGAGCGCCCGGCGCAGCGCGGGATCGGCGTGCTCGCCGCCGTCTGGGGCGGCGTGGGCCTCGCGACGGGGTCAGGCGGGGTCGCGACGATCGCGACGGTGGTCGCGCTGGCCGTCTTCGTGCCGGCGTCGACCCTGCTCCGCCGCGCCCGCGACCGCCGCGACCCGCTGCGCGTCGTGCGCCGCGGGATGGAGCGGCTCGACCCGGGCGGCCCCGGCCGCCGCTGGTGCGTCGCGGCGCTCCGAGACGGCGAGGTCGCGCTCGCGCACCTGAAGCAGCTGTCGTTCGCCTCGGCGGAGGAGCGTGTGCTGATCGGCGGCTCGCTCGAGAGCCTGCTCGACCTGGGCCGGAAGCTCGACGCGATCGACGCGTCGCTCGTGCGCTCGTCAGCGGTCGACCTGCGCCCGACGCTCGGCGACCAGGCGTTCCTCGAGGAGGCGGTCGGCGAGCGCGAGGGGCCCGACGGCGAGTGGTTCGGCCGCGTGGTCGCGAAGCGCCGCGAGGTGCTCGGCGCGCTGGAGGAGGGCTCGCTCCAGCTCCGCGCGATCCGCGACAAGGCCGTGTGGATGACCGCGCGCCAGGCGGAGGCCGGTCACGACGACGAGGTGGAGCTGATCGACCCCGAGCGAGCGCTCGAGGACGTCCGAGCAGCGAGCGCGCTCGTCAACGCCCTGGCCGAAGGCGTCGGCGAGGTCCACCTCGGCCCGATCACGCGGCTGTAGACCCCGGGGCCTGGCACGGGCCAGGGGGGTGCAGCGCACACGGGGCCGGGTACGGGACAGGTCGGGGACAGGTCTCGGGACATGGCTAGACGGGCCACTCGCCGGCGACGAGCCTGGGCACCAGGTCGTCGAGCAGGCGCAGGGTCATGCCCCACAGGACGTGCTCGCCGATCGCGATGCCGTCGACGGCCAGGCCGTCCGGCCAGCGGGACGAGCGGAAGAGCAGCTCCCTGCGCGCCTCCGGCTCGGCGAGGTCGGCGACGCGCGGGGTCAGCACGTCGACCACTTCGTCCGGGCTCGGCCGCCACGCGACGCCGGCCGGCACGCGGGCGAGGAACGGGTGGACGCGGAACCGCGACGGCCCCGACAGCACCGGGTCGAGCTCGCCGAGCACCTCGACCTGCTCGCGGGTCAGCCCGATCTCCTCCTCCGCCTCGCGAAGCGCCGTCGCCAGCAGGTCGTCGTCGTCCGGCTCCGACTTCCCGCCCGGGAGCCCGAGCTGGCCGCCGTGGAGCCCGCCGTTGTCGGCGCGCACGAGGAGGACGAGCCGCAGGTCGCCGGCCGCGTCCCGGAAGACAGGCACGAGCACGGCCGCGGTGCGGCGATCGTCTAGCAGCCGAGGGTGCGCACGTCGCGGTTCGCGATGCCCTGCGGCCGCGCGCCCGGGTACGCGATCGTCAGCCGCCCGTAGTACCGCGCGGCGCCGCACGCCCTCAGCTCGTCGGCGGTCGCGGTCACCGTGTACTCGTGGAAGTGCCCGGCGGCGCAGTTCGGCGTGCAGTCGTTCGCCTTGACGACGCCCGTCGCCGTTGCCCTGGCGCCGCCCCAGCCGTGCCAGGCGAGCGACGCGAGCTCGTAGTTCGCGTCGGCGCAGGTGATCACGAGCGTCTGGGGCCGGCTGACGAGCGGGCCGCAGTCGTTGATCCACGCGGTCGCGTAGGGCGGCGAGCAGCCGACGTGAAGGTCGGTCAGCACGCGCTTCGGCGCCGTGTCGCAGCCGGGCGACGAGCCGAAGCCGACCACGAACCAGCCGAACGCACCGCGGTGGAAGATCACCTCGGCAGGCCCCGCCGTCTTCGAGCTCACCTTGACCGCCGCGTACCGTCCGTCGGCGCTCGACACACGGATCGAGACGATCCTGTCGTCCTTCGCGGCCGGCGAGCTCGGCTGGTGCAGGAACCCGGTGAAGATCGTGCGGATCGCCTTCGACTCGGACGCCGTCGGCGCCCGCGACGCGACGGCCGAGCCTGCGACGCCGAGGAGGACGAGCGCTCCGGCGGCGGCGATCAGGACGCGGCGCATGCCCGCATCCTAGATGGGCCTGTTCAGGCCGGACCGTCGACGGCGGCGAGCACGTCCTCGACGTACGCCAGGTGGGCGCGCATCGCCTTCTCCGCGGCCGCGGGGGAGCCGCGCCGCACGGCACGGACGATCGTCCAGTGCTGCGCGATGATCAGGTCGCTCTCCATGCGCGTCCCGATGTGCGCGACGAGCGACGGCTGCAGCACTTCGAGGATCCAGCCCGTGAAGGCGAGCAGGAGGTCGTTGCCGGCCGCGTTCGCCAGCACCTGGTGGAACCGCGTGTCGGCCATCCGGAAGGAGTCCATCTCCGGGGTGAAACCCTCGGCCGCCGCGATCGCCTCCTCGAGCTGGTGCACCGTGTCGCCGTCGGCGTTGGCCGCCGCCAGTCCGGCGAGCGGCACCTCGAGGAAGACACGCGTCTCGAGGAGCTGCTTCAGCGAGATGCTGCGCGAGGCGAGCATCGTCGCGATCGACTCGCTGACGTTGCGTCCCATCCCCTCGTTCGGCGTGCTCCCGACGAAGATCCCGCCGCCGCGGCCCTTCGAGACCCGTACGAGATGCGAGCTGGCGAGCAGCCGGATCGCCTCGCGCAGGGTGGGCCGGCTGACGCTGAACTCCTCGGCGAGCTCCTGCTCCGTGCCGATGCGATCCCCCGGCCGGAGGTCGTTCTCCTCCAGGTAGCGGCGGATCGCCAGCGCGATCTGCTCGCTGGCGTCCCGCGCCGGCGCGAACCGGCGTCCGAGGTCGGCCGTGCCGGGATCCCTCATGCGTGCCCGTCCGTCAGGCCGGTGTTCATCGCCTCGAGGAGGGCATGGGCGTCGAGCCTATCGCCGGAGAGGTCGGCGCAGATACGCCCTTCGTAGAAGACGAGCACGCGGTCGCAGAGACCGGCGAGCTCGTCGACGTCGGTCGAGCACAGGAGCACCACCGCGCCCGTGTCCGCGGCCGAGCGGACGAGCGCGTGCATCTCGGCCTTCGCGCCCACGTCCACGCCGCGGGTCGGGTCGTCGAGCAGCAGCACCGAGGGCTGGGCGTCCAGCCACTTGGCGAACACGATCTTCTGCTGGTTGCCGCCGGAGAGCTGGCCCGCGCCCTCGTCGACCGACGGCGTGCGGACGTGGAGCCGCCGGGTGTGCTCGCGCGCCCGGTCGCGCAGCCGGCGCCGGCTCAGGAGCCGCCCCGCCCGGACGAGCGCGACCGCCCGCACCTGGGCGACGTTCTCCCAGACCGGCTTGTCGAGCATCAGTCCGAGCCGCCGCCGGTCGCCGGGA
>DASZWI010000064.1:0-9313 GCA_035546715.1 Gaiellaceae bacterium | reverse complement strand
TGGAGGACGGGAAGCTGACCGACTCGCAGGGCCGGAAGGTCGACTTCCGGAACGTGATCGTGATCATGACGTCGAACATCGGCTCGGCGTCGATCTCGAAGAACGTCGCGCTCGGCTTCAACCTCTCGGACGAGCAGGGGCTGACCTACGACGACATGAAGGCGCGCGTCATGAGCGACCTCAAGAAGTCGTTCCGGCCCGAGCTGCTGAACCGCATCGACGAGATCATCGTCTTCCCGAAGCTGGCGAAGGACGAGATCCTCCAGATCGTCGACCTGATGCTCAACCGCCTGCGCGTGCAGATGGCCGAGCACGAGGTGACGATCGAGCTGACCGACGAGGCGAAGGACCTGCTCGTCGAGAAGGGCTACGACCCGGCGATGGGCGCCCGGCCGCTGCGCCGCGCGATCCAGCGGTTCATCGAGGACCCGCTCGCGGACTTCGTCCTCGGCCGCCAGCTCGAGCCCGGCTCGACGATCCTCGTCGCCCGCCGCAACGACGAAGAGGTCGACATCACGGTCGTCCCGCCCACGCCGCCCGAGGTCATCGGCGTCGGCAGCGCACCGGACGCCCCGCCGGCCGAAGCGGAATAGTCGTTGGGAGGGGAAGCCTTGGGAGGGGAACCTCCGGTTCCCCTCCCAAACCCTCCCCTCCGACACTGGCGGCTCGGACGTCCGTCCGGACCGGGACGCCACACGAGACGGTCTGCTGCGGCTCACACCCGAGCAAGCTCGGGCGCTCGCGAAGGCAGCCGCTTCGCCGGGCGCGAGACTCCCGTACCCGGTGCAGCGCTCACGCTGCGAGGTGCGAATCGGCTTCGGGCGATGCGCCCGGTACGAGGGTGACGCCGAGCCTCAGGCCGGGTGGGGGTCGGTCGGCAGCCGCGACCAGATCTCCTGGTCTTCCCGGCGGCCGTCCTTGAAGTACTTCGAGCGCAGCAGGCCCTCGTAGACGTAGCCCGCGCGCTGGGCGACGCGCTTCGAGCCTTCGTTCTCGGGCGAGATGACCAGCTCGACCCGCAGCATCCCCTCGGCCAGCGCCCACTCGGTGAGCTGGCGGAGCGCCTCCGTGGCGACGCCGCGGCCGCGGGCGGCCTCCACCACGCAGTAGCCGAGCTCCGCCGTCCACTCGGGGTCGCGCAGGATCGTCGGTGCGAGCGCGAGCCCCAGGAACGTGCCGTCGCCGTCGACGATCGCGAACCCCTCGGCGCTCCCGTCCTTCCGCCCCTCCACGTAGCGGGCGATCCACTGCTCGGCGAAGCCCTCCGGCGGCGGCTGCGGCACGCGCGTGAAGCGCAGCGTCTCCGCGTCGTCGACCAGCCCGCGCACGCCCTCGAGGTGCTCGAGGCCGAGCGGCTCGAGCCTCAGCTCAGCTGCCACGTGTCGTTGCGGATGATCGGGACGGCCTCGCCGCCGGCGGTGATGCCGTCGACGGCCACCTCGGGGCCGCCGATCATGAAGTCCGTGTGCACCGGCGAGTCGAGGTTGGCGCCCTCGGCGTCCGGGTCGGAGAGCGCCTCGGCGTAGCCGCCGCCGTAGGCGATGTGGCACGTCGCGTTCTCGTCGAAGAGGGTCTCGACGAACGTGATGCCCGTGTGGCCGATGCGGGAGTCGCCGTCGACGAGGGCGACCTCGCCGAGGTACGGCGCGCGCTCGTCGGTGGCGAGCTGCGCCCGCACGACGTCCGCGCCGGAATCCGCCTCGACCTGGACGATGCGCCCGCCCTCGAAGCGCACGACGAGGCCCTCGACCACCTGGCCGTAGAGCTCGAGCGGCCGCGTCGAGCGGACGATCCCTTCGGTCGCCCGTGCGTCGGGGGTCGTGAAGACCTCCTCGGTCGGCATGTTCGCGACGTAGGTGAGCCCCTCGGAGGTGACCGACTCGACGCCCTTCCAGCGCGACTCGGGCAGCAGGCCCACCGTGAGATCGGTGCCCGGCCCGTGGAAGCGGAGCGCGGCGAAGCGCCGCTGCTCGAGCGCTGCGACGCGGCTCTCGAGCTTGCGCACGTGCGCGAGCCACGCGGCGACGGGGTCGTCCTCGTCCATGCGCATGCAGTACGCGACCGCCTCCCAGAGGCGCTCCACGTCCGGCTCCCCGAAGACCTGGGTCGCCCAGCCCTCGTTCGGCGCCGCCACCACGCACCAGTTGTTGAGCTGCGCGTTGATCTGACGCAGGTTCTCCCTCGCCAGGTCGAGCATGCGGGCCTTGCCGACGCGCTCGCCGGGCAGGTCGGCCAGCAGCTCGGGCTCCGGCTCCCCGGTGAGGGAGATGACGGCCGCGTGCTGGTCGCCGATCTCCTTCGCGCGCGTAAGCAGCCACGGCGGCGTCCACGCCAGGACGTCGTCGCCCGCGCCCTCGATCAGGGCACGGCGCAGGTGCTGGTCGCTGTAGAGGACGTCCACGTAGCGTGCGCCGGCGCGGTACGCGGCGCGCGTCATCGCGCGGGCGACGGGAGCGTGCTCGACCCGGCCGACGACCTCGACGAGCTGGCCGGGCTGGATGTTGCAGCCCACGCGCACGACGAGCTCCGCGTAGCGCTCGAGCCGGTCGGCCGCGGCCGCGGAGGGGCTCAGCTCTCGAGCTGCCATACGTTCTCCCGCAGGATGGGCACGACGCGGCCGTCGGTCGTGACGCCGTCGACCTCCACCTCGGGCCCGCCGATCATGAAGTCGACGTGGATCGGGGCGGCGTTGACGCCTTCGGGGTCGGAGCCCTCCGTGTGCCCGACCGGGATCGCAGAGCCGTAGGCGATGTGGCACGCGGCGTTCTCGTCGTACAGCGTGTCGAAGAACGTCAGGCCCGTCTGGCCGACGCGCGAGGTGCCGTCGACGAGCGCGACCTCGCCGAGCCGGTTCGCGTCCTCGTGGACGGCGAGCTGCGTGCGGACGACGTCCGCGCCCTCCTCCGCCTGGACGTCGACGGCGCGGCCGTTCTCGAAGGCGATGCGGAGCCCGCGCACGACGGTGCCGGCGACGGCCAGGGGCTTCGTCGAGGTGACGACGCCGTCGGTCCGGCGGGCGTCCGGCGTGCCGAACACCTCCTCGGTCGGGATGTTCGGGACGTAGGGGATGCCGCCGGCGGTATCGGTGCCCGCGGAGACGAACCGGGTCGTCGGCAAGAGCCCGACGGTGAGATCGGTGCCCGGGCCGCGGAACAGGAGCCGATCGAGCGTGAGCGCGTTGAGGGTCTCGGTGCGCCGTGCGAGGCGGGCGACGTGGTCGCGCCATGCGGCGACGGGGTCGTCCTCGTCGAGCCGGGTGCAGAAGGCGACCGCCTGCCAGAGCCGCTCGAGGTCGGGCTCGCCGAACACCTGGCGCGCCCAGCCCTCGGTCGGGAACGCGACGCCCGTCCAGTTGACGGTCTGCTCGACGAGCTGGCGGATCGCCACCTCGACCGCCGCCTCCATCCGGGCGCGGCCGACGCGGGCGCCGTCGAGGTCGCCCAGCAGTGCGGGCTCGGGGTCGCCGGTGATGGCGATGTTCGCGTTGCCGGTCATCGCCTCGAAGCGCTCGACCAGCCACGGCGGCGTGTACGTGAGCGCCTCGTCGGGGGCGAGCTCGACGAGGGCGTGCTTGATGTGGTCGTCGACGTACAGCGCGTCGACGTAGCGGGCGCCCGCGCGGTACCCGGCGCGCGCGATCGCGCGGACGAGGGGAGCGTGGTCGACGTGGAGCGCGGTGATGAAGAGCGTCTGACCGGGCTGGACGTTCGCACCGACGCGCACGGCCAGCTCGGCGTAGCGCTCGAGTCGATCGTCTAGGTCAGCTGCCACGTATCCTCGCGCAGGATCGGGACGGCCTCGCCTCCGGCGGTGATGCCGTCGACCTCGACCTCGGGCCCGCCGATCATGAAGTCCGTGTGGACGGCCGACTGGTTGACGTTGTGCGCGCGCAGCTCGTCGCGGGAGAGGCCCTCGAGCTCGTCGACGCCGAAGACCACGCCGAGGCCGTAGGCGATGTGGCAGGTCGCGTTCTCGTCGTAGAGCGTGTCGAAGAACGTCAGGCCGGTCTGGCCGACGCGCGAGGTGCCGTCGACGAGCGCCACCTCGCCCAGCCGCTTCGCCCCCTCGTCGACCTCGATCTGCGACCGGACGGCGTCCGCGCCGGTCGAGGCGCGAACCTCGACGATCTCGCCGCCCGCGAAGCGCAGCTCGAGGTCGCGCACGATCGTGCCGCCGAGCGCCAGGGGGCGCGTCGAGCGGACGGTGCCCTCGGCGCGGCGGGCGTCGGGGCAGATGAAGACCTCTTCGGTCGGGATGTTCGGCACGTGGGCGAACCCCTTGCGCGTGACGGTGCCGCCGCCCTGCCAGCGCGCCTTCGGCAGCAGGCCGATGGTGAGGTCGGTGCCGGGTCCGCGGAACCGGACGGCGTCGAACGCGAGCGCGGTGAGCTGGCGGCCGCGCTCGGCGAGCCGCTCGGCCTGCGCGCGCCAGGCGGCGACGGGATCGGGCTCGTCGAGGCGGACGCACGTGGCGACGGCCTGCCAGAGCCGGTCGATGTCGGGCTCCCCGAACATCAGCTCGGCCTGCCCTGCCGTGGGGTGGGCGGCGATCGTCCACGCGACGCTGCGGGCGGTCTGGCCGCCGGTCCGGCGGCGCAGCGCGTCGATCGGGCGCGCCTTGCCGACGCGCGTCTGGTCGGAGTTCGCGAGGAGCTCCGGATTGGGGTCGCCGGAGACCATGATCAGCGCGCTGTCCTCGGCGATCGCGGCCTCGCGCTCCATGATCCAGGCGGGCGACTCGTTCAGCACCTCCTCCGGCGCCAGGTCGATGAACGCCTTCCGGACGTACGCGTCGGCAAGCCGGACGTCGACGTAGCGCGCGCCCGCGCGGTAGGCCGCGTCGGTGAGCGCCCGGACGAGCTCCGCGTGGTCGACGAGCGAGTCGATGAAGACGGTCTGGCCCGGCTGGACGTTGCAGCCGACCCGGACGATCAGCTCGGCGTAGCGGCGGACGAGGTCGTCGTGGTCCATGAGCGCCACACGATATAGGCGCCTCTATCAGGTGTCGAGGGGCACGTCCTCCCAGGACACGCCCGGTCGGAAGAGCCATTCGAGCGCGTGCTGCCGCTCGACCGCGATCGAATGCGCCTCGTCGCGCTGCGCCGGCGTGAGCTGGCGGTAGACGCGGCCGTAGGCCTGGAAGTCGCCCCGGGTCGGGACCGGGAGCAGGCCACGCTCGTGCCCGCGCATGGCCGTCGCGGCGATCAGCTGGTCGAACGTCGCGTAGCCGGGCGGGAGCTCGACCGCGCCGCTCGCCTGGAGCACGCTGGTGCGGGCCCGCCAGTGCCAGAGGCGGGCGGTCGCGAGCTCGGTCGCGAGCTCCTCGTCGGGGCGGAGCGAGCCTCCCGCCGCGCTCGTCGTCGCCGCCGTCGCCGTGTCGAAGGGTTGGTCATAGGGCGGCAGCTCGACCCGCCCGAGCGCCCAGAGGAGCGTGCCGAGGGCCTCGCCGCGCCAGACCGCGTCGACGATCTCCGGGTCGCCGTCCGCGTCGCCGATCCGCTCGGCGGCGCGGCGCACCTCCGCAGCCAGCTCCGCACAGCGCGCCGCGACCTCGGTCTGAGAGCGAATCCGGCGGCGCGCCACGCGGAAGAGGCTAGAGCATCCCCATTGCGGCCGCGTCTCCGCCGGCCGTGTCGGCGGGGTACTTGTCCCGGTGCCAGGCACGGGTTACAGGTGTGTGTCGATTCGTCCACAGGTCTTGTGGTGGGCGGGAGGAGGCGCCACGCTGTCGCGGCGGACCGGCGGGAGGCCGGGCCGCGGGAACGACGCTGTTCGGAGAGCTGGGCGCCGGCGGATGCCGGTTGCGGGAACCGTCCGGCCTGGCCATGGCTCGCGGCCGGGGCGGAGGGGCGGCACGCCGCGGTCCCGCGCATGCCCGCGCCGGCGCGGGACGCAGTGCGACACAATCGGCACGCTCTCGGCACGGAGCCGGCACGGATGACGGCCGAAGCCGCCGCTACCGTCGCAGGATGGCGAAGGCGGTGGCCGTCAAGCACGTGTGCACGGAGTGCGGCACCACGTCCGGTCGGCCTCTCGGGCGGTGCCCGGGCTGCGGCGAGTTCGGGACGCTGGTGGCCGAGCCTGTCAACGCGGCAGGACTCCCAAGCCGCGGCTTCTCACCTGCCCGGGGGCGGCCACCCCTTCGCCTCGTCGACGTGCAGGCCGAGGAGGCGGAGCGGCTCTCGACCGGCGTGCCCGAGCTCGACCGTGTGCTCGGCGGCGGCCTCGTGCCGGCGTCGCTCGTGCTCGTCGGCGGCGAGCCCGGCGTCGGGAAGTCGACCCTCCTCCTGAGCGCGCTCGGGGCGATCTCGCGGGAGCGGCGCGCCCTGCTCGTGACGGGCGAGGAGTCGGTCGCCCAGGTGAAGCTGCGCGCGGCGCGCCTCGGCGGCTGCGACGACGTGGAGATCCTCGCCGAGACCGAGCTCGAGGCGGTCTGCGCCACGCTCGAGGCCGAGCGGCCCGCCGTCTGCGTCGTCGACTCGGTGCAGACGCTCTGGTCGGCCGAGGTCGGCTCGGCGCCGGGCTCGGTTTCGCAGGTGCGGGAGGCGGCGGCGCGGCTCCTCCGCGTGGCCAAGGAGGCGGGCATCGCCACGTTCCTCGTCGGCCACGTGACGAAGGACGGCTCGGTCGCGGGCCCGCGCGTCCTCGAGCACCTCGTCGACTGCGTCCTCCAGTTCGAGGGCGACCGCTACCACGCCCACCGTATCCTGCGCGCGGTCAAGAACCGCTTCGGCTCCACGAACGAGCTCGGCATCTTCGAGATGACGGGCGCCGGCCTGGTCGGCGTGCCGGATCCCTCCGAGGTCTTCGGGCGCACCGAGGCGGGCGAGGTCGGGGCCGCGGTGGCCTGCACGCTCGAGGGGACGCGGCCGCTCCTGCTCGAGATCCAGGCGCTCGTCGCGCCCACCGACCTTGCGATGCCTCGCCGCGTCGGCACCGGGGTCGACCCGAAGCGCCTCGCGATGATCGTCGCGGTGCTCGCGCGGCACGCCGGCATCCCGCTCGGCACGGCGGACGTCTTCGTGAACGTCGCGGGCGGCGTCCGCATCGACGAGCCCGGGGCCGATCTCGGAATCGCGCTGGCGATCGCCTCCGCCGCGCGCGGCGTCCCGGTGCGCGAAGGGATGGCCGCGTTCGGCGAGGTGGGCCTCACCGGCCGCCTGCGGGCGGCGGCTCAGGCCGACCGGCGCGTCGAGGAGTGCCGCAAGCTCGGGCTGCGGACGGTGCTCGCTCCGGCGGGGACCAAGGGGGCGGCCGAGACTGCCGACACGCTGCGTCGCGCGCTCGCCGCGGGCCTCGACGCAAAAGCCTCCTGAGCAGGGATTTTCTTCAAAAACTCCTGCAAAACTAGCGGTTTTGCGCGCATTCTGGTATCCTGTCCATGTTCGCCGGTGGAGCCTTTCGGGCCGCCGGCACTTTCGCGACTACGGACGTAAAGGGGACTGGGCTTGTACAAGGTCGGCGACAAGGTGGTGTATCCGCACCACGGGGCTGGGACGGTTGTGAAGCGTGAGAAGAAGGACGTGCTCGGCGAGATCCGCGAGTACCTCACGATCAAGATCGATCACAACGACATGACCGTGAACGTCCCCGCCGAGAACGCCGAGCGCGTCGGGCTCCGCAAGGTGATCGACGAGGAGGCCGTCAAGAAGGTCCTCAAGTACCTCACGTCCGGCGGCACGGAGATGCCGAAGAACTGGAACCGGCGCTTCAAGCACAACCGCGACAAGATGAAGACCGGCGACATCTTCGAGCTGGCCGAGGTCGTGCGGAACCTCGCGCTCCGCGACGGCGAGAAGGGCCTCTCGACCGGCGAGAAGCAGATGTACGTCAAGGCGAAGAAGATCCTCGCCTCCGAGCTCATGTACGCGAAGAACATGGGCGAGGAGGAGACCTTCGAGTGGCTCGAGGAAGTGCTGACGAGCCAGGGCAAGGCCAAGCCCGCGGCCAAGAAGACCGCAGCGGCGCCGAAGGCGACCGCGGTCAAGCCGGCCGCCGCGAAGAAGAAGACCGCCGCGACCGTCTGATGAGCGCGTGGGCCGTTCTCGTCGCCGCCGGGCGAGGGGAACGGCTTGGCGACGACAAGCCGAAGGCGTTCGCGCGCCTCGGCGAGCTGCCGCTGCTCGCGGAGCCGTTGCGGCGCCTCGACGAGTCGGACTGGATCGACGCCGTCGTCGTCGTCGCCCCGCCCGGCTGGGAGGAGCCGGCGATCCTGCTCGCCGAGGAGCTGGGCGCGTCGAAGGTGTCGGCCTGCGTGCCCGGCGGCGCGACGCGCACCGAGTCGGTGCGCGCGGGCGTCGCGGAGGTGCCCGACGACGCGGCCGCGATCCTCGTCCACGACGCGGCCCGGCCGCTCCTGCCCGCGGAGGTCGTCCCGCGCCTGCTCGAAGCGCTCGGTCAGGGCGCCGACGGCGCCGTGCCCGCGCTGGCGGTCGCCGACACGATCAAGCGGGTCGAGGGCGGCTTCGTGGTCGAGACGCCTGCGCGGTCCGACCTGGTGGCCGTGCAGACGCCGCAGGCGTTCGTCGCGCCCGTGCTGCGCGACGCGCTCGCCCGGGCCGGCTTCGAGGGGACGGACTGCGCCTCGCTCGTCGAGGCCGTCGGCGGCCGCGTCGCAGTCGTCCCCGGCGACGAGCGGCTGCTCAAGGTGACGACCCGCGCCGACCTCGAGCGCGTGGCCGCGTGGCTGTAGAGGCGGTCGTGCTCGAGCGGGTCGCCGAGCTCGCCGGTGCGCCGGCTGCGAAGATCGCGTGCGTGGGAGATCGCGTCGACGACGACGTCGCCCCGGCGCTCGCCGCCGGCATGGTCGCGGTCCCCATCCGGCGCGGGCCCTGCGGATACGTCCAGGAGCCGCCGGAGGCCGCGTTGCGCATCCGCTCGCTCGACGAGCTGTTCGGGGCGCCCGCGTGAGCCTCCGCGTCGGCATCGGCGTGGACGCCCATGCGCTCGAAGAGGGCGTCCCGCTCGTGCTGGGCGGGGTGGCGATCGACCATCCGCGCGGGTGGGCCGGGCAGTCCGACGGCGACGTCCTCGCGCACGCGCTGATCGACGCCGTGCTCGGCGCCGCCGGCCTCGGCGACATCGGCGGGCTCTTCCCGTCGGGCGACGCCCGCTTCCACGGCGCCGACAGCCTCGACCTCCTGCGCGAGGCCTACGGTCAGGTGCGCGACGCCGGGTGGCGCCTCGTCAACGCCGACTGCGTCCTGATCGGCGAGGAGCCGCGGGTCGCGCCGCACCGCGAGGCGATGCGGCGGGCCCTGACCGAGGCGGTCGGCGAGGGGGAGGTCAACGTCCGGGCGACGACGACCGACCAC
>DASZWI010000063.1:0-13231 GCA_035546715.1 Gaiellaceae bacterium | reverse complement strand
CTCATCCCGCTCGACTTCGCCATCCCCTGCCAGGTCTTCGGCGCCGACTACTCCGACCTCCACGATCCGTGGTACCGGCTCGTCGTCGTCGCGGCGGCCGAATCTCGTCGCGTGCGCACGGACTCGGGCCTCGTGGTCGAGACGACCCACGGTCTGCGGGCGCTCTCGAGAGCCGACACGATTGTCGTCCCGGGGTCGACGACGGTCGACAGGCCGCCGCCAGAGCTCCTGCGAGCGCTCGCGCGCGCCCACAGACGGGGCGCCAGGATCGCCTCGATCTGCGTCGGTGCATTCGTGCTCGCGGAGGCCGGGCTCCTCGACGGACGGCGCGCGACGACGCACTGGCGCGATGCCCGGCAGTTGCAGGCGAGCTACCCCCGGGTCGACGTCGACGCCTCGGTTCTCTATATCGACGAGGGCGACATCCTCACCTCAGCAGGCATCGCGGCGGGCATCGATCTCTGCCTCCACATCGTCGCCCGAGACCTCGGGACGAGCGTCGCCGCCGCGGTTGCGCGGCGGCTCGTGATGCCGCTGCACCGCTCCGGCGGGCAGGCGCAGTACATCGAGCAGCCGATCGAGCCCGCTGCGAGCGACATCGTCACCTGGGCCGCCGACCACGTCGCCGACGGCCTCACCGTCGACGACCTCGCACGCCACGCCGCGGTCAGCCCCAGGACGCTGACGCGCAAGTTCCGGGCCACCACCGGGCTGCCACCCGGGGAATGGCTGCAGCGCGAGCGGCTCCGGCGCGCGCAACTCCTCCTCGAATCCACCGACCTCCCGATCGAACGCGTCGCACGAGACGCCGGCTACGACTCGAGCGTCACGATGCGAGCACAGTTCGCGCTTCACCTGCAGACGTCCCCACGGGCCTACCGCAACGCATTCCGGGCCGAGGCGCGCGGCGGCGCGCGCGCAGCCAAGCACCCTTGATCTCGCAGTAGAGTGGCTCCATGGGCGGCGACGAGCAGACGCGAGGCAGCGCCTCCGGATTCGCCGTCGAGGAGGATCCGCAGGGCGGCTTCCGCTGGTCCGCGTATGGACCGCTCGGCTCGCGAGTCGGGCGCGAACCGACGCGTGAGCAGGCCGAATCCTCGGCACGCGCCGCCGAACGTGAGCTGAGCGAGTCGCTGCGGAGCCCGGACGAGCTGTAGCGACGCGTCTCGCAACCCGTCCGACCTCCTCAGTCGTACTTGGGATGTGGGCCCTGGAGTCGAAGAGCCCGCGCGCCGAAAGCGGTCGACCCATGTCCTCATGTCGTGGTTGACTGCGCCGGGTGTCGACGGCGACCTCGCGGCTGCTGACGCTGCTGGAGCTGCTCCAGGATCGGCCGCATGCGACCGGGCGCGAGCTGGCGGACGCGGTGGGCGTCGACACGCGGACGCTGCGGCGCTACGTGGCGGCGCTGAAGGAGATCGGCATCCCGGTCGAGGGTCAGCGTGGCGTCGGCGGCGGCTACCGCATCCGCCCCGGGTACCGACTGCCGCCGTTGATGCTGCGCGACGAGGAGGTGGTCGCCGTCGTGATCGGCCTGCTCGCCGCGCGCGCGAGCCGGTTGCCCGCGCCGACGGAGGCGGTGGACGGCGCGCTCGCGAAGATCTACCGCGTGCTGCCGCCTGCGCTTCAGCGCAAGGTCGGGGCGCTCGAGGTGGCCGTCCTCTTCAGCGGCTCGGGCGACGTCGAACCGGTTCGCGGCGATCTCGTCCTCGAGCTTGCGGACGCGATTCGCAGAGGTCGACGCGTGCGGACGCACTACACATCGCGCGACCGGACGACGAGCGAGCGGGAGCTCAGTCCGTACGGCCTCGTCATCCACGGCGGTCGCGGGTATCTCGCCGCATACGACCACGGCCGGGCCGAGCTGCGGACGTTTCGCGTCGACCGGATCCGCAGCGTGGCGATCGAGCCCGACCTCGCCGCGACGGAGCCTCCGCCGGAGTTCGAGCCGTCCGAGTACGTCCGCCGCTCGCTCCGATCGGTGCCGTGGACGCACGAGGTGTCGGTGCTCCTGGAGCTGCCGCCGGAGACCGCGCGGGCGCGACTGCCCGAGACGTTCGGCACGCTGACTGCGGCCGACGGCGGCTCCCGCCTCGAGGCGCGGGCAGAGTCGCTCGACTGGGTTGCGCGCGTCCTCGCCGGGCTGGGGTGCCCGTTCACGATCGAGCGGCCGGCCAGGCTGCGCACCGCGGTCGCGTCCCTCGCCGACGCGCTCGCGTCGTCGGCGCGGCGTCGATAGCGGACGATTTTCGACCTCTTTGCGCGCTAGTGTCGCGGGCGATGTTCTTCCACGTCGTCCTCCGCCATTCCGGCCCCGAGTGGGATCTGGCGCTGCCGATGAACAAGCAGGCCAAGTGGGCCGAGCACGTCGAGTTCTCGAACGCGCTCGAGGCGTCCGGCTTCGTCGTCCTCGGGGGTCCGCTCGACTACATGCGCGTCGTCCTCGCGATCGAGGCCGAGTCGGAGGAGGTCGTCCGCGAGACGCTCGCCCGTGACCCGTGGGCGAGGACGCACCTCGTCGTCGACGCGATCGAGCCGTGGGACGTGCTGCTGGACAGCCGTCCCGGGCGATCCTGATCCGCGCGGCTCGAGCGCCGAGCGCCGCCGGCGCTAGGCGGGCGGCGGCGCTCCCACGATCCGCGCGAGGTTTGCGGGAGCGAAGAACTCGTCCGCGCGGACGGTCCCGGCCACGACGCCGAAGAAGCGGCGCGTGTCCTCCTCGTTCGTCCGCAACGCGGCGAAGAGCGCCTGCTGCTCGGCAGTCGGCGGCGCGAGCGACGCGAACTCGCACGTGAGCTCGTAGAGCCCGCGGGTCTCCTCGTTCCGGATGCGCTCGTACTGGGCGAGGGCTGTTTCGAGGGGCTGCGCGCCCACGAACCCGGCGTCGAGCGCGGCGGCGAGCAGCTCGGCGTCGCGGAAGGCGTCGGTGATGCCCTGAGCCGTGATCGGGTCCTTGTGGTACCCCGCGTCGCCCACGAGCGCCCACCCCGGGCCGAAGGGCTTCCGGTAGTAGAAGGGCAGGTCGCCGATTCCGTAGAAGCGGTCGGCACGCTCGCCCGTCGCGAGCCGCTCGACGAGCGGCGGTGCGAGCGCGAGGGCGTCGTGGAAGCTCCGCTCGACGTCGGCGCGCACCGCGTGGAACTCGTCGCGCGGCCAGAACACGATGACGATCCTCAGCCCGTCGTGCGTCGGCGTCCCGCCCATGATCATCCGTCCCTCGCGGGGGTAGAGCTCGACGTCGCCGTCCTCGATTCCGCCCCAGTACGTGTAGTAGGCGCACGTCAGGCCCGGGCGTTCGTCGTAGACGGCGGCGCCGACGGCCCGCGCGACGAGCGAGTGGCGGCCGTCCGCCCCGACGACGACGCGGGCGCGCTCGACGACGTTGCCGCTGCGGATCCCGGCGACCGCGCCGTCCTCGTAGACCAGCTCGTCGACCGGGAAGCCCGTGCGCACCTCGGCCCCGGCCTCGGCAGCCGCGTCCACGAGGAGCGCGTCGAGGACCGTGCGGCGCGGCGCATAGGCCTCCGCCACGCCGTCGCTCGGGAGCGGGGAGCCGGCCAGGGCGAACGGGCCCACGTCGAAGGTGAGGCCGCGAGACGGCGGGCAGCCGGTGGCGACGAGACGATCGAGCAGCCCCCAACGCTCGAGCCGGGCGACGCCGGGCTGGTGGATGTAGTGGGTCGACAGGGTGTCGCTCGGGAAGGTCGCCCGGTCGACGAGGAGCACACGATGACCCTTGCGGGCGAGGAGCATCGCGGTCGGCGAGCCCGCGGCGCGCGCCCCGACGATGATGGCGTCGTACATGTCCATCCCTCCTGGTAAACTATGGAGCGTAGTTAGAGTAAACTACAGAACATAGCCTTGTCAAGCCGCGAAGACCTCACCCTGTTCTCGTACGAGATGCTCGCCCTCGTCGGCCGCGGCGGGGCGGGTGCGCACGACCTCCGGCGCATCGCGCAGCGCAGCCGCTTCCTCGCCTGGGCCGGCGAGAGCCAGTACTACGTCGAGCCGAAGCGGCTCGCACGGCTCGGCTACCTCGAGGCGCGCAAGGAGCCCGGCAAGACACGCGAGCGCACGGTCTACACGCTGACGGAGAAGGGACTGGACGCCCTGCGCGAGTGGGCGCGCACGCCGGTCGGGTTCACCCCGTTCAAGAGCGACGCGCTGATCCGCTTGCTCGCGACGGACCTCGTGGGAGAGGAGGCGGTTCGCGAGGGCTTTGCCGCACTACGCGACGACCTCGAGGACATGCGCGCCCGTGTCCGAGAGACCGCGGAGCGCGCCAAGTCGTTCCCGCACCGCGAGCGATACCTCTACCTCGGCCTCCACTTCGTCGAAGGCCTGATCGGGCTCTACGAGGAGCTCGCCGACACCGTCGAGCACGACTTCGCACGAAAGCCGCGAGCGCCCAAGAAGAGCCCGTGACGACCTGCTCACGCGGCCGGCCGTTCGCCGCGGGTGTCGCTTGACGCGAGCGCGAGCGAGACGAGAGCGCCGGCTGCGCCGATGACCGCGACCGCGATCCAGCCGTGCTGAAAGGCGCGAAGCTGGTGCATCCCATGGCCCGGCGTTCCGATGACCGCGACGAAGACGGCGACGCCGAGCGTGAAGCCGAGCTGCCGGCCCATCGACAGCACGCCCGAGCCGGTCGCGTAGCGCTCCTTCGGGAGGGATGCTGCGCCGGCGGCCATCAGCGTCGGCATGGCAAGTCCGACGCCGATGCCCATCATGATCGCGCTCGGAAGCATCGCAGTCAGGTAGTGCGGGGCGAGCGTCTGGAGCCGATCCGAGACGAGCCCTGCTCCACCGAAGACGGCACAGCCCGCAGCGGCAATCAGACCGGCGCCGAACCGGCGCGCGAGGCGGACGCTGAGCCACGAGAAGAGGGGCACCATCACCGGGCCTGGTGCGAAGGCGAGCCCCGACTCGAGCGCGCTCCAATGCCACGCGGTCTGCGCCCAGAGGATGACCGAGAGAAGCATGGCCGAGAAGGCGGCGCAGTAGAACACGATGGCGACATACGAGACGGCGAAGCGGGGCGTGCGCAGAAGGGACAGCTCGACGACGGGCGCGGCGTGAACCGCGGAGCGCCGGATGAACCAGGCGACAAGGAGTGCGGCGGCAAGGAACGAGGCGACGATCCGCGCCGAGCCCCACCCCCACTCGTTCGCCTGGACAAGCCCGAGCGACACCGCCGCGGTCGCCGCGACGAGGAAGAGCGCACCGAGGAGATCCGGAATCCGTGTCGCCTCCTGACGCACCGTGGGCAGAAGGCGGATGCCAAGCGCCAGCGCGAGTGCGCCGACGGGGACGTTGACGAGGAAGATCCAGCGCCAGTCGACGGCGACGAGCAGACCACCGACGACCGGCCCGAGCGCCGCGGAGACACCGGTCACCGCCATCCAGCCGCCCACGGCCCCGCTCTGCCGCTCCGCCGGATACGCCGCGAGCAGAAGCCCGAGCGAGCTCGGGACGAGGAAGGCGGCGCCGCACGCTTGCACGGCGCGGGCGGCGATCAGAAAGGCCAGATCGGGTGAGGCGGCGCACGCGGCCGAGGCGACGGTGAACAGCGCGACGCCGAAGAGGAAGCCGCGCTTGCGGCCACTTCGGTCGGCGAGTCGGCCCGCCGGGACGAGCAGCGCCGCAAAGACGATCGAGTAGCCGTTCAGCACCCAGGAGACGGTCGAGAGGTTGCCGGAAAGACCGCGGGCGATCGCCGTATAGGCGATGTTCACGACAAACTGATCGACGGTGGCGAGCACGACGCCGACCGCGACGATCGTGAACACGATCCCGGGCCGCGTCTTCGCTTCGCTTGCTGCTATCTCGACGGCCGTTGCGGCCACGCTCCTCCTTCCACGCGCGTTTCACGTTCGCCACCTGGTCGGTAGCGTGATGAAACGTACGCGGCGCCTAGGCCGCGCCGGGCGCTGCACCGATAAGAGATCGCTGGCGGCCGATGCGAGAATCGATCGACCGAGAGGGCGCGCGGAGCGCTAGACGCGCCGCTTCTTCTTCGCCACCGGCACGAGCTCCAATTCGTGCGCGGGAATCGCCGGTGTTCCCTTTTCGACGATCGCTGCGACGGCGCGCCGACGTCCATGCTTCGTGCGCAGGATGCGGATCGGCTCGCAGACATACTCCTCGCCCCACTGCCGAAGCGCGGTGAGGGCGACGTTCAGGTCGCGGCCCTTCTTCGTCAGCTTGTACTCGTAGCGCGGCGGATGCTCGTTGTAGAGCACGCGCTCGAAGATCCCGACGTCGACGAGCCGCTTGAGGCGATCGGCGAGGATGTTGCGGGAGACGCCGAGCGAGGCGTGGAACTCGTCGAAGCGGCGAAGGCCGAGGAACGCGTCGCGGATGATGAGCATCGTCCAGCGATCGCCGATGATCTCGAGCGTCTGAGCGATCGGGCAATCCTGGCCGGCGTAGTCGCGCTTGAGCATCGCCGATGTCACGGTAGCCGAGCGGATAGCGTGAAACAACTCACTGGGCCCGAGCGGCCTCCGCTCCGCGCTACTCGCGGCCGCGGCTCTTGACGGCGACGCGCAGCCCTGCCCCGACGGGCACAACCGTCTGCGTCAACTGCGCGATCGCCTCGATCGCCTGCGTGAAGTCGCGAAGCTCGTCCGCGTGCGAGAGCACGTTGTCGACGACGAGGGCGCCACCGGGCTTCAACGAGCGGACGAGGTCGTCGAGGTACGAGACGTAGTGCGGCCGCTCGGCGTCGAGGAACACCAGATCCCACTGCCCATCCGCCGAGCCGGCGAGCGTCTTCGCCGCGTCCTCGACACGAAGCTCCACGACCTCGGAGAGACCGGCCTCGGCGAGAACGCTGCGTGCGAGGTCGATGCGGTCGGAGTCGACATCCACGCTGAGGAGCGTTCCCCCGTTTGCCTCTGCGGCGTCGCCGAGCCAGAGGGTCGAGTATCCGTTCGAGGTTCCGAGCTCGAGGATCCGGCGCGCACCCGCCGCGCGTGCGACAACCGCGAGCAGCTCGGCGGAGGGAGGCTCCAGGTTGCGGAAGCGCCGAAGGCGGTCGGCGAGCGCCTCGTCGTGGGCGCGACTCGATGCGTAGTAGCGCGCGGCGAGGGCGCGGCGGTCAGCTCTCATCGTTGCCTCTCTTTCCGTCTCTCGGCGTGTCCCTAGGCGACCCGCCCGACGTATCCGGCAGCCGCGACGAGATGGCGCGACTGCGGCTGCGCCCGGCGGAGCTCGGCGGAGAGATTCCGCGTCAGCCCGAGGAGACGCGCCTCGGTGGCCGAGTGCTCACGGTCGCGGTTCCAGGCAAGAACGAGACGTCGCGGCGCGATCAGACCGTTGAGCGGCACGACCTCGATGTCATCCGTGTTGACCATCTCGATCGTGAGCTGCGAGACGATCGCCAGACCGAGCCCGCTTCTGACATGACCGATCACCGAGAATGCGTCGTCGCTACGGAAGACGTAGTTCGGCTCGATCCCGGCGGCGTGGAACTGCGCGGTGACGATCTCCCAGCAGCGGCAGGTGCTCCGGCCGATCATCGGAACGCGTTCGAGCTCCGTGAGCGACGCGATCTCGCGAGCCCGTCTGTCTCCGCGCGGCGCGACGAGAAAATACGGGTCTTCGACGAGCTCGAGCGTCCGGAAGCGCCGATCGTCGACCGGCAGCATCACGAACGCGAAGTCGAGCAAGCCGGCCTCGAGCTCGGCGAGCATCGACGTGTCATCCACGTCCTCTCGCACCTCGAGTCGCACCGGGTGCGCACCGGAAAGCATCCGCCGCACGAGCAAGGGGACGATCCGCACGGCGATCGTCTGCAAGGCGCCGATCCGAAGCGTCGCCGCGCCGCCGTCTGCGAGCGTCTCGAGGTCGGCGCGCGCGCTCGCAAGGCGCTTCAACACAGCGTCGACGTGAGCGAGCAGACTCTCGCCGGCTTCGGTGAGCTCCGAGATCGACCGGCCGCTCGCGCGTTCGAAGAGTCGATGTCCGACGATCTTCTCGAGCGCGGCGATCTGCTGGCTGACCGCCGGCTGGGTGTAGCCGAGCCGCTTGGCAGCCGCGGCGAACGAACCGGTGACGGCGACTGCCTGGAAGGCGGTCAGATGCCGCAGATCGAGACCCGGCCACTGCTGCTCCGTCACGTCACCACCGCCCGCATGATCGTACCCGCTGTCAGTATCACCACGCTACTCACAACCGCGTTCTTCGGGGTCGCCCCTCCTACGTCGCGACCTCGTAGCGGCGAAGCGCTCGCTCGTCGAAGGCAAGGCCGGCGCCGGGCCGATCGGGCAGGACGACCTCCCCATCCTCCACGCGTATCGGCTCCTCGACGACCCGCTCCATGTGGTCGAGAAACTCGAAGAGATGGCTCGTTGGACTCGCCGCGAGGAGATGCCGGCTGAACTCGCCGAAGGCATGACTCGAGACGGGAATGCCGCTGCGGCCCGCCGTCTCGGCGGCGTCGCGCCAACCGCTGACACCGCCGATTCTCTGCACGTCGAACGCGAGATGATCGACCCCACCGACGCGGACGAGCGCGTCCAGCTCGTTCGTGGAGCGCAGGTTCTCGCCGAGCTGCACCGGCGTCGCGAGCGCGTCGGCGAGCAGCGCGTGCCCGACGAGATCGTCGGCCTGGGTCGGCTCTTCGATCCAGTAGAGACCGGCACGATCGACCTCGCGGGCACGGGCGAGAACCTGCTGGACGCCGAGCGCCTGGTTGAAGTCGACGAGCAGCGAGATCTCAGATCCCACGGCGGCGCGGACGGCGCCTGCCGCCGCAAGGGTCTGGTCGAGGTCGGACGTCCCTTTCAGCTTGACCGCGCGGAAGCCGCGCCCGACGAGCTCCTCCGCCTCCCGTGCCGCGTCGCGGGCAGATGCGGCGGAAAGACTCGCGTAGGCTGGAACGCTCGTGCGCGCGGAGCCGAGCGCCCGGGCAAGCGACAGCTCGTGCGCCTTCGCGTATCTGTCCCAGAGCGCCATGTCGAAGGCGGCGATCACGGCGCCGACGAGCCCGTCGCTGCCGAGCAGGCGAAAGCGCGCTCGCAGCGTCTTCCGAATCGAGGCCGGGTCTCCGGGCAAGCCCGTGACGAGGTCGGCCACCTCGCGCGCGAGCTGCACGGTGGCGCGAAGCGCGATGCGCGTGTAGGTGCGGAGATAGGAGACGCCGGCGAGGCCGTCTGCGGTCATCACCTCGACGACGACGGCCGGCACGGACGGCATCGTCCCGGCGGCCGTGACGATCGCACGAGCGAGCGGCACATCGACCGCCCGCACGCTGACGCGGCCGATCGGTTCCCAGCGCTCGTGCGGCACGGGAAGGAGTGTGCTCGCGGGCGGCGCGTCAGCCGATAACCGCCGCGAATCGCGCGATAAGGACCCTGTTCACCCGCGGTCTTCTTTCCGCCGAGGCGATTCGCTTGCCTTTGCGCATCGAAACCGTCGCGGGCAGCCGGCTCCAACCTTCCTCGACGTGCTCGCGATAGCCGCGGCGGCAGCGGCGGCGATCCACTGGGGATCGCTCGTCCCTCTTCTCGTCACCGGGCTCGCGACGATGGGAAGCCCCGGACCGGCAACGATCAGCGTGACAGCGGCGGGCGGGGCGTACGGCGTCCGCAACTCGCTCGGCTATGCAGCCGGGATCACCGGTGGAACGTGGGTCGTGCTGGTCGCGGTCGCAACCGGGATCACCGTGACGCTGCTCGCGGTTCCGGCGCTGCGCATCGTCGTGATCGTGTTCTCGGCTGCGTACATCCTCCGCCTCGCCTACCACGTCGCGACCGCTCCGCCGCTTCGCGAAGCCGATGCCGGCGAGCACGCGCCGTCCTTTGTCGGCGGCGCCGTCCTCGCGGTCGTGAATCCGAAGGCCTGGGTCGCAATCGCGGCCACCTTCGCAAGCACGCGGCTTGCCGACGCGCCGGCCGCGGATGCGCTCGTCAAGGTGACGATCTTGGGCGGCCTCCTGATCGTGATCATGGGCGGCTGGCTTGTCACGGGAGCCTCGATCGCGCCGCTCCTGCGCGATCCGCGTCGCTCGCGCCGGTTCAACCTCGCCCTGGCCATCGCCCTCGTCGTCGCGACGGCGTTGGCAGTGATCCACTGACGGCGACGGCGGGCGCGCGGTGATCGAGCAACGGATCGCGACGAGCTTTGCGGCGCAGCCGTTCATGGGCCACCTCGGCGCGCGCCTCGACCACGCGAGCGGCGGCGCCTGCCGGATCACGCTTCCACGCAACGAGGCGCTGACGCAGCAGCACGGCTTCGTTCACGCCGGCGCGATCGGGGCGATCGCGGACACCGCCGCCGGATACGCCGCTCTTTCGCTCTGGCCGCCGGACGCGGACGTCCTCACGATCGAGTACAAGCTCAACCTGCTCGCGCCGGGACAGCGCGAGCTCGTCGCGGTCGGCGAGGTCGTCCGGCCGGGGAAGACGGTCACCGTCTGCGAAAGCCGCGTCTACAGCCGCGTGGGCGCCGACGAGGCGCTCTGTGCGATCGCACTCGTCAGCCTGATGCGCCGCGAGCTGCGGCCAGCCGCCTGACGGCACGACGGGCGCGGCTGTGACGGCGATCCTCCCGCCACCCGTAATACGTTACCATATACTCACGTTAGTCAGGAGTCACCTCTTTCACCAAGGAGCAGCGACGTGAGCGATCAACGCAATCTCGTTCCGAAGGGCGCGGTCGTCGCGGCACTCGCGATCCACGCGCCCAGACCGGAGCACAGGGCGGACTGGATCGCAGTGATGCAGCAGGTCGGGGCCACGAGTCGAGACAAGGCAGGGTGCCTCGGGAGCGTGGGTTTTCGCGACCTCAACTCCGACCGGCTTGTCGCCGTCTCGTACTGGGAAAGCGAGGCAGCGCTGGGACAGGTGTTGCCGGCGGCAGTCGCCGGCGCGACGGCTCTCGACGAGCGATGGGGCGCCGCGCCGACAGACGTGTTCGTGCTCAGGCCGCTCCAGGATCGGGGGAGCGAGGCGTGCCCGGCACGACGAGTCAGGAGCTGACGCGCTCGATCGACTGCAGGCGGATCGCCTCGTCCGGTTTCGTCGTCCACGCCGGGTCGCGCTGCGGAGCGAACGCGAGGATCAGCGGACGTGCCCGCGCGAAGTCGTCAGCGGTGTTCCACTGCGTGACGCCGGCCAGACATGAACCGTCTGCGGCTTCGGCGACGTGCGCTTCGATCAGGCCGGGCGCGTCGCGGATCCCGTCCATGACGGCGTGCATGAACTCCGTCAGCTCGTCGACGAACTGTGTCGCCGGATAGTGCAGGGTGATTGCCGTGAACACGCCGGCACCGAAGGATACGTGACTATCTACTCACGTGTCAAAGACGGTCACGTCTCGCTGGGCGCGAAGAGCGGCGTGTCGGTCTCGAGGAGCGTCTTCAGGCCGCTGAGCACGCCCATCCAGCCGCGGCCGCTGACGCTGGCCGCCGTCTTCGGCGAGTCGTCGAGACGGTCGTGGATGACCGTCACGAGGCAGACCGAGTCGTCTTGGGGCTCGATCTCCCACGTCACGCGGCTCGCCGGCTCGGCGGCGAGCTCGTCGTCGTAGAGCGACCGCCAGCCGTGGACCAGACGGCGCGGCGGGTCGAACTCGTAGACGTCCTCGTCGCCCCAGGTGTCCCCGTTCGGCCCGAACGACGTGTACCGCTCCGGAACGACGGTGATCCGCGCCCCGTGGAAGTAGCGCGCCGTGAAACCCGGGCTCGTGATCGCCTGCCAGATGGCCTCCGGCTGCGCGCGGATGAAGATCCGGTAGACCTGCGTCGGCCCGGCCTCGAGGTCGGTCATCGTCGTTCGAGGTTGTTCTTGAGGTCGATCAGCGCGTCGGCGCGGGCCGCGGAGTACTTGTCGAGCCAGCGGCGGATGATCTGCTGCAGCGGAACGACGTTCAGGAAGTGGAGCTTCTCCCGCCCGCGACGATGGGTCGTGATCAGGCCGGCCTCCTCGAGCACGTTCAGGTGCTTCATCACGCCGAACCGCGTCATGTCCAGCTCGTTGTCGAGCTCCGTCAGCGTCCGGCCGTCTCGCTGGTAGAGCAGATCGAGCAGACGCCGCCGGCTGGGGTCGGCGAGCGCCTTGAAGACGAGGTCGTCGTTCACCGCGCCATTGTAAGTGACTAGGCGGTCACCTACGGCGCGGACCGCCCTCAGCTGCCGCATGCCGCTCGGCGTCGGGCGATCATGGAGCAGAAGCGGCGGATGTCGGCGGCGAGAAGGTCTGGTTGCTCGAGTGCCGCGAAGTGACCGCCGCGAGGCATCTCCGTCCACTGCTGCACGTTGTAGGAGCGTTCGGCGAACTCGCGTGGCGGCCGAGCGAGATCGCCGGGGAAGATCGCGACGCCGGTCGGAACGGTGATCGGCGCCCACGGCGACGGGTCGGGGTCGTGGTTGCGATCCCAGTACGGACGAAACGACGAGGTGATCGTCTCGGTCACCCAGTAGAGGGTGATGTTGGTCAGCAGCTCGTCCTTCGTGAAGACCGTCTCCACGTCGCCGCCGCAGTCGGACCACGCCCGATACTTCTCGACGATCCACGCAGCCAGGCCGGCCGGCGAGTCGTTGAGGCCGTAGCCGAGCGTCTGCGGACGCTGTCCCTGGATGACGCCGTACGCCCACTCCCGGCTGCGCCAGCTCTCCTCCTGCTCCAGGTAGCGCCGCTCCGCCTCGCTCGGCGGCGGATCGTCGCCGGCGATCGATCCGTAGACGTTCGTGACGTGGATACCGAGCACGGCATCGGGATGGCGCTGCCCCAGCCGCGCCGTCACCCCGCCTCCGATGTCGCCGCCGTGGGCGAAGAACTGCGGATAGCCGAGACCTTCCATCAGCGCGCGCCACAGCTCGGGCACGCTCGCCGAGAAGTAGCGCTCGCTCGGCCGCGACGAGAATCCGTAGCCGGGCATCGACGGGATCACGAGGTCGAACGCCGGCTCGCCGCTCGGCCCCTCGGTCAGGCGCGGCACGAGCTTCAGGAGCTCGAAGAACGTGCTCGGCCAACCATGGGTGGCGATCAGCGGCAGGGCTCCGCTGCGCCCCGAGCGCACGTGGACGAAGTGGATCCACTGATCGCCGATGCGGCCGCGGAACTGGTCGAAGGCGTTCAGCTTCGCCTCCTGGGCGCGCCAGTCGAACTCCTCGAGCCAATAGGCGCAGAGCTCCTTCAGGTAGTCGAGCGACGTCCCGTAGTCCCAGCCGGCCGCGGCCACCTCGTCGGGCCAGCGGGTCGACGCCAGCCGTCGCCGCAGGTCG
>DASZWI010000062.1:0-2874 GCA_035546715.1 Gaiellaceae bacterium | reverse complement strand
TCACTCCTTCGGTTCCTGATATTCAGCAACCTTACTATTAGGTGGCAAAGCGCCTGCCGTCAACCCTCGATCCGCACAGGCGCTACGAGACGCGGACGTCGAGCAGGAGCGGCGTCGAGCGCGCGACGGCTCCCGGGATCGCGTCGTCGAGCGCCTCGAGGAGCTCGTCGTGCGTGCGGACGACCCGCGCCGGGCAGCCGAAGCCGGCGGCGACGGTCGCGAGCTCGAGCGTCGGGAACGCAGGCCAGGCGCCGGCGCCGCCCGAGTGGTCGGCGGCGAGCTTGTCCATCACCGCGTAGCGCCCGTTGGAGAGGACGACGAACACCACGCCCGCGCCGTACGTCGCCGCCGTCCAGAGCGCTTGCACCGTGTACGTGGAGGAGCCGTCGCCGAGCACGGCGACGACGGGACGGTCCTGCGAGGCGAGGCGCAGGCCGATCGCGCTCGCGAGCCCGAACCCGAGGGCGCCGTTGGCCACGGCGAGGAAGCCGCCCGGCCGCCGGATCGCGATCCGGTCGAGGAGCTCGGGGCGATGCGACGGCGCCTCCTCGACGAGGATCGCGTCCACCGGCAGCCGTTCTCCGAGCGCGAAGAGGACCTGGTCGGCGGTCAGCGGCCCGCCCGGGTCGGGCGGGGCGGATCGCGCCAGGGGCGTGCACGAGGGGGAGCGGCCGGCGACCGCGCCGGCCAGCCGCGCGCACACCTCCGCGGGCGACGCGACGACGGCGAGCTCGGCGTTGCTGCGCGCGGCCTCCTCGAGGTCGTCGGTCACGACGGCGACGCGGCAGGTCGCCGGGACGATCGGCCCGTCGTCGTACAGATAGAGCCTGAACGCAGGCGTGCCCAGCGCCACGACCACGTCGTGCTCGGCGAAGAGCACCCGCAGCTCGCGCCGGCGCCAGGGCAGGTGGCCCGCGAACTGCGGGTGGTCCTGCGGGAAGGCGGCGCGGCTCGAGAAGGTGTCCTGCCAGACCGGGCAGCCGAGGCGCTCGGCCAGCGCCACCACGCCGCGCCAGCCCTCCTCGGTGTCGAGCCCGGCGCCGACGACCAGCGCCGGGCGCTCGGCGCCGTCGAGCAGGGCCTGTAGCTCGGCGAGCGGCGCCTCTGCGGCGATCGGGTCGTGGCGCAGCGCATCCGGGGCCGCCCGGACGCCGTCGCAGGGCTCCTCCCAGTCGCCCATCGGCACGACGACGAGCGCCGGCCCGCGCCGGACCCGCGCCTCGTGCCACGCGCGGACGACGGCGCCGGGCACGTCGGCGGGCACGGCCGGGGTCGTCGTCCACACCGGGTAGTCGCCGGCCAGCCGCTCGAGGTCGCGCCCGGTCAGGAACGGCGCGAGGGCGAGCTGGCGGCGGTCCTGCTGGCCGACCGTGACGACCAGCGGGACGCGGTTGTCGCGGGCGCAGGCGATCGCGTTGACGGCGTTCCCGAGCCCGGCGGCGGTGTGCAGGTTGACGAGCGACGGCGTGCCGCGCGCGATCGCGTACCCGCTCGCGACGCCCACGACCGCCGCCTCGTGCAGGCCGAGCACGAACCGCAGGTCGTCCGGGAAGTCGGCGAGCAACGGGATCTCGGTCGACCCCGGGTTCCCGAACACCGTCGTCATGTCGTAGCGACGCATGACGTCGAACATCGCGTCGCGGACGGTGGCCGTCATCCAGCCGGCAGGCTCCCGGTGTTCATCGCCTCCAGCACGGCGTGCGCCTGGAGGGCATCGCCCGAGAGCTCCGCGCAGACACGGCCGCGGAAGAACACGAGCACCCGGTCGCAGACCGCGACGAGCTCGTCGACGTCGGTCGAGCAGAGCAGCACCGGCGCACCGGCCGCCGCCTCCTCGCGGATCAGGGCGTGCATCTCGGCCTTCGTGCCGACGTCCACGCCGCGGGTCGGGTCGTCGAGCAGCAGAACCGACGGCTCGATCTCGAGCCACTTGGCGAACACGACCTTCTGCTGGTTGCCGCCGGAGAGCTGGCCGGTGGTCGCGTCGACCGACGAGGTCCGGATCCGCAGCCGCTCCACGTGGCGGCGGGTCCGCGCCCGGAGCTCCTGCCGCCGGAGCGGCCGTCCCGCACGCCCCATCGCGACCGCGCGCACCTGGGCGACGTTCTCCCAGATCGGCTTGTCGAGCATCAGCCCGAGCCGTCGCCGGTCTCCCGTGACGAGCGCGACGCCGCGGCGGATCGCCGCGCGGCGTCCCCCGTCGAGGCCCCGGCCGTCCGGGAAGAGCACGGTGCCGGCGTCCAGCCGCCGCAGCCCGAACACCGCCTCGAGCACCGAGCGGTGCCCCGAGCCCGAGAGCCCGGCCAGCCCGACGACCTCGCCCGCCGTCGCGCGCAGCGACACGTCCTCGAGCCGCCCGGCGACGCGCGCCCCGTCGAGGCGCACCTCGCCGCCGCCCGGACGCGGCGAGCTCGCCGCGGCGACCGCCTGCCGCTCCCTCACGGCCCGCTCCCCGAGCATCGCCTCGACGATCTGCGGGATCGTCAGCTCGTCCCGCGGCACCGCCGAGAGGACGACGGCGCCGTCGCGCAGCACCGTCACCTCGTCGCAGAGGCTCATCACCTCCTCCAGCACGTGACTCACGAAGACGACCGCGACCTGGCGCTGCCGCACCACGTCGAGGACCTCGAGCAGCCGCTCCGTCCCACGCGCCTCGAGGGCCGAGGTCGGCTCGTCGAGGATGAGCACGCGCGGCTCGGCGACGAGCGCCCGCGCGATCTCCACGAGCTGGCGTTCGGCCAGCGACAGGTCGCCGACGAGCGTGGTGAGCGGTGCCCGCAGACCGAGGTCGTCGAGCACGGGCCGGGCCAGCCGCGCCATCGTCGCGCGATCGACGAGCGGGCCGCGCTTCGGCTCCCGCATCGGGAAGAGGTT
>DASZWI010000061.1:0-27885 GCA_035546715.1 Gaiellaceae bacterium | reverse complement strand
CGACGCGAACGGCCGCTTCCGCGGCCTGCTGGCCCGCCAGCGCGACCTGCTGCCCGGCAGCTACAGCTTCGGGATCAGCGGGCGCGACCCGGCGTCGCGACGGCTGCCTCCCGGCCGCTACGAGCTCCGGCTCGTCGCCTGGCCGACGATCCCGGGGTCGGCGCCGCCGAGCCGCATGCAGGTCGACTTCCGGATCGAGTAGGGTCTCGCCCCGATGGCGACGGACGCGCGTGCCGCGGATCAGCGCGAGAACCCGTACTCGCTGGCGCAGCAGCAGCTCCGCAAGGTCGCCGAGACGTTCGACATCGACGAGCGGCTCGTCGAGGTGCTCCAGCAGTGCAAGAAGTCGGTCGAGGTCTCGATCCCGACCTCGATGGACGACGGCAGCGTGCGGTCGTTCCAGGGGTTCCGCATCACGCACAACAACGCGCGCGGCCCGTCGAAGGGCGGCATCCGCTACCACCCGGGCGTCACGGGCGACGAGATCAAGGCGTTCGCCATGACGATGACGTGGAAGTGCGCGCTGATGGGGCTGCCGTTCGGCGGCGCCAAGGGCGGCGTCGTCTGCGACCCGAAGAAGCTCTCCACCGGCGAGCTCGAGCGCATGACCCGCCGCTACACCTCGGAGATCATCAACGAGATCGGCCCGGAGAAGGACATCCCGGCCCCCGACGTCGGCACGAACGCCGCGGTCATGGCCTGGATCTTCGACACGTACTCGATGAACAAGGGCCACTCCGTGCTGGGTGTCGTCACGGGGAAGCCGCTGACGCTCGGCGGCTCGCTCGGCCGTGAGGAGGCGACCGCCCGCGGCGCGCTCTTCTGCCTCCAGTCGGCGCTCCAGCGCCAGCAGCGGGAGATGGAGGGCCTGCGGGTCGCGATCCAGGGATTCGGCTCCGTCGGCTCGTCGCTCGCACGGTTCGTGTCGGAGCTCGGCGCGCGCGTCGTGGCGATCTCCGACAGCTCGGGCGCCCGCTACGCCGAGGGCGGCCTCGACGTCGACGCCGCGTTCGCCCACAAGCGGGCCGGCGGCGCGATCGCCGACCTCGACGACGGCGACGCGCTCGAGCGCGACGACCTGCTGCTCGTCGACTGCGACGTGCTCGCGCCGTGCGCGCTCGAGCAGGCGATCACGGACGCGAACGCCGCCCGGGTGAAGGCGCGGCTCGTGCTCGAAGGCGCGAACGGGCCGGTCACGCCGGGCGCCGACGAGATCCTCGAAGCCGCCGGCGTGCTCGTCCTGCCCGACGTGCTCGTCAACGCCGGCGGCGTCGTCGTCTCGTACTTCGAGTGGGTGCAGGGCCTCCAGGAGTACTTCTGGAAGGAGGACGAGGTCAACGCGCGCCTGAACGCGATCGTCAGCCGCGCGTTCGACGAGACCTGGTCGACCTACGAGGAACGCAAGACCTCGATGCGCATGGCCGCGTACGGCCTCGCCGTCCAGCGCGTCGCCGAGGCGACCGTCACGCGCGGCCTCTACCCATAGCGCACGTCACCGTCTACGTCTCGCACGGCTGTCACCTGTGCGAGAAGATGGCCGCGCAGCTCCGGCCGCTGCGCGACGAGCTCGGCTTCGAGCTCGAGGAGATCGCGATCGACGGCGACCCCGAGCTCGAGGCGCGCTACCGCGAGTGGCTGCCCGTCCTGGAGATCGACGGGGAGCGCGCGTTCGTCTACTACCTCGACGAGGCGGCCTTCCGGCGGAAGCTCGCCGCGCGGCGCTGAACGCCCGTCCCCGATCTTCGCCCCTCGCCACCGTCGCGCGACCCGCGCATCCGGCCGACAGTTGATGTCACAAGCTCATGGGTTTGTGACAACCGTCCGGAAGGGCCAGAGCCTTCGGGCACAATGCTCGTGATGTTGCAAGCTCCCACCTCGGGTGCCCCCTCCGAGCGCGTCACGGTCGGGGTCGCCGCGCGCCTGTCGCGCTACCTCCAGGTCCTCACCCAGGCGAAGAAGATGGGCAAGGACCGGATCAGCTCGCAGGAGATCGCCGACTACACGAACATCAACGCGACGCAGATCCGCCGCGACCTGTCCAACTTCGGCAAGTTCGGCAAGCGGGGCGTGGGCTACTCGATCGACTCGCTCCTGGGCGAGATCCGCCGCATCCTGCGCACGCAGGGCCAGCACAACATCGCGCTCGTCGGCGCCGGCCGGCTCGGCCAGGCGATCGCCAGCTCGCCGATCTTCGCCGAGCACGGCATCAACATCGCGGCGATCTTCGACAGCGACGAGAACAAGATCGGCGTCCAGTTCGGCCACGCGATCGTCGAGGACGAGCGCCGGCTGAAGGACGTCGTCCGCGACCGCAACATCGTCGTCGGCGTGCTCGCCGTCCCGGCCGCCGCGGCCCAGAAGGTGGCCGACGACCTCGTCGACTCCGGCGTCCGCATCATCTTCAACTACACCGAGAGCCTGCTCGACGTCCCGGCGGACGTGACCGTGCACACCTCGAACCCCGCGGTCGAGCTGCTGCACGCGCTGTACTTCCACCTCACGTAGCCTCACGGCCCGTGAGGGTCCTGCTGTGGCACGGCTACCTGCTCGGCGGCACCGGCTCGAATGTCTACAGCCGCGCGCTCGCGCGCGCGTGGAGCCGGGCCGGCCACGAGGTCGTCGTGGTCTGCCAGGAGCGCGACCCGGAGCGCTACGACCTCGGCGGCGCGCGCGTGGTCGTGCCCGAGCTGCCCGACCGGCTGCTGCCGGTCTTCGTCCTCGACCGCTACGAGGGCCTGGAGCCGCGCCTGCTCCAGGACTTCACCCCGGCGCAGCGCACGGCGTACGTCGAGGCGAACGCACGGGCGCTCCGCGAGCTGCTCCCGGCCGACCTCGTGTTCGCGAACCACGTCCTGCTCGGCGGGCCGGTCGGCGCCGCGACCGGCGCCCGCTTCCGCGTGAAGGCGCACGGCTCCGAGCTCGAGTACTCGATGCGCGGACGGCCGGAGCTCGAGGCGTGGGGGCGCGAGTCGCTCGCGACGGCCGACGCGGTCTACGTCGGCTCGGAGCACATCCGGCAGGTGCTCGAGGAGGTCGTCGGCCACGTCGACCGCGTCCACGAAGTGCCGCCGGGCGTCGACATCGAGGAGTTCCGCCTCCGTCCGCGCGCCGAGGCGCTCGCCGAGCTGCTCGCCGAGGCGCAGGCCGACCCTCCGAACCCGGGCAACGCCGAAGAGCGCCTGCCCGACGAGGGGAACGCCGAGCGGCTCGCGGCCTTCCTCGGCGGCGACGCGGCGGACGAGCCGCTCGTCGTCTACTTCGGCAAGCTGATCGAGCAGAAGGGCGTGCAGGTGCTGCTCGAGGCGATGCGGACCGTCGACGCTCGCCTGGTCGTCGTCGGCTTCGGGCCGTACCGCGCCGAGCTGGAGCGCCTCGCCCCGCCGCGCACGCTCTTCACGGGGCCGCTGGAGCATCGCCATCTCGCCGCTCTGCTCCCGCTCGCCGACGCCACCGTCATCCCGTCGATCTTCCCCGAGGCGTTCGGCATGGTCGCGGCCGAGGCGGCCGCCGCGGGCTCGCCGCCGATCGTCGCGCGGCATTCGGGCCTCGCCGAGGTGGCGGCCGGCATCGAGGAGGAGCTGCCGGCGCGCCTGCGGCACCTGGTCGCGTTCGAGACGGGCGATGCCGCGGATCTCGCGGCGAAGCTCCGGGAGCAGCTCGGGCTCCCGCCCGCCGACCGCGAGCTGCTCGTCGGCGGCGCACGGCGCGCGGTCGAGCGGAACTGGTCGTGGTCGAGCGTCGCCGCGCGGCTCCTGGCCTGAGGACAGTACGCTTCGCGCGCGATGGGCGAGGAGCAGCGGGGCACCTGGCAGGAGATGCTCGCGAACGTCTACGAGGCGTTCGAGTCGGGCACCGACCTGACGCTCGCGGTCGAGGAGGAGTTCGCGCTCCTCGACCCGGACACGCTCGAGCTCACCAACCGGTTCGAGGAGCTGCAGGCCGCCGCCCGCGGAACCGAGCTCGAGCCGCACCTGGTCGGCGAGCTGATCGCGTCCGAGGTCGAGGTCAGGACAGGCCGCTGCGAGGACTTCACGGCCGCCGCGGCGACGATGCGCGAGCGGCGCGCCCAGCTCAACGCGCTCGCCCGCGAGCAGGGCCTGGCGCTCGGCGCGACGGCGACGCACCCGTGGAGCCGCTGGCAGGACCAGCGGATCATCGACACGCCGCACTACCGGCGGAACGACGAGCTCCTCCGCTACGTCGTCTGGCGCAACAACACCTTCGGGCTGCACGTCCACGTCGGGATCGCCGGCGCCGACCGCGCGATCGCCGTCCACGACGCGGTCCGGGCCTTCCTGCCCGAGCTGCTCGCCCTCTCGGCCAGCTCGCCCTTCGTCGAGGACGTCGACTCCGGCCTCCACTCGGCGCGCACCCAGATCTTCACGCGCATGTTCCCGCGCTGCGGGATCCCGGACGCCTACGGCGACTGGCGCGGCTGGCGCGACTACGTCTCGTACCTCTACCGCACCGGCTCGATCACCGAGCACACCCAGATCTGGTGGAGCGTCCGGCCCCACCTGGCCTACCCGACGGTCGAGATCAGGATCTGCGACGGCCAGCCGGATCTCGGCGAGGCCCAGTCGCTCGCGGCGTTCGCCTACGCCCTGACGGCGCGCTGCGCCCGTGCGCTCGACGAGGGCGAGCCGCTGCCGGACGTCCCCCGGCGGCTGCTGGAGGAGAACCTCTGGCGGGCGATCCGCTACGGGAAGTCGGGCGAGCTGCTCGACTTCGCGCGCGGCGAGCCGGTCCCGGCGCGGCAGCGGCTCGAGGACCTGCTCGAGTGGGTGCAGCCGGTCGCCGAGGAGATCGGCGCCGCTCCGTACCTCGCCGTTCCCGCCGAGAACGCCGCCGAGCGGCAGCTCGCGCGCCTCGCCGAGGGCGCCACGCTGCGCGAGATCTACGCCGAGCAGGTGCGGGTCGGGGAGCGCGTCGGTGGCTGACGAGCCCGGCGAACAGGCCGGTCCCGATCTGGACACGGCGCAGCTCTTCGAGCAGATCCGTGCCTTCGACGTCCAGCAGTTCCTCGTCGCGACGAGCTCGACGATCGCGTCGCTCGCGTTCGCCAAGCTGGAGGGCGGGGAGCTCGGCCAGGCGAAGACCGCGATCGATGCGCTCGCGGCCCTCCTCCCGCTCGTCGAGGGGGAGTCGGCGCGCGACCTCCGGGTGGCGTTGGCCAACCTCCAGGTCGCGTACGCAAGCCGGAGCTTGTGATACATAACTGCCCGCGCCGAAGCCCTTCGGCGCTTGACTTTGTGAGGGAGCGAAACCGATGCATTGGTTCTTGGATCATCCCGTGCTCCTCGGCCTCGTCGGTGCCGGCGTTGCCGTGGCGTACGGGCTCTACCTGACGTGGTGGCTGCTCAAGCAGCCCGCGGGCAACGAGCGGATGCAGCAGATCGCGTCCGCCGTGCAGGAGGGCGCCGCGGCGTACCTGAAGAAGCAGTACACGACGATCGCGATCGTCGCGATCGTGCCGTTCATCCTGCTCGGCGTCTACCACAAGCTCGGGTGGGGACCCGCCTTCGGGTTCCTGATCGGCGCCGCGCTCTCCGCGGCCGCGGGCTTCATCGGCATGAACGTGGCGGTGCGGTCGAACTCCCGGACGGCCGAGGCCGCGCGCGGCGGGTTGAAGCCGGCGCTGAACGTGGCGTTCAAGGCGGGATCGGTGACGGGCCTGCTGGTCGTCGGCCTCGGTCTCGCCGGCGTCACGGGCTACTACTGGTTCCTGACCGGCGGGCTCGGGAACTCGTCCGTCTCCGCGGTCAACGACCTGATCGGGCTCGCGTTCGGCGGCTCCCTGATCTCGGTGTTCGCCCGCCTCGGCGGCGGCATCTTCACGAAGGCTGCCGACGTCGGCGCCGACCTCGTCGGCAAGATCGAGGCAGGCATCCCGGAGGACGACCCGCGCAACGCGGCCGTCATCGCGGACAACGTCGGCGACAACGTCGGCGACTGCGCCGGCATGGCCGCCGACCTGTTCGAGACGTACGCGGTCACCGCGGTCGCGGTGATGCTGCTCGGCACGCACACCGGCCTCGTCGGCGACCTCGCGAGCCGGATGTACCTGTTCCCGCTCGCCCTCGGCGGCGTGTCCGCGGTCGCGTCGGTGATCGGCACCTGGTTCGCCCGCCTCGGCCGCGGCGAGAACGCCGTGATCAACGCGCTCTACAAGGCCGTGCTCGTCGCGACGATCCTGTCGGCGCTCGGGTTCATCCCGGTGACGATGGGCTTCGACGGCGGGACGTTCGGGTTCTGGGACCTCTACGGGTCGGCGCTCGTCGGCCTCGGGGTCACGTTCCTGCTCGTCGCGATCACCGAGTACTACACCGGCACGCGCTGGAACCCCGTGAAGATGATCGCGAAGGCCTCCCAGACCGGCCACGCGACGAACATCATCGAGGGCCTCGCGGTCGGCATGCAGGCCACCGCCGCGCCGGTCATCGTCATCGTCGCCGGCATCCTCGTCGCCCATCACCTCGCGGGCCTGTACGGCATCGGCGTCGCCGTGATGGCGCAGCTGTCGATGACCGGCCTGATCGTCGCGCTCGACGCGTACGGCCCGGTGACCGACAACGCGGGCGGCATCGCCGAGATGGCCGACCTCCCGCACGAGGTGCGCGACGTCACCGACCCGCTCGACGCGGTCGGCAACACGACCAAGGCGGTCACGAAGGGCTATGCGATCGGCTCGGCTGCGCTCGCCGCCCTGATCCTGTTCGACTCGTACACGACCGGGCTGTCCGACAACGGCCTCCACACGTCGTTCTCGCTCTCCGACGCGTGGGTGATCACCGGCCTGTTCATCGGCGGCGCCATGCCGTTCCTGTTCGCGTCGCTGGCCATGCTGGCCGTCGGGCGGGTCGGCGGCGAGGTCGTCGAGGAGGTGCGCCGCCAGTTCCGCGAGCACCCGGGGATCATGGAAGGCACGGAGCGGCCGGACTACAGCCGCGCCGTCTCCATCGTCACCGGCTCGGCGATCAAGTCGATGCTCGCGCCGGCGCTGATCCCGGTCGGCATCCCGATCGTCGTCGGGATCATCAACGCCCGCATGCTGGGCGGCCTGCTGATCGGCACGATCGTCACCGGCCTCTTCCTCGCGATCTCGATGACCTCGGGCGGCGGCGCCTGGGACAACGCGAAGAAGTCGATCGAGGACGGCCTCTACGGCGGGAAGGGCTCCGAGGCGCACGCCGCCTCGGTCACCGGCGACACCGTCGGCGACCCGTACAAGGACACGGCCGGCCCGGCGATCAACCCGATGATCAAGATCGCCAACGTCGTCGCGATCCTGATCATCCCGCTCGTCGTCTCGATCCACACCTAGGCGCGGTCGGGAGGGGCACCGCTGTTGGGAGGGGAACCTTTGGTTCCCCTCCCAAGCCCTCTCCTCCGACACGTGCTGCTCGGACGGCCGTACGGACTCGGACGCCACACGAGACGGTCTGCTGCGGCTCACGCCCGAGCAAGCTCGGGCGCTCGCGCAGGGGGCCCTTCGGCGAGCGTGGGTGCCGGGCCGTTCCTGACCTTGTGTTGAGTCAACACAAGGTGGGGTTCGGTTCGGCCCTCCGATCCGCGTTCGGGCGGCGGGCGCTGGCCCAGGGTCAGACCCGGGTCTGACCCTGCCGGGCGGGCCGGCGCCGGCGCCCGCCTCGCCGGGGGGCCGCCTTCCGAGCAGGCGTTTCTCACTTCGGGGTGTGCAAACGGGGTCAGACCCGGGTCTGACCCTGCCGGGACGGGTGCGGCGTGTGGTGCGCCTGCGGATCAGGCAGGCGCGGGCTCCTGGGATTGCTCGCGGCCGACGGACTCGTCGGCCTCCGACCCGAGGTCGTCCTGGATCTCCTCCAGCGTGCGGTCCTTCGTCTCCGGCACGAGGGTCGCGAAGAACACGATCGCGCAGACGCCGAGGAACGCGTAGATCCAGAACGTGCCCGCCTTCGTGACCAGGTCGGTCAGCGACAGGAACGTGTACGAGATGAGGAAGTTGAAGCCCCAGTTGAACATCGTGCAGACCGCCATCGCCGGGCCGCGCATCTGGAGCGGGAAGATCTCCGAGATCATCAGCCAGAACACCGGGCCGAGGCCGACCGCGAAGCCCGCGATGTAGACGATCATCGAGACCAGCGCGAGCCACGACGCGTGGTGCTGCACCGCGGTCGACTGGAAGAAGACCCCGAGCGCGACCAGCGCCACGGTCAGGACGGTCGTCCCGCCGACCAGGAAGAAGCGCCGGCCCAGCCGGTCGAGCAGCAGGATCGCCACGATCGTGAAGAACACGTTCGTGCACCCGATGTAGACGCTCTGCGTCAGCGCGCCCGTGTCCTTCTGGCCGGCGAACTCGAGGATCGTCGGCGCGTAGTAGATGACCGTGTTGATGCCGACGAGCTGCTGGAAGACGGCGAGGCCGATGCCGACGACCATCAGCCGGCGCAGGCCCTTCGCCCAGAGGTCGCGCACCGACATCTCGTCCTCGTCGACGTCCTTGATCTCCTGGATCTCGGCGTCGATGTCGTCCTCGTCGAACCGGTAGCGCTCGAGCACCTCGCGCGCCTCGTCGTCGCGTCCCTTCTCGACGAGCCAGCGCGGCGAGAACGGCATGAAGTACATGCCGATCGCGAGCGCCGAGCCCGGCACAACGGCGAGCGCGAACATCCACCGCCAGTTGTTCGAGAGCGGCGCGAGCCCCCAGTCGACGATGTACGCGACGAGGATGCCCAGCGTCACCATGAGCTGGTTGAAGCTCACGACCCCGCCGCGGATCCGGGGCGGCGTGAGCTCCGCGATGTACATCGGCGAGACGAACGAGGCGGTCCCGACGGCGAGGCCGAGCCAGAAGCGCCCCGCCAGGATCTGCCAATACGACTGCGCGAGGGCGCAGCCGACGCCGCCGATCACGTACACGCAGCCGGAGATCATCTTCGTGCGCCGGCGACTGATCTTGTCGGCCGACCAGCCCGCGATCAGGGCGCCGGTCATCGCGCCGAGCAGCAGGATCGCCACGGTCAGCTGCTGCTGGCCGTGCGTGTGCAGCGCGAGATCCTTCTTCATGAAGAGCATCGCGCCGCCGATGACGCCCGTGTCGTAGCCGAAGAGGAACCCGCCGATCGCGGCGATCAGCGCCACGCCGAGCAGGCGCCTGTTCCGAAGCGCCTCGTGGACGAACCCCTTGCCTTCTGTGCGCGCCTGCGTCGCCACGATCTCCTCCGGCTCGATATCCGGTTTCCCGGGCTGGAAACGGCGCTCGGGCCCGCCGCGATACGGTTTCACCCGTTTCGGGCGTTGACCTCTGTGCAAACCCGTGCTTAGGTGCACCCCAGACGTGGGGGAGACCGGCCGGGGAAGAGGATTCCTGCTGCACGCCGTGCCCAGCCTCACACTCGTCCGCGAGAACCAGAGCTTCCGCCGCCTCTTCGTCGCGGCGCTCGGCTCGGGCGTCGGCACGTGGTTCGCCACCGTCGCCCTCCAGATCGACGTCTTCGCGCGCACGCACTCGACCACCTGGGTCGGCGCGCTCCTGATCGCGAACCTCCTGCCGACCGTCCTCGTCGGCTTCCTGCTCGGGTCGTTCGTCGACCGTCTCGAGCGCCGGCGGCTGCTGATCGGCGCCGACCTGATCCGCTGCGCCGTGTTCGTGGCGATGCCGTTCGTCGGCTCGGCGAGCCGCATCGTCGCCCTCGCGCTCGTCGCCGGGTTCGCGACGGCGTTCTTCCGGCCCGCGGTGCTCGCCGGCCTGCCCAACACGGTCGGCGACGCCGACCTCGCGCAGGCCAACGGGCTGCTCCAGTCGGCCGACTTCCTCACGACCGCGATCGGCCCCATCCTGGGGGCGGTGCTCGTGGCCGGGACGGGGCCGGGGACGGCCTACATCGTCAACGCCGCCTCCTTCCTCTTCTCCGCGCTCCTGCTGATGGGCATCCCGGCGCGGCTCCTCCAGAGCGAGCAGAGCCTCTCGCGCGGGCACCTCGCCGACATGCGCGAAGGCCTGGCGGTCGTCGCCCGCTCGCCGGCCCTGCTCACCGTGCTGGTGACGTTCACGATCGTGATGGTCCCCGCGGCGTTCCTGAACGTCGCCGAGATCGCGCTGGCGAAGGTCTCGCTGGACGCCGGCTCGATCGGGTTCGGCCTGCTGTGGACCGCCTCCGGGCTCGGTCTCGTCGCCGGCAGCACGGCGGCGCCGCGGGTGATGGCGCGGCTCGGGACGCGGTCGACGTATCCGCTCGCGATCGTCGTCTTCGGGGTCGGCCTCGCCGCGAGCGGCGCCGCGCCGAACATCTGGGTGGCGTTCCCCACGATGGTCGTGTCCGGCCTCGGCAACGGGGTCCTCGTCGTCTCGAACATCACCCTCGTCCAGAACGGCGCTCCCGACCGCGTCCGCGGCCGGGTGTTCACGACGATCATCAGCCTGAACTTCGTCGTCTCCGCGCTGGCGATGGCCGGGGCCGGGCCGCTCACCTCCGCGCTCGGCCCGCGGTGGACGTACGAGATCGGCGCGGCGGTGATGGCGCTCGCCGCGGTCAGCGGCGTCCTGCTCGCGCGCCGCATCCCCGCCGAGCCGCCCGGGTCCCCGCCCGACGCCTCCCCGCTCGATCCGGAGCTGGCCGAGGTCGAGGCGCTCACCACGCCCGCCCCCACGGTCTAGCCGGCGCCGCCCGGCATGGGCGTGGCCGGGGCGTAGCCGGGCGGTACCGTCCTCGCTGGGATGAGCCGCTTCTGGGTTCGCGTCGCCGCGTCGAGCACTGCGGTCGCGGTCGCGACGCTGCTCGTCTGGGCGCTCGAGCCGGTCGCCCCGACGCTCAGCCTCGGCGTGCTCTACGTGTTCGCCGTCCTCCCGGTCGCGGTGGCCTGCGGGATCGGCTACGCGCTGCCGGTCGCCGTCGCGAGCATGCTCGCCTTCAACTGGTTCTTCCTGCCGCCGCGCCACACGCTGACGCTCGCGGACGGGACGAACTGGTTCGCGCTCGCGGTGTACTCCGGGACGGCCGTCGTCGTCTCCGAGCTGGCCGCCCGGTCGCGCCGCCGCGCCGCGGATGCCGAGCAGCGCGAGCGTGAGGCCTCGCTCCTCGCCGAGGTCGCGGGCCACCTGCTCGCAGGCCGGGAGATCGAGAGAGAGCTGCCGTGGATCGGCGATCGCAGCGCCGAGGTCCTCGGCGTCGGACGGGTCCGGATCGAGCTCGGGCCGCCCGGGCGGCGCGGCGCCGACGAGGACGGGCTGGCGCTGGCGGTCGACGGCCGTCGGGTCGGTGCGCTCGTCGTGCCCCGGGCCGACGCGACGCGCGCCCGCGCGCCGCAGGGCGAGCGCCTGCGCGCCGCGCTCGCGGCGCTGCTCGCGGTCGCGGTCGACCGCGAGCGGCTCCAGCACGAGGCGCTCGAGGCCGAGATGCTGCGCCGCAGCGACCTGGTCAAGACGGCGCTGCTGCGCGCGGTCTCGCACGACCTGCGCTCTCCTCTGACGGGGATCACTACGGCCGTCGGCGCACTGCGCGCACCGGGTCTGGCGCTGAGCGAGGACGACCGGAGCGACCTGCTCGAGACGATCGCCGTCGACGCGGGCCGGCTCGCGCGGCTGGTCGGCGACCTGCTCGACCTCTCGCGCCTCGAAGCGGGCGGCGCCGCCCCCGAGCCCGAGGTCTGGGCGCTCGACGACCTGGTGCGCGACGCGATCGAGCACCTCGACGCACGAGATCGGATCGTGGTGGCGGCCGAGCCGGCTCTCGTGCGCGTCGACGCCGTCCAGGTCGAGCGCGTCCTGGCGAACCTGGTCGAGAACGCGCTGAAGTTCTCGCCGGCCGGCGCGCCCGTCCACATCCGGATCGCGGCCACCTCGACGGAGGCGACGGTGCGGGTCGTCGACCAGGGGCCCGGCGTCGCCGACGGCGAGCTCGAGCGCGTCTTCGAGCCGTTCTACCGGAGCGGCGCCGACCGGCGCGAGGGCGCCGGGCTCGGGCTCGCGATCGCACGCGGGTTCGCCGAGGCGAACGGCGGACGCGTGTGGGCCGAGTCGAGGCTCGGCCAGGGCGCGACGTTCGCGCTCGCGCTGCCCGTGGCGTCGGTGCCGGTGGAGCTGTCCGTATGAGCGCAGCGGAGAGCAGCGGTGGCGAGCGCGTGCTCGTCGTCGACGACGAGCCGCAGATCCTGCGCGCGCTCGGCACGACGCTGCGCGCCGCCGGCTACGCGGTGGCGACGGCGTCGACGGCCGAGGGCGCGCTCACGGCGGCCGCCGCCCATCCGCCGGCGGCGGTCATCCTCGACCTCGTCCTGCCGGACGGCAGCGGCACGGACGTCTGTCGCGAGCTGCGCACCTGGAGCGACGCACCCGTGATCGTGCTCTCGGCGGTCGGCGAGGAGCGCGAGAAGATCGCGGCCCTCGACGCCGGCGCCGATGACTACGTCACGAAGCCGTTCGGGGTCGACGAGCTCCTGGCCCGGCTGCGGGCCGTGCTGCGCCGCCGCGCCCCCGAGGCGGGCCCGGTGATCGAGGTCGGCGGCTTGCTGATCGACGTGCCGCAGCGACTCGTCACGCGCGCCGGCGAGCGCGTGAAGCTGACGCCGCACGAGTTCGACCTCCTGCGTGTCCTCGCGCAGAACCGCGGCAAGCTGCTCACCCACCGGATGCTCCTGCGCGAGGTATGGGGGCCCGCCTACGGGGACGAGGCGCACTACCTGCACGTCTACGTCTCGCACCTCCGGGCGAAGATCGAGGACGACCCGTCCCGGCCGCGGCTGCTCGTCACCGAGCCGGGCGCCGGCTACCGGCTGCTGGATCCAAGCGCGTCTTGAGCGATTCTTTAGACGCGCGCCCGAACGTTTAGGGCGGCGTTGACGACCGCCTTCCTACGGTGGTCGCATGACCACGTCCATCCATCCTCAGGGCCGGCCGGCGCGCCTCGCGGGCCTGGAGGCGCGCTGATGTACGACCTCGCCGCGGTCGGCCTCGCCGTCGCGTGCTTCGCGTTCGTCTTCGTCCTGCTCCGCGTGCTGGAGAAGGTCTGATGACGGCGGGCGACGCGATCGGTCTGACGCTGTCGCTGCTCGTCTTCGGCTACCTCGTCTACGCCCTGTTCCGCGGGGAGCGCTTCTGATGGGCGGCCAGGGCATTTCGCAGATCCTCGTGTACGTCGCCGCGCTGATCGCGCTCGGCTATCCGCTGGGCGCGTACATGGCTCGCATCTACAGCGTCGAGCGCCTCGGCGGCCGGCGGCTGCACCTGCTTCCGGCGGTCGAGAGCGGGTTCTACCGGCTGCTGCGCGTCGACACGAAGAAGGAGCAGGACTGGCGCAGCTACGGCGGCTCCGTCCTCGTCTTCAGCGGCCTCTTCTGGACGGTCCTCTACGTGATCCAGCGCCTCCAGGGACACCTGTTCCTGAACCCGGACCACGCGAAGGGCGTCCCGGCGCACCTGTCGCTGAACACCGCCGCCAGCTTCGTCACCAACACGGACTGGCAGTTCTACGGCGGCGAGTACACGATGTCCTACCTCACCCAGATGGCCGGGCTCGCGGTGCAGAACTTCGTCTCCGCTGCGGTCGGCATGGCGGTGCTCGCGGCCGTGGTCCGCGGCATCTCGCGGCGCTCGTCGGCGACGCTCGGCAACTTCTGGGTCGACCTCTACCGCTCGCTCGCCTACGTCCTGCTGCCTCTTGCGGTGATCGTCACCGTGCTCCTGATCTGGCAGGGCGTGCCGCAGACGTTCGGCGGCCACGTCACGGCGCACACCGTCCAGGGCGCGCCCCAGACGATCGCGCGCGGGCCGGTCGCCTCGCAGGTCGCGATCAAGCAGCTGGGCACGAACGGCGGCGGCTTCTACAACTCGAATTCGGCTGTCCCGTTCGAGAACCCGACGGGCCTCTCGAACTTCATCGAGATGCTCTCGATCCTGCTGATCCCGGCGGCCCAGGTGTTCATGTTCGGGCGCATGGTGCTCGCACGCAGGCACGGCTGGGCCGTGTTCGCGTCGATGCTCGTCGTGTTCCTGCTCGGCGTCGGCGTCAACCTGCCGGCCGAGCAGCACGGCACCCAGGTGCTGCGCAGCTCCGGCGTGAACATCGCGCACGGCCACGGCCAGTCGGGCGGCAACATGGCCGACAAGGAGGTGCGCTTCGGCCAGGCGGCGTCCGCGAACTGGACGGTCGCCACGAGCGATGCCTCGAACGGCTCGGTCAACGCCGGCTTCGACGCGCAGACACCGTTCGGCGGCGCCGTCCCGCTCGTCAACCTCTTCCTCGGGGAGGTGATCTTCGGCGGGGTCGGCTCCGGCCTGTACGGGATGTTCTTCTACATCGTCATGGCGGTGTTCGTCGCCGGCCTGATGGTCGGACGCACGCCGGAGTGGCTCGGGAAGAAGATCGAGGCGCGTGAGATCAAGCTCGCCGCGCTCGGGGCGCTGTTCGTCCCGACGATGGTGCTCGTGCTCACCGCGATCTCGATCGTCACGAAGAGCGGGCTCGCGTCCATCTCCAACAGCGGCGTTCACGGCTTCACCGAGACGCTCTACGCCTACGACTCGCAGTCGAACAACAACGGCAGTGCGTTCGCCGGATTCGGGCTGACCAACTTCAGTGCGTACCTGGGGTCGATCGCGCTCTTCCTCGGCCGATTCGTGCCGCTGCTGGCGGCGCTCGCCCTCGGCGGCGCGCTCGGCAGGAAGAAGATCGTGCCCGCGTCCGCCGGGACGTTCCGCACCGACGGGCCGACGTTCGTCGTCCTGCTCGTCGGCGTGATCGCCCTGACGGCCGGACTCATGATCTTCCCCGCCCTGACTCTCGGACCGATCGTCGAAGGACTGATGCACTGATGCGCAACGTCGTCAGCTCGTTCGTCGCCGTCGTCGTCATCACCGCGTTCTTCGGTCTCGCCTACCCGCTTGTGATGACCGGCTTCGGCCAGGTGGCGTTCAACCACCAGGCGAACGGCAGCTTGATCGTCGAGAACGGGACGGTCGTCGGCTCCAAGCTCGCGGCGCAGGCCTTCACCGGCTCGCAGTACTTCCACGAGCGGCCGTCCGCGACCTTGCCCGCCTACAACGCCGGCGCGACGACGTTCGCCAACCTCGGGCCGACCAACCCGGATCTCGCCAAGAACGTCAAGGCTACGACCGCCGCGATCCTGAAGCTCGAGCGGCCGTACAACCCCGGCCTGACGATCCACGACATCCCGGTCGACGCCGTGACGACGTCCGGCTCGGGCATCGACCCGGACATCAGCCCGGCCAACGCCGCACTCCAGTCGCGCCGCGTCGCAGCGGTGCGTCACCTCCCGCGGGCGACGGTCCGGAGGCTCGTCGAGCAGAGCACCGACGGCCGCTCGTGGGGCTTCTTCGGCGAGCCGGGCGTGAACGTGCTCGAGCTCAACCTCGCACTCGACGAGCTCGGAGGGCGGCACCGATGAAGGAAGGACGCACGAGTGTGTTCTCGCGGGAGCTCGTCCTCGCCGCGATCCGGGACTCGTTTCCGAAGCTCGATCCGCGCAGCCAGCTCGAGAACCCGGTGATGTTCATCGTCGAGCTCGGCAGCGTCGTCACGACCGCGATCTTCGTCCTGGATCTCGCGCGCGGCCACGACGGCCAGCTCTGGTTCGTCGGCGTGATCGCGGTGTGGCTGTGGCTGACCGTGCTGTTCGCGAACTTCGCCAAGGCGATCGCCGAGGGACGAGGCAAGGCGCAGGCCAACGCGCTGCGCGCCACGCGGACGACCACGAACGCGCGGCTGCGGGACGGCCGCGAGGTACCGGCGCCGGAGCTCCAGCGCGGCGACGTCGTGGTCGTCGAGGCGGGGGAGGTGATCCCCGCCGACGGCGAGGTGATCGAAGGCGTCGGCTCGGTCGACGAGTCGGCCATCACGGGCGAGTCCGCACCGGTGATCCGCGAGTCGGGCGGCGACCGGTCCGCCGTGACCGGCGGCACCCGGCTGCTCTCCGACCGGCTGGTGATCGAGGTGACGCAGGAGCCGGGCCGATCGTTCCTCGACCGCATGATCTCACTGGTCGAGGGCGCCGAGCGGCGCAAGACGCCGAACGAGATCGCGCTGAACATCCTGCTCGCCGGGTTGACCATCACGTTCCTCGCCGCCGTGGTCACCCTGCGGCCGTACGCGATCTACGCGGGCACGCCTGCCTCGCAGACGGTGCTGATCGCGCTCCTCGTCGCGCTCATCCCGACGACGATCGGCGCGCTCCTGTCGGCGATCGGCATCGCGGGGATGGACCGCCTCGTCCAGCGCAACGTGCTCGCGATGTCCGGGCGCGCGGTGGAGGCATCCGGCGACGTCGACGTGCTGCTGCTCGACAAGACGGGCACGATCACCCTCGGCAACCGTCAGGCGGCGGAGTTCCTTCCCGTCGCCGGGGTCGACGAGCGCGAGCTGGCCGAGGTCGCGCAGCTCTCGTCGCTGGCCGACGAGACCCCGGAGGGCCGCTCGATCGTCGTGTTGGCGAAGGAGCGGTTCGGGCTGCGCGAGCAGGCCCTCGGGGAGCACGTCTTCGTGCCGTTCAGCGCCACCACCCGGATGAGCGGCGTGAACCTGAACGGAACGATGCTGCGCAAGGGCGCGGCGGACGCGGTCAAGCGCTTCGTCGCCGAGCAGGGCGGCCAGACGCCTCCCGGGCTCGACGCCATCGTGCAGTCGGTCGCCGAGCAGGGCGGCACGCCGCTCGTCGTCGCCAAGGACAACTGGGCCCTCGGCGTCGTCCACCTGAAGGACATCGTCAAGGGCGGGATGCGCGAGCGGTTCGACGAGCTTCGGCGCATGGGCATCCGGACGGTCATGATCACCGGCGACAACCGCGTCACCGCGGCCGTGATCGCCGAGGAGGCCGGCGTCGACGACTTCCTCGCCGAGGCGACACCGGAGGCGAAGATGGCGCTGATCAAGGAGGAGCAGGCGCGGGGCCGGATGGTCGCCATGACGGGCGACGGCACGAATGACGCGCCCGCGCTCGCCCAGGCGGACGTCGGCGTTGCGATGAACACCGGCACGACTGCGGCCAAGGAGGCCGGCAACATGGTCGACCTCGACTCCAACCCGACGAAGCTGATCGAGATCGTCGAGGTCGGCAAGCAGCTCCTGATCACCCGCGGCGCGCTGACGACGTTCTCGATCGCCAACGACGTGGCGAAGTACTTCGCGATCCTGCCGGCGATCTTCGCGTACACGTACGCGGCGGCGCCGGGCCGCCACGGCCCGCTCGAGGCCCTGAACGTCATGCACCTGGGCGACCCGAAGAGCGCGATCCTCTCGGCGGTCGTCTTCAATGCGCTGATCATCCCGGCGCTCGTGCCCGTCGCCCTGCGGGGTGTCCGGTACCGGGCGATCGGCGCCACGGCCCTGCTCCGGCGCAACCTGCTGATCTACGGGCTCGGCGGGATGATCCTCCCGTTCGTCGGCATCAAGCTGATCGACCTGGTGGTGCACAACCTGCTCGGTGCGTAGGGAGAGGCGTGCGAGGCCACTACCGCATCCTGCTCGGGATGGCCGCCGGGGTCGGCAAGACCTACCGGATGCTCGAGGAAGGCAGGCAGGCGGCGGCCGCGGGGCGCGACGTCGTGATCGGCTACCTCGAGCCGCACGACCGGCCGGAGACCGCCGCCCTCGCCGAGGGGCTCGAGCAGGTGCCGCGGCTCCGCTCCGAGCACGGCGGCCTCGAGCTCGCTGAGATGGACCTCGACGGCGTGCTCCGCCGAGCGCCCGAGCTGGCGCTCGTCGACGAGCTCGCCCACACGAACGCGCCCGGGCTGAAGCACCCCAAGCGCTGGCAGGCCATCGAGGAGCTGCTCGAGGCTGGGATCGACGTGATCTCGACCGTGAACATCCAGCACCTCGAGAGCCTGAACGACGCGATCGCGGAGCTGACCGAGGTGCGCGTGCGCGAGACCTTCCCCGACAGCGTCCTCGAGGAGGCCGACGAGATCGTGCTCGTCGACCTGACGCCGGAGGAGCTCCAGCAGCGGATCCGTGCCGGCCAGGTCTACGCCGCGGACCGGGCCGAGGTGGCGCTCGTCAACTTCTTCCGCGCCGACCGGCTTTCGGCGCTGCGCGAGCTCGCGCTGCGCGAGGTGGCGGAGGACGTGGAGTCGCGGCGCCGGCACGTCGTCCTCGATCCGCTCAGCCGGCAGGCGGTCGCCGAACGCGTGCTGGCGCTCGTCACGCCCGAGCCGCGCTCTCAGCGCATCCTGCGCCGTGCATGGCGGTCGGCCGAACGCCTCGGGGCGTCGCTCGACGCCCTGTGGGTGCGCCCGGCACGCAGTCCCACCCCGGACGAGGAGACGCAGCTCGCGGCGCTGCGCCGGCTCGCGATCGTCCTCGGCGCGCACTTCCTCGAGGTGGACGGCGACGACCTGGTCCGGACCGTCCGCGAGGTGGTGTTCGAGCGCGGGACGACGTACGTGTTCGTCGGCACCCCGGACGAGAGCCGCCGGCGGGAGGTCCTGCGCGGATCGCTCGTCTCCGCCCTCGTCCGCGAGCTGCCCGGTGTCGACATCCGTGTCGTCGCGAACCGGGCCGACCGGCCGGAGACGGCGGCATGAGCCCGCTCGGCGCCGGGCTGCTGGGGGCGGCGATTGCGCTGGGCGCGGCGCTCGCCGTCGCCGCGGTCCGGCACCGGCCGCCACGCCGGCGCGCGGCGCCGGCCGGCGCGCGCCGGGTGCTCGTGCCGTTCTCGGGCGCGCTCGACCAGACGGTGCTCGACGCTGCGATCCGCGTCGCGAAGGCCGAGGAGGCGGTGCTCGTCCCGGCGTACCTGCTCGTCGTGCCGCTCCAGTACCCGGAGGACTCCGCGCAGAAGGAGCAGGTGGCGCTCGCCCTGCCGCTGCTGGAGGCCGTCGAGCATGCCGCCCTGCGTGCCGGTGTGCCCGTCGACGCCCGGATCGAGAAGGGGCGCAGCCTCACGCATGCGCTGAGACGGCTCTGGGGCGTCGAGCGCTTCGACCGCATCGTCGCGCCGGCCCCCGGAGCGCCGGGCAACGGCGGCTTCACGCCGAAGCAGCTCACGTGGATCCTCGAGCACGCGCCGGCGGAGACGATCGTCCTGCGGCCGGGCGAGCGGATCGCAGCCTAGGTCGTCGTCATCCGGACGACGTTCGCCGACGGTGGCGAGGGGCGAAGCTCCCGTACCTGGCCCGTCGGCCACGCTGCCTGCGAGGTGCGAACCGGATCCGGGCGACGGACCAGGCGCGAGGGTGACGCCGACGGTCGCCCTTTTGTCCCGCGCCCGGCGTACCATGCGCCGTCGTGCCGAGGCGGCGGCAATCCCATGGTCTGGAGCGGGTCCTCGGTGCGCCGGCGCTGTTCGCCACCGCGTACGGCAACGTCGGCTCGTCGATCTACTACGCGCTCGGCCTGACCGCCGGCATCGCGCTCGGCCTGACGCCGATCGTCTTCATCGTCAGCGGGCTGATCTTCGCGGCGACGGCCGCGACCTACGCCGAGGGCACCGTCCGCTACCCGGAGGCGGGAGGGTCGTCGAGCTTCGCGCGGCACGCCTTCAACGAGCTCGTCTCGTTCGGAGCCGCGTGGGCGCAGATGCTCAACTACGTGATCACCGTCGCGATCTCGGTGATCTTCGTCCCGCACTACCTCTCGATCTTCTGGGAGCCGCTGAAGACGAACCCGTGGGACATCGTCGTGGGGATCGTCCTCACCTGGCTCCTGGTGGGGATCAACATCGTCGGCGTCAAGGAGGCCGCGAGCCTGAACGTCGGGCTCGCGGTGATCGACTTCGCGACCCAGCTGCTGCTCGTCGCGCTCGGCTTCGCCCTCATCTTCAGCCCGCACACGCTGTCGTCGAACATCCACTGGGGCGTCGCGCCGTCGTGGAGCGCGTTCCTGCTGGCGATCCCGGTGGCGATGATCGCCTACACCGGCATCGAGACTGTCTCGAACCTGGCCGAGGAGGCGCGCGACCCGGTGCGCTCGATCCCGCGCTCGATCTCGTGGGTCGCGATCGCCGTCTTCGCCATCTACTTCACGCTGCCGTGGGTCGCGCTGTCGGCCATGCCGGTCGTGCACCAGGGCGCGCACTACGTCACCCAGCTCGGCCAGGACCCGCCGCACGGGTTCAAGAACGACCCCGTGCTCGGCCTCGTCGAGAACCTCGGCCTGCACGGCGCGCTGCTCTCCGCCGCGAAGATCTACGTCGGGATCCTCGCCGCGACGATCCTCTTCATCGCCACCAACGCCGGCGTCATCGGCGCGTCGCGCATCACGTACGCGATGTCGACCCACCGGCAGCTCCCGGAGCTGTTCCGACGGCTGCACCCGAAGCTGAAGACGCCGTGGCTGGCGCTGATCGTCTTCGCCGGCGCCGGGCCGACGATCTTCCTCGTCTCCGGCCAGGTCGACTTCCTCGGCCGGATGTACGCCTTCGGCGCGATGCTCTCGTTCACGATCGCCCACGCGTCGGTGGTCGCGCTGCGGCGGAAGCACCGCGACGAGGAGCTGCAGTGGCGCGCGAAGCCGAACCTGCACTGGCGCGGGGTGAGCTGGCCGCTCTTCGCCGTCCTCGGCGGGATCGGGACGGGGGTCGCCTGGATCGTGGTCATCGCGCAGGACGCGCCTACGCGCTACGCGGGCCTCGCCTGGCTCGCCGCCGGCTTCGTCTTCTACCCGCTCTACCGGCGCCGGCTCGGCGTGCCGCTCACGACGACGGTGCGCGCGCCGGTGCCCATCGGGCCGGCGCTGGCGCTCGAGTACCGCTCGATCCTGGTGCCGATCGTCACCGGGCCGCAGTCGCGCGAGGCCGTCGAGCTGGCGGCGCGCCTGGCCGCCGAGCGAGCCGCCACGATCGTGCTCCTGCGCGTGATCGTCGTCCCGCTCGAGCTGCCGCTCGACGCCGACCTGCACCACCAGATGCGGCTCGCGGACGAGCTGCTCGACGAGGCCGCGGCCGTCGCGTCGCCGTACGGCGTGCGGATCGTCGAGCGCATCGTGCGCGCCCGCCAGGCCGGACGCGCGATCGTCGAGGAGGCCGAGCGCCGCGGCTCGCAGATCATCGTGCTCGGCGCGCCGCGCAGCAGCCACAAGGCGATCTTCGGGCACACCGTCGACTACGTCCTCAAGCACGCCCCGTGCCGCGTCATGGTCGCCGCCGGACGGAAGGTCGCGTGATGCGCGTCTACCGGCCCTCCGTCCTCGTGCTCTCGAGCCTCATGGTCGTGCTCGGTGTCGCGCTGCTCGTTCGGACGGCCGTCGCGGGCGGCGGGATCGGCTTGCTCTTCGGCGCGCTGTTCGTCGCCGCCGGGGCAGGCCGGCTTTGGCTGCTCCGGAGGAGCATCTAGCGTGGCCCGCAAGCTGCCCGGCCTGAAGCGCGAGCTCGACGCGCGCGCCCTGTTCTCGGTCGCCTACGGCGAGATCGCCTCGTCGATCTACTTTGCGCTCGGCGTGCTCGTCGCGCACGCGTTCGGCTTTGCGCCGCTCGTGCTCCTGGCGATGGGGGCGGTGTTCTTCGTCGTCTCGCTGTCGTACGCGGAGGGCACCGCGGCGCTCCCCGAGACGGGCGGCGCCGCGACGTTCGTGCGCCGTGCCTTCAACGACCTCGGCGGCTTCCTCACCGGCTGGGCGCTGTTCCTCGACTACCTGATCGTCATGGCCCTCGCGGCGCTCTTCGTGCCGCACTACGTCGGGGGCGCGTTCGGCGTGCCCGCGCTCGAGCGGAAGCCGTGGGACATCGTCGCCGGCGTGGGCGTGATCGTGCTCGTCGCCGGCGTCCGCCTCTTCCGGCGGCCCTCGCTCTACGGCGTCGGCATCTTCGTCCCGGCGCTCGACCTGCTCACGCAGGTGATGCTGGTCGTGCTCGGCTTCGCGCTGCTCCTCTCCTCGCACGCGCTGACGCGCGGCACCTCGCTCGGCGACACGCCGACGTGGCACCAGCTGGCGTTCTCGCTGCCGCTCGCGATGCTCGCCTACACGGGCCTCGAGACGGTCGCCAACCTGGCGGAGGAGGCGCGCCGGCCCGGCGTCGATCTGCCGCGGTCGGTGTTCGGCGGCATCGCCACCGTCGTCACGACGTCGGTGCTGATCGCGATCGTCGCCGTCGCGGCGTTCTCGGGCAGCCCCGGCGAGCTGTCGTCGCGGTGGGTGCGCGCGCCGCTCGTCGGCATCTCGCTCGAGATCGGCGACCACCTCCCGCACTGGCTCGCCGACGTTCTGCGTGGCTACGTGGGCGCGACCGGCGCGCTCATCCTGCTCGTCGCGGTGACGACGTCGTTCTCCGGCTTCGCGCGCCTGGCGTACTCGCTCGGCGAGCACGGCCAGCTGCCGAGCGCGTTCGGCCGGTTGAGCCGCCGGGCCCGCGCCTCCCCGTACGCGATCGTCTCGGCCGCGCTCGTCTCGTCGGCGATCGTCGCGCTGACCGCGCTCTTCGGCCGCGACGTCACCTTCCTGGCGAGCCTGTTCTCGTTCGGCGTGCTGCTCGCCTTCACGGCGGCCCAGCTCGCGGTGATCAAGCTGCGCGTCGACGAGCCCGACCTGCCGCGCCCGTTCCGGGCGCCGTTCAGCGTGACGATCGGCCGGGCCGAGATTCCGCTGCCCGCCCTCGTCGGGGCGCCGCTCACGTTCGCGATCTGGGTGATCGCGATGGCGACCCATCCCGCCGCGCGCTATGCGGGCCCGGCCTGGCTGGCCGCGGGCGTCGTCGTCTACGTCCTCGTGCGCCGGTCGCGCGGGGAGGGGCTGATGGAGCGGGTCGTCGCCGCGGACGAGCGCCCGGTCGAGGCCTCCGTGTCGTTCAAGCGGATCCTCGTGCCGATGAAGCTCGGGATCATCGGCGAGGAGATGCTCGCGACCGCCGTCAAGCTGGCCGGCGAGCACGGGGCGGTCGTCTCGGCCCTGCACGTGATCCGGGTGCCGCTCGAGGAGCCGCTCGACGCCCCGCGGTTCGACGACGACGAGCGCGCCGAGGCATCGCTCGCCGAGGCGCGGCTGCTCGGCGCCGACTACGGCGTCGAGGTGGAAGGGGAGACGATCCGCGCGCGGGCGATCGGCCACGCGATCGTCGAGCACGCGCTCGCGGTCGACGCCGACCTGATCGTGCTCGGCTCGGCTCCCCGCTGGCGGCGGCAGTCGCGGTTCTTCTCGCCGACCGTCGACTACGTCCTCCGGCGCGCGCCGTGCGAGGTGCTGATCGTCGCGTTCCCGCAGGCGGTCATGGACGCCGAGCTGGCCGCGACGTGAGGCGGCAGCAGCCCTCTCCGACCAGGTACGTTGCCGCCCGATGAAGGCGATCGTGATCGGGTGCGGGCGCGTCGGCGCCACGGTGGCCATCCAGCTGGCCGCGTCCGGCTGGGACGTCACCGCCATCGACGAGAAGGAGGACTCGCTCGGGCGACTCGGCGACTCCTGGACCGGCGGCTTCGTGGTCGGGCACGGCATGGACCAGCAGCTTCTGCGGGACGCCGGCATCGAGGAGGCGGACGCCGTCGTCGTCACGACGAACGGCGACAACACGAACATCGTGATCGCCCAGGTCGCCCAGAAGCACTTCCAGGTGCCGACGGTGGTCGTCCGGATCCTCGACCCGGCACGCGCGCAGTTCTACGCCGAGCGGGGGCTGCGGGTCGTCTGCCCGACCTCGGCGGCGATCGAGACCCTCGTCGAGGCCGTCCGCGCCACGGAGCCCGTCTGATGTACGTGCTCGTCACGGGCGGCGGCAAGGTCGGGGCGAACCTCACGCGCACCCTGCTCCGGCAGGGCCACGAGGTGACGCTGATCGAGAAGCACCAGTACCGCTTCGACAAGCTCGAGGCCGAGTTCGAGCACCAGGTGCTGCGGGGCGACGCGACCGAGCTGTACGTGCTCGAGCGCGCTGGGATCAAGCGGCCGCCCGACCTCCTCGTCGCCGCGACGGGAGACGACGAGGACAACATCGTCATCTGCCAGCTCGCGCGCGAGCGGTACGGCGTCGCCAAGGTGATCGCGCGGATCAACGATCCGCGCAACCAGCCGTACTTCGACCTGCTCGGGATCTCGCCGACGATCTCCCCGACCGGCGCGATCATGGCGCTGATCGAGCACGAGGTGCCCGAGCACGGGCTCATCCACCTGCTCGAGCTGCGCAAGGAGAACCTCGAGATCGTCGAGGTGCGCGTCGACAAGGGCGCCGCCTGCGAGGGCAAGCGCGTCCAGGCCGTGCGCCTGCCGGAAGGCGCCCGCCTGATCTCGGTCGTGCGCGACGGCCGAGCCGAGATCGCCAGCGAGGACACGCAGCTCGAAGCCGGAGACCAGGTGCTCGCCATCCTGGAGCCCGGCAAGGAAGACGAGCTCCGCAACCTCCTGCTCAGGCCGTAGAACGGAGGACCCTGGGGCCTGGCCCCGGCGGCCTCGATCCGGCTTCCCCGCGCGGTACCGTGTACGCCGTGCGCCGCGTCGCGACGCCTACCGTTCTCGCCTGGTTCGCCGCGGCGGCGGGGCTCCTCTCCATCGCCTCGGCGCTCGCGCCGCAGATGGGGCACGGTGTCCGCCTCGTGTCGGACGTGCTCCCGCCCGGGGTTCCCGACACCGCGCGGACGCTGGTCATCGCGCTCGGGCTGGGCGCGATCTGGCTGTCGCGCGGGCTGGCCCGCCGCAAGCGCCGCGCCTGGGCCCTCGCCGTCTGCGTCGTCTCCGCCTCGGCGCTCGCCCACCTGGCGCGCGGGCTGGACGTCGCCGAGTTCGCCGTCCACCTGCTGCTGCTCGTCCTGCTCTGGCGCGGCCGCCGCCGCTTCGTCGCGCCGGGCGATCCCGCGGTCGTGCGGCCGCTCGTGCAGATCGGCGTGGCGCTCGCAGTGTTCTGCTCGCTGCTCCTCGTGCAGGTCTACGACACCGACGCCTACTCGGAGCGGATCGAGAACGCGTTCCTGATCGCCGTCGCGGCCCTCGCCGCCCGCGCGCTGTGGCTCTGGTTCCGCCCGCTGCCCGCGGCGGCCGCCGCCGACCCCGAGCACGAGCGGGCGACCGAGCTGGTGCAGGAGCACGGCCGCGACTCGCTCGACTACTTCGCGCTCCGCCGCGACAAGAGCTACTTCTTCTCGCCGACCGGGCGCTCGTTCCTCGCCTACCGCGTCGTCAACGGCACCGCGCTCGTGGCCGGGGACCCGATCGGCGACGCCGAGGAGCGGCGCGACCTGATCGCCGAGTTCCGGCGGGTCGCGTCGCTGAAGGGCTGGCGAGTCGCCGTGGCGGGGGTGTCGGCCGACGCGCTCGTCGACTACGTCGAGCTCGGCTTCAAGTCGCTCTACCTCGGCGACGAGGCGGTCGTGCGGCCGGCGGAGTTCTCGCTCGAGGGTCGTCCGATCCGCAAGGTGCGGCAGTCCGTGGCCCGGCTCGCGAAGAGCGGCTACACGGCGCGCGTGCTCTCCGTCGCGGACGCCGACGACCGCCTGCGGGCCGAGATCCGCGCCGTCTCGGCGGAGTGGCGCGGCAACTGGCCGGAGCGCGGCTTCACGATGGCGATGGACGCGCTCTTCCGCTACCCGGACACGGTGCTCGCGGTCGCGCTCGACGCCGGCGGGCGCGTCGGCGGGTTCCTCCAGCTCGTGCCGTCACCGGCCAGCGACGGCTACTCGCTCGCGTCGATGCGCCGCCGCCGGAACACCCCGAACGGCCTGATGGAGTTCCTGATCGTCGAGAGCCTCGCCTGGGCGCGCGACCACGCCGTCCACGAGGTCTCGCTCAACTTCGCGGTCTTCGCGGACTTCCTGCGCGCCGACGTGGCGGCGCCGGCCTGGCGGCGCGCGGTGCGCTGGGGGCTGCTCAAGGCCGACCGGCTCTTCCAGCTCGAGCGCCTGCACAGCTTCAACCGCAAGTTCTTCCCGCACTGGCGGCGCCGGTACTTCTGCTTCGAGCGGTGGAGCGACCTCCCGCTCGCCGGCCTCGCCTACCTCCATGCCGAGTCGCTGCTGACCCCGCCCGGGCCGTGGGCACGGTCGCACGAGGATCTGGCCGCGCGTTAGCGTGGCGGGGAAAGGGGTAGGCCGCGTCCATCTCGACCTCGATCCGGATCCTGCTGGCCCTCTCGGTGGCCGCGCTCTGCGCCGCCGCGACGGCGGCCGCCATGCACCGGGCCGCGGCCCCGGCCGCCCCGACGGGCACCGACTGGCCGACGTTCGGCTTCGACGCGGCTCGCAGCTCGTCCGGCCCGACGTCCACCGGGATCGCCGCGGCGAACCTCGCGCACCTCAAGCGGCAGCAGGTGCGCCTCGACGGGACGGTCGACGCGGCGCCGATCTACCTGCACGACGTCACCGTGGCCGGCAAGACGCGCGACGTCTTCGTCCTGACGACGACCTACGGCAAGACCGAGGCGCTCGATGCCAGCAACGGGAAGGTGCTCTGGCGGTTCACCCCGTCCGGCTTCTCCCGCTGGGCCGGCTCGGCGCAGGTGACGAACGCGACGCCGGTCGCCGACCCGGGTCGCAAGGCCGTCTACGCGGCCAGCCCCGACGGCACGGTGCACAAGCTGCGGCTCTCCGACGGCAAGCAGCAGTGGGCGACCGCGGTCACCCGCGACCAGACGCACGAGAAGATGACGTCGGCGCTGAACGTCTCGCGCGGCCAGGTGATCGCCGTCACGGGCGGCTACATCGGCGACGCGCCGCCGTACCAGGGCCACGTCGTGACCATGTCGACGGCCAGCGGCCGCATCCTCCACGTCTGGAACTCGCTCTGCTCGAACCGCCATGCGCTGATCCAGCCGTCCACCTGCTCGTCGAGCGACTCGGCGATCTGGTCGAAGGGCGGCGCGGGCATCGACCCGGCGACCGGCGACATCGTGGTCGCGACCGGCAACGGCCCGTGGAACGGCTCGACCGACTGGGGCGACAGCGTGCTGGTCCTCTCGCCGACCGCCTCGCAGCTCGTCAAGCACTACACGCCGCAGGACCAGGACAACCTGAACCGCTCCGACCTCGACCTGGGCTCGGTCAGCCCGGTGTTCATGAAGGACGGCTACATGGCGCAGTTCGGCGGCAAGGACGGGATCCTGCGGCTCCTCGACCTGAAGACGCTCTCGGGCGCCGACACGAAGACCGGCGGAGAGGTGCAGACGATGTTCGTGCCCGGCCCGACGGCCTGCTTCTCGCAGCCCGCCGTCTACCAGGGCGACTGGCTCTTCGTCGCCAACTCGGCCGGCTCGGCGGGCTACCGGCTCAGCGGGGGCAAGCTCCACCTGGTGTGGAAGAACGCCAACCCGGGCACCTCGCCCGCGGTCGCCGGCGGCCTGTTGTACATCGCCGCGAGCGGCGCGCTGAACGTCTACACGCCGACGACGGGGAAGCTCGTCGGCAAGCTGCCGCTCGGGTCGATCCACTGGCAGAGCCCGATCGTCGCGGACGGCCGCATCGCGATCGCCGAGGGCAGCTACGCCGACCACGCCCAGTCGGGCGTGCTCGACATCTTCAGGCGCTAGCCGCTCCCTACGACGCGCGCCGGCGCCGGACCTGAGGCCCCTGCGAGCCGAGGGCGGCATATGCCAGCGCCTGCAGCGACTCGTTCAGGTTGTGCAGCTCGTGCGCGATCACGGCCAGCTCCTCGCGCCGCTCCTCGCGGGCGTTCAGCCTGCGCAGCTCCGCGGCGATGCCGTCGAGGCGGCCGAGCAGCGCTTCCAGCTGGCGGTCGGTGACCTCTCCGTGCTCCATCGGTCGACAGCTTAGAGCGCGAGCCGAGCCTCGCGTCACGGTGCGAGCGCGGCGGCGGCCAGCAGGCCGCCGACCTCGGCCGCCTCGGAGAGGGCGCCGAGCACGTCGCCCGTCACGCCGCCGAGCCACCGGCGGGCGAGCGGCCGGGCGAGCACGACCGAGCCGGCGCCGACGGCGGCGATCACCGCTCCGTCGACGCGTGCCGCGGCCAGGGCGACGGCGACGGCGACGAGCGCGGCTGCCACGTCGCGGCGCCGCGACTGCCGCGCCAGCGCGGCGCCGGTGCCCTC
>DASZWI010000060.1:0-2282 GCA_035546715.1 Gaiellaceae bacterium | reverse complement strand
CTCGCGCGGCAGGTCGATCTGCGTCACGTCGCCGGTGACGACGACCTTCGAGCCGAAGCCGAGGCGCGTCAGGAACATCTGCATCTGCTCGGGCGAGGTGTTCTGCGCCTCGTCGAGGATGATGAAGCTGTCGTTCAGCGTATTGTGGGTGACGAGGAAGTCCTCGGTCACGTACAACGAGTCCTGGGCCGCGACCTGGATGCAGACCGTCTCCGCCGCTCCTGCCGGCTCGATCGCCTCGATGAACCGCATCGGCCTCCCGCCCTCGCCGCGGTCGTAGACCTCGCGTTTCCGCGCGAGCCGGAAGGGCTCGATGGACGCCGGCAGCCGGATGTCCAGGACGAATGCGTCGTGACGGCACTCGACCTCCCGGCCGCGGGCCCGGCCGGGACTTCTGCCCTCCGCCCCACGGCGTCGCCGGTACGCCACGCCGCCGAGCGATCGCACGAGCTCGACGACGCCGTCGCGGAGTCGCTCCGAGCAGGTGGTGTACTGGATGCGGCACAAGCGGCCCTCCTGGGTGACGGAACCGCCGTCGCTGTCCAGGAGGCCCTGCAGCAGCGCCACGCGCACCTCGTCGGTGTTGCGGAGATACGCCGACGGGATGAACGCCGTCTCGGAGCGGCTGCCGGCGAGGCCGAGCTCGCGCAACGCGTGCGTGACGGGGTTCGCCACGATCACGCCGCCGCGACCGCCGGCAAGATTGCGCAAGACGTCGTCGTACTCACCCTTTCGCCGCAGCTCGATGCCGTCGAGCGCAGCCTCGAGCGCCTCCGCGAGCTCGGGATCGGCCGTCGTGAACCTCGGCGCGGTCGTGGTCGTCGGGCAGCCGTCTCCGAGAAGCAGCCCGAGCGCGTAGGGATCGAGCGGCACCTCCTGCGGCGGGTACCAGGCGGGCGCCGTGAGAAGCGGCAGCTCGTACCGGTGCTGATGCGCGCGACGGAGACGGCCGGCCATCTCGCGCGTCTCGAGGACCCGACCGCCGGTGCCGCGACGGCGATCCTCGGGCGTGAAGACCTGCCAGAGATGCTCGGCGCAGCAGAGCGTCGCGGCGCCATCCTGGGTGCGGACGCGGAAGATCTCCTTGCGGCCCTGCGGGTAGACGCCGATCACGAGCGTCGGCCGGCCGTTCGATCCGGTTACGAAGTCGCCGATCCGGAGCGACCCGATGGCCCGGAAGCCGTCGGGCGTCAGCACCGGCGTGGACAGAGGCTGAGCGCGCCCGCGCATGAAGGCCAGGGGCGCGACCTCGATCGTCCCGCGCTCCATGTACGCGTTCGCCTTGTCCGGCTCGAGCATGTCGTAGAGCGCGTCGAAGAGCGGGCGCAGGTACGGGTCGACCTTCGCGAGCATGTCGCCCGGCAGGAACCCGAGCCGCTCCCCCGCCTCGACGGCGGGGCGCGTCAGGATGATCCGCGCCACCTCCCGCTCGTGCAGCGCCGCCACCGCGAGCGCCATCGCGAGGTACGTCTTGCCCGTGCCTGCCGGGCCGATCCCGAACGTGACCGTCGAGCGGCGGATCGCGTCGACGTAGTGCTTCTGCGTCACCGTCTTCGGCGCGATCTTCTTGCCGCGGTGACGCCAGACGACGGCCTCGAACACCTCGCGGACGTCCGTCTCGGCCTCGAGCGCGCCCAGGACGGCGTCGACGGTGTGCGAGCCGATCTGGTGGCCGCCCTCGACCAGCTCGACGAGCTCGTCGATCACTGCGCGGCCGTTGGCGACGTGCTGGTCGTCGCCCTCGAGCGTCAGCTGGTTCCCCCGCAGGCGGACGGTGCAGTGCAGCCGGTCGCGCAGCGTGTCGAGCACGCCGTCGCCGACGCCCGCCAGCTCGGCGGCAACGGCATTCGAGACGTCGAGGGTCTCCTGCATCGCCCCAGTGTAGGCCGCGGTCCGCCCGGCACGATGCGCCGCGCCCCTGTCGGCGGCGCCCCGCCACGCGGCGCGAAATCGGCACGAACTCGGCACGAAGGCGCGACGAAAGACACCGCCCGGAGCCGATACCGTGACCGAAGGGGGCCTCGCAGCCCCCTTGGGGGGACGTGGGCCTGGGGGGACGTGGGCCTGCGCCCCGGGGCAGGCCGGCGGCCCGACGGGCGGGAAGCGACCGCGCCTGCCCGTTCCGGCCCACTGAGACGCGCGATCGGGAACCCCGTCTATGGTCTCGCCGTGGACCGCAAGTGGTGGACGCTCGTCGCCGTCTGCACGGCGACGTTCATGCTCCTGCTCGACATCACGATCGTGAACGTGGCGCTGCCGTCGATCGAGACGTCGCTGGGCGC
>DASZWI010000059.1:0-9534 GCA_035546715.1 Gaiellaceae bacterium | reverse complement strand
CAGGCGACGAGCCGGAGCTCGTAGCGGCCGGGAGGCAGCCGTCGCGACGCCGGGTCGCGCCCGCTGATCCCGAAGCTGTAGCTGCCGGGCAGCAGGTCGCGCTGGCGGGCCAGCAGGCCGCGGAAGCGGCCGTTCGCGTCGGAGAGGAGCACGTCGAGTCGCGAGACGGCCTCGATCTGGACGGCGCCGCCGGCGCCCGAGACGACGTTCCCCGCCTGGACGTTGAGGACGGCGGGGGACGTATCGGAGGGGGTGAACGCGGCAGCGCTCAGCGAGGCGTGGCCGATCAGGCTCTTGGGCTGCGCGCCGAAGCCGATCGCGAACGGGACGCGCAGCGTCGCGGCGCCCGCGGCGGCGACGCGGATCGCACCGGTGACGGCGGGTGCGGTCAGCCGTCTCGGCGCCGTGACCGTCACGGTCACCGTCGCCACCCGCCCGGCCCGGAGCGCGACTCGCGCGGGCGTGACGGCGATGTGGAGCGCCTCGGGGTCGCCGCTGCTCGCCGCCGTCAGCGCCAACACGAGCCGGCGCGTCGACACGTTGTGGAGCACGAGCGTGCGCGTGCTCCGCCAGCGGGCGCCGGTCCACGTGCCGAAGCTGAGCGTGGCCGGAGAGGCCGTCACCTCGCCCACGGCGCTCGCACCCACGTCGAGGCGGCCGCCGCCGGCCGACAGCATGCTCCCCGCCGGATCGGCGTAGCCGACGAGGAGGCTCTCGAGATCCGCCGCGTCCACGCCCGGACGCGCCTCGCCGACGAGCGCCGCCGCCCCGGCGACGAGCGCCGCCGCCGCGCTCGTCCCGTCGACCGTCCCCTCGTGCGGGCTCCCGTCGGCCGCGCGGCCCGGCTCGAGCGTCGCGAGGCCGATGCCCGGTGCGACCACGTCCGGCTTGACGCCGCCGTCGAAGGCGAGCCCGCGGGACGAGAACGACGCGACCGCGCCCAGGCCGGTGTTCGCATCCCCCGTCGCCCGCCCGAGCGCGACGCCGACGTCGATCCCGGCCCGCCGCGCGGCGAGCAGCTCGACCGCCTGCGCGGTCGGCACGGCGACGACGGGGATCGCCGGCTCGGCGCCGAGGCGCAGGCCGCCGGCGGGCACGTGGCGCCCGTAGAAGAGGACGGCGGCGGCGCCGGCTCGCGCGGCGTTCTCGACGGTCGACTCCGGGTCCGCCCCGAGCGGGACGACGACCGCCCGGCCGGCGGCGATGCTCAGCCCCCTGGCGTCGAAGACGTCGGCGGCCGCCGAGCCGGCAGTCCCGTGCGTCGCGCGCGGCGCCGCGACGCGAAGCGACAGCGGCCGGTCGGGCGCGGCGGGGCCGAACAGCGGCAGCAGGCGGTCGAGGACGACCTCGAGGCCGCGGCGGAGGACGACCCGGACGGCCGGAAGCACGGGCCGGGCGTCGGCCGCCCCGACGGCCAGCGCGCCCGGCACGCCGGCCGGCCCGGCGACGGAGCCGAACAGCGGGCCGGCGGCGCCGTCGTTCCCGGCGGGAGCGACGACGAGCGTGTCGAGGGCCGCGGCGCCCTGCACGGCCCGCGCCTCCGGGCCGTCGGTGAAGGACGCGTACGGCTCGGCGACGCCGACCAGGGCGATCCGCGCCGCGTCGTGGCTGTCGCCGTCGCCGTTCGGGTCGACCGCCCGCTCGAGGCCCGCCAGGAGCTGGTCGCTGCGCGCATAGACGGCCGAGCGGCCGTCGTCGGCCGGCTGCCAGCCGGCAACGCGGATCGGGAGCACGGTCGCACCGGGCGCGACGCCTCGGGGGCCGGCGGGCCGGCCCGATCCGACGAGCAGCCCGGCGAGCTCCGTGCCATGCGTCTCGACCCTGCTCGGGTCCTGCGGATCGGCGCGCGGGCTCGTGTCGTCCCCGCCGCCGACGACGTCGTAGCCCGGCTCGAGGCGTCCGCGCAGCGAGGGCTGCGCTCCGTCGACGCCCGTGTCGAGCAGCGCGATCGTGATGCCGGTCCCGTCGGAGCCCGGCAGGCGGACGGGCGGGCCGGTGTCGCGCTCGGCCTGCGCGTTCTCGTCGGAGAGCGACGCCGGGAACGCGGCGCGCGTCGGGTAGATCCCGGTCACCTCGGGATTGCGCTCGAGCAGGGCGACGGCGCGGGGATCGAGCGCCGCGGCGAAGCCGTCGACGACCCGCGCGTAGCTGAAGGTCGGCTGCACGGTCGCGCCTTCGACGGCCAGCTGGGTGAGCACCTGCCGCTGCGCCGCGAACGCCTGCGACGTCCATGCACGCTCCTGCGACTCCGTCGCGTAGCCGACGCGGGCGAGGCGCCGGGCGAGCGACGGTGTCCGCAGGAGCACGATCGCGTTCTCGCCCGTCGACACGGGCGCGCGTACGTCGACGAGCCCGCGCCAGCTTCCGGCCCCCGAGACCGCCGCGGCGTGCTCCCCGCCGCGCGTCGCGATCGCCCACGACGCGCCGGCGACCGCCGCCGCCAGCGCGAGGAAGGCGGCCAGGGCCAGCTCAGGCCGCGGTCGCGCGCGCATCGAGCGAAAGGTACTCCGGGCACGCGATGGGCTCCGTGTACCTCGCCGCCGAGGCGATCATCGCCGCGTTGTCCGTGCAGAGCGCCGGCGGCGCCAGCGCCGCGCCGGGCAGCGAGGCGCGCAGCTCCGAGTTGGCGGCCACGCCGCCGACCACCGCCACCCGGTCGGCGCCGGTCGCCTCGACGCGCTCGACGAGCGCGCGGACGATCGCGCGCTGGTAGCTCGCCGCCAGGTCGGCCTTGCGCGCCCGGAGCTCGTCGGCGGAGAGGTCGCGCACGGCGTAGAGGAGCGCCGTCTTCAGGCCCGAGAAGGAGAAGTCGAGCCCGGGCAGGCGCGCGACCGGGAAGGCGTAGGCCTCCGGGTCGCCCTCGCGGGCGAGCAGGTCGAGCTCCCGACCGCCGGGGTAGCCGAGGCCGAGCAGCCGGGCGCCCTTGTCGAACGCCTCGCCGGCGGCGTCGTCGAGCGTCGTCCCGAGCACCTCGTAGCTCCCGCGCTCGCGGACGTCGAGCAGCATGGTGTGCCCGCCGCTCGCGAGCAGGCAGGTGAACGGCGGCTGGAGGTCGAGCGGCCGCAGGTAGAGCGACGCGACGTGCCCGTGCAGGTGGTTGACGGGCACGAGCGGCAGCCGCCGCGCCCACGCCACGGCCTTCGCCGCCGAGAGCCCGACGAGCAACGCCCCGATCAGCCCGGGCCGGACGGTGACGGCGACCCGGTCGACGTCGTCCAGAGACGCTCCGGCCTCGTCGAGCGCCGAGCGGATCACGGGCGTCACCAGCTCGAGGTGCCTGCGACTTGCCACCTCGGGCACCACCCCGCCGAATCTGGCGTGCAGAGCTGCCTGGGAGGCGACCACGTTCGAGGCGATTTCGCCCTCTTCGGTCACGAGCGCCGCCGCTGTCTCGTCGCAACTCGTCTCCAGGCCGAGGATGAATCCCATCGCGGCGAAATCGCTAGTGGGCGTTTGTTGTCGCCATTTCGTTGCAGTATCGCCGCAGTCGTTCAGGCAGGGTCACCGAGGTGCTGGAGATCGTCGCCGACGTGCACGAGCGAGCGTCGGGGGTGCCCGAGGAGCTGGAACGACTCGGCGCGCACGTCGTGATGCGCCGACTGACGCGCGGGGACTACGTCGCCGGCCCCGAGACGCTCGTGGAACGCAAGACGGTCAGAGACCTCTACCGCACGATCGTGGAGGGACGGTTCTGGCGGCAGATGCACGGGCTGCGCGAAGCCGGCAGCCGACCGATCCTCCTCGTCGAGGGCGGCTCGTTGTGGCTCGACCATCGCGGCCCGGTGCAGCCGGCTGCGCTGAGAGGCCTGCTGCTCGCGGCCGGGGACCTCGGCGTGCGGGTCATCCGCAGCGACAGTCCGTTCGACTCGGCCGCATGGCTCGTTCGCGTCGCGGAACGTCGCCGCGCCTCTCGCCTCGAGGATCGCCCCGTGTACGCGCAGCGACCGAAACGCCGCTCGCTGATTGCGCCCGCCGAACGCGCGCTGAGCTCAGCGCCCGGGGTATCCGTCGTCGCCGCTCGAAGACTCTTGGCGCATTTCGGCTCGGTCGAGGCGATCGCGCGCGCGACGCTGTCGGAGCTCACAGCCGTTCCGTCCATCGGCAAGGCCCGGGCAACCGCAATCCACCGTCTGATACACGACGAGTGGCCGGACCGTCGGGCCCACTAGCGATTCTGCGCAGCAGAATCGCCCTCCTTCCACATGATGAGCGCATCCTCGCGGTTGTCCGTGTAGTAGCCCCGCCGCACGCCGCGGGACTCGAAGCCGAGGCGCTCGTACAGGACGATCGCGGCCTCGTTCGAGACGCGCACCTCGAGCGTGTAGCCGCGGCGCTCGTCGCCGGCGGTCAGGTCGAACAGGCGGTTGAGCAGCGCGGTGGCGATGCCCCGGCGGTGGTAGTCGGGGTCGACGGCGACGTTCATCACGTGCCAGGCGTCGACGTAGCGGGAGTTGATCGTATACCCGACCAGCCGGCCTCCTTCGAAGGCGCCGAGGCAGATCGACGTCGGCTTCGCGAGCTCGGACGCGAACATCGACCGCGACCACGGCGTGCGGTAGGCGCGCTTCTCGATCGTCTCGATCGCGCCGAGGTCGGCGAGCTCGAGCGGGCGGATCTGCACGGCGACCGCGGTCACGCCTTCGCCACCGCGTCGGGGATGCGCAGATACGTCGGCTCGACCGCCTCGGCAGGCCCCGCCGGCCCGGCGTGCGCGACGAGGAGGTGTGCACGCGGCTGGTGGTCGGCGTGGTCGTCCGGGGGAATCTCCGCGCCGGACGCCTCGAAGACGTCGCGGTAGCGGACGGCGCCGTCGCCGACGAGGCGGCGGCCGGCGACCTCCAGCTCCTCCGGCCGCGCGACGGCGGGGCCGGACACGAACACCTCGCCGCGCTTCGCGTCGATCACCGGCTCGCCGCCGGCGAACGCGTGCAGGCTCGAGACGCCCGCGGCGGGCACCCCGAGCGCGAGGCCGAGGCCGCGAGCCGCCGCGATGCCCATCCGGATCGACGTGAAGCTCCCCGGCCCCGTTCCGACCACGAGCAGGTCGAGCGCGGCGGGCTCGAGCTCCGCCTCCCGCAGCAGCGCGTCCGCGTCGGCCAGCACCGATCGGGCCTCGGTCAGCCGCTCGCCGCGCAGCTCGCCGTCCACCAGGAGCGCGCAGGTCGCCACCGAGGTGGCCGTGTCAAAGGCGAAGATCGTCGTCACCGGTGATCGTGATGCGGCGGTGCCGCTCGTCGACGTGACTGAGGGTAACCGTGGCGCGGCGCGCGGGGAGCCAGGCGCCACCGTGCTCGGGCCACTCGACGAACGCGATCGCCCCGTCGAAGTAGGGCTCGAGGTCGCCCCACTCCGATGGGTCGAGCCCTCGGATCCGGTAGAGGTCGAGGTGCGCGACGGGCGGCGTCGCCTCGTAGCGGTGGCCGATCGTGAACGTCGGGCTCGACACGGGCTCGGTGACGCCGAGCGCCCGCGCGGCGCCGCGCACGAACGTCGTCTTCCCCGCCCCGAGCTCGCCCGACAGGCCCACGACGTCGCCGACGCGGAGCTGCCGCACGAGCCGGCCGGCCACGGTCTCGGTCTCCGCGACCGAGGCCGTGATCGTCTCTCGTGTCGCTTCCGTCACGTTCCCGTCACGTAGGCTGCCACCAACCGGCCGGCGTCGGCACACCCGCGAAGTGCCTGCACGCCGCCCAGTTTCGCAAGCTCCTGTGGACAGCGCGTGCGTCTCTCGTGACGGAGGCTGCCTCCGGACGGGGCTCCGGCCACCCGGCGCGGAGACAGGTCAGAAGAGGCCGAGCTGGACCGGCTGCGCGAGCTCGGGCGGCGCGGCCGGTTGTGGGGCGACCGGCTCGGGCTCGGCGGGCGCGGCGGCCGGGACGGGCAGCGCGTTCGCGCGGCCGATCAGCTCGGGGATCCGGCGGAAGTCGGTCTCGAGCACCTCGAGCATCCGCGGCGTGTAGAGCGCGGCGGCGGGATGGAAGATCGGGTAGAGGACGACCTGGCTGCCGCCGAGCGTCACGCGCTGGGGCTGGCCGTGGACGCGCGTGATGCCGGCCGGCTTGCCGGACAGGAGCTTCGTCGCGAAGTTGCCGAGCGTCGCGACCACCTTCGGCTGGATCAGCTCGATCTGGCGGAAGAGATGGCCCTCGCAGGCCTGGATCTCCTCCGGCAGCGGGTCGCGGTTGCCGGGCGGCCGGCACTTCAGCACGTTCGCGATGTACACGTCCTCCCGCGACAGGCCGATGCCCTCGAGCAGCTTGGAGAGGAGCTTCCCGGCCGCGCCGACGAACGGGACGCCGTTCTTGTCCTCGTGGAAGCCGGGCGCCTCGCCGACGAACATCAGGTCGGCGTCGGGGGCGCCCGAGCCGAACACGACCTGGGTGCGGGTGCTCGCGAGCGCGCAGCGGGTGCAGCCGGCGACGGCGTCGCCGTAGGCGAGGAGGCTCAGAGCGCGATCAGTGTCCGCAGCCACAGGACCCGCCGCAACAGCCGCCGCCACCGAAGCTGGGCTGTCCGGCGGTGCCGTGCGCCGCGAACGCGCTGATCTGCCTGGCCACCTTCTGGTGGCCGCAGTCGGGGCACGCGGGATCGGGACCCGACATGCCGACGAGCTCCTCGAAATGGGACTCGCAGCTCATGCAGACGTATTCGTAGATCGGCACCGTGGAAGACCCTAGCACCACCATCCTGGCGCCCGGGTCGGACGGACGCGCTAGCTGCCGGCGCGGTAGACGAGCGCGACGGCGACGGCGATCGCCAGCGCGATGCCGAGGGAGATCGCCACCGCGGAGACGGCCCGCCGCCACGTCCAGCCGTGCACGGAGCGGACGCCGACCACGAGCAGCCCGAACGCCCACAGCGCGAAGCCGTAGTCGAGCACCGCGAAGACGTGCGCCCCGCTGCCGGCGTCGCTGCCGCCGCTCCGGAAGACGTCCTCGCCGTAGAGCGCCAGCCGGACCGGCACGAGCACGAGGGACAGCACGAGCGGCACGCAGGCGAACGCGAGCACCTGGCGCGAGCGGCGGTAGGTGCCCTGGGAGCCGAGCGCCCTGACCCCGACGTGGAGCAGCGCCCCGAGCAGGAAGTACGCGAACCCGCCGACGATGCCGCCGGCGATGAACGCCCAGACGGCGACGAGCAGCCCGTCGTAGTCGGCGTCGTCCATGAGGTGCGAGGCCGTCGGGCTCGCGACGGCGTAGGCGATCCCCGCGAGCCACACGATCAGCAGCACCTGCTCGGTGCGGTCGGAGAGCGACTCCCGCGACTCGTCGCGCAGCGCGACGAACACCGGTCGCGGCCGCTGCAGCACGAGCAGCAGGCGCAGCCACCAGTCGCGGACGCCCGAGGGCCGTTCCCGCGTGGTCGCGGTCACCGGCCGGCCCTCACCGGCTCAGCCCGGCTGCGTGACGATCTCGCCGTTGTGGCACTTGTAGATCGTGGGGTCGAGGTAGCCGCCCTGCTGCTGCACCGGCGGCTTGCCGTCCTTGCAGATCGTGTTGTCGCGCGAGAACCAGGCGGCGCCCATCCCCGCGACGAACACCACGGCGCAGGCGACGACGAGGCCGATCAGCACGGCCCTGCGCCGGTTGCGCAGCGTGAACCGCGGCACGGCGACGCCGCTCACGCCGCGACCACGGCGCGGCGCTCGAGCAGCGGGCGCAGGAACCGGCCGGTGTACGAGCTCTCGACGCGGGCGACGTCCTCGGGCGTGCCGACGGCGACGATGTCGCCGCCCGCCTCGCCGCCCTCGGGGCCGAGGTCGACGATCCAGTCCGCCTGCTTGATCACATCGAGATTGTGCTCGATCACGAGCACCGTGTTGCCGGCGTCGACCAGTCGCTGGAGCACGTCGAGCAGCTTCTCGATGTCGGCGAAGTGCAGGCCGGTGGTCGGCTCGTCGAGGATGTAGAAGGTGCGGCCGGTGGCGACCTTGCCCAGCTCGGCGGCCAGCTTGACGCGCTGCGCCTCGCCGCCCGAGAGCGTCGTCGCGGGCTGGCCGAGCGTCATGTAGTCGAGCCCGACGTCGTGCAGCGTCTGGAGCCGCCGGCGGATCTTCGGGATCTTGGCGAAGAAGTGCAGCGCCTCCTCGACCGACATCTCGAGGACGTCGGCGATCGTCTTGCCCTTGAAGCGGACCTCGAGCGTCTCGCGGTTGTAGCGCTTGCCCTTGCAGGTCTCGCACGGCACGTAGACGTCCGGCAGGAAGTGCATCTCGATCTTGATCTGGCCGTCGCCCTTGCAGGTCTCGCAGCGGCCGCCCTTGACGTTGAACGAGAACCGGCCCGGCTTGTAGCCGCGCACCTTCGCGTCGGGCGTGAGCGAGTAGAGCTCGCGGATGTGGGTGAAGAGATCGGTGTAGGTGGCCGGGTTCGAGCGCGGCGTGCGGCCGATCGGGCGCTGGTCGATCTCGATCACCTTGTCGAAGGCCTCGGTGCCCTCGATGGCCGTGTGGGCGCCCGGCTTGGTGCGCGTCTTCAGCAGCTTGTTCGCGAGCGCCTTGTAGACGATCTCGTTCACGAGCGTCGACTTGCCGGAGCCCGAGACGCCCGTGACGGCCACGAACTTGCCGACCGGCAGCTCCACGTCGATGCCCTTCAGGTTGTGCTCGGCGGCGCCGCGCACGGTCAGCCAGCCCCGGTCGTCCGTCCGCCGCTCGGGCACGGCGATCGCGCGCGTCCCGGCGAGGAACTGGCCGGTGATCGACTTCTTCGACCGCTGCACCTTCGCGGGCGTGCCCTCGGCGACGACGTGACCGCCGTGCTCGCCCGCGCCCGGCCCCATGTCGACCAGCCAGTCGGCGGTGCGCATCATCTGCTCGTCGTGCTCGACGACGACCACGGTGTTGCCGAGGTCGCGGAGCCGCTCGAGCGTGCCGATCAGCCTGTCGTTGTCGCGCTGGTGCAGGCCGATCGACGGCTCGTCGAGGATGTAGAGCACGCCGACGAGCTGCGAGCCGATCTGCGTCGCGAGGCGGAGCCGCTGCGCCTCGCCGCCGGAGAGCGTCGCCGACGCGCGATCGAGGTTGAGGTAGCCCACGCCGACGTCGTCGAGGAAGGTGAGCCGCTCGCGGATCTCCTTGACGATCCGCGCGCCGATCAGCTGCTCGGTCTCGCTCAGGTCGAGCCGGTCGAGGAACTCGAGCGCGCGCGTGATCGAGAGCTTCGTGAACTCGTGGATGTTCTTGCCGCCGACGGTGACCGCGAGCACCTCCGGCTTGAGCCGTGCGCCCTTGCACACCGGGCACGGCCGGAACGACATGTACTCCTCGATCCGCTCGCGCTGGCTCGACGAATCGGTCTCGCGGTAGCGACGCTGGAGCGAGTCGACGATGCCCTCGAACGCGAGCATGTACGACCGCCGCCGGCCCATCCGGTTGCGGTACTGGACGTAGATCTTGTCGCCGCCCGTGCCGTGCAGGAAGCGGTCCTGCTGCTTCTCGGTCAGCTCGAGCCACGGGACGTCGGTGGGGATCTCGTAGCGGTCGGCGATCGCCTGGATGACCGACTCGTAGAAGCCCGAGCCGCCCACCGACCA
>DASZWI010000058.1:0-31797 GCA_035546715.1 Gaiellaceae bacterium | reverse complement strand
TCCGGCGAACGCCCGCACGCGACGAGGGTGGCGAACGGGACTCGAACCCGCGACCACCGGGACCACAACCCGGGGCTCTACCAACTGAGCTACCGCCACCGTGCGGGGCGCATCGTATCGGCTGCGTCCGCGAGCGGCGTCTCGTCGAGCCGCTCGCGCAGGTCGCCCAGCGACTCGTAGACCGCGACGGCGCCGGCCTCCTCGAGCTCCTGACGCGACCACCCGCCCGTGATGACGCCGACCGTCGCCAGGCCGGCGTTCGCGGCCGCCTCGACGTCCCACCGCGAGTCGCCCAGGAACACGCCCTCGTCGGTCCCCGCCCGCTCGAGCGCGGCGTGGACGATGTCCGGGTGCGGCTTCGAGCGCTCGACGTCGTCGGCCGTCGTCCACCCGTCGACCACGTCCCGCGCCTCCAGGCGATCGAGGAAGAAGTCGAGGTCCTCCTCGCTCGCCGACGACGCGAGCACGACGACGAGCCCGCGCTCCTTGAGCGCGACGAGGAGGTCGCGCGCGCCCTCGAGCGGCTCGCACTCGTCCCGGAGCGGCAGGAACTCCGCGTGGGACGCCTCGCGGAGCTCGTCGCCCAGCCGCCGCTCGACGTCGTCGCCCGCGACCGCGGCGACGTACTGGTCGCCGCCCATGCCGATGTGGCGGTGGAGTCGCCACATCGGCAGGACGATCCCGTGCCGGCGGAACGCGCGGTACCAGGCGAGCGCGTGCTGGTAGTTCGCGTCGACGAGCGTGCCGTCGAGGTCGAGGAGGGCGGCGCGCGTCAGCGCGCCGCCTCGGTCTTCTCGCGCTGGCCGGCGTGCGTGCCCTCGCGGATCTCCTCGATCATCTTCTCGTTGAAGGCCGGGATGTCGTCCGGCTTGCGGCTCGTGACGAGACCCTGGTCGGTGACGACCTCCTCGTTGACCCAGTTCCCGCCGGCGTTCCGGATGTCGGTCTGGAGCGTCGGCCACGAAGTGACCTTGCGTCCGCGCACGACGTCGGCCTCGACGAGCATCCACGGCCCGTGGCAGATCGCCGCCACCGGCTTGCCCGCCTCGAAGAACGCGCGGACGAACTCGACCATGTTCTCGTCGCCGCGCATCAGGTCGGGGTTCCCCACCCCGCCCGGGATCATCAGCGCGTCGTAGTCGGACGCGTCGGCCTCCTCGATCGCCTTGTCGACCTTCACCTTGTCGGCCGGGTCGAAGTGGTTGAAGCCCTGGATCTCGCCCGGCTTCATCGAGATGAGCTCGGTCTGCGCGCCGGCGTCCTCGAGCGCCTTCCGCGGCTCGACGAGCTCGACCTGCTCGAACATGTCGGCGGCGATGATCGCCACGCGCTTCCCCTCGAGCTGCTGCTCGGCCATGCGGCTCCTTTCGTCGGGTTCTCCTTCCGGGGTGCCCGGGTCGCGGCGCCGGGAAACGGCACGCCCGCCCCTCGCCCGGCGCAGCCCCGGGCTCTATCCTCGGAGGATGAACCGGGGCGTCCCCATCCGCGGGGCCGGCCTGCCGGCGCGGGCCTGCGAGACGCCGATCGGCACGCTCGGGCTGATCGGCTCGAACGCGGGCCTGCGCGAGATCCGCTGGACCTGCGACGGCCTGCACACGGGCGGCTCGTGCGGCGTCCTCGACGAGACGGCGCGCCAGCTCGCCGAGTACTTCGCGGGCTCGCGCACCGCCTTCGACCTGCCGCTCGATCTCGTCGGCACGCCGTTCCAGCTCGCCGCCTGGCGGGCGCTCGCCGACATCCCGTACGGCTCGACGGTCACCTACGCCGAGCAGGCGGCCCGCATCGGCCGCCCCTTGGCGATCCGGGCGGTCGGCGCGGCGAACGGCGCCAACCCGGTGCCCATCGTGCTGCCGTGCCACCGGATCGTCGGCGCGGACGGCTCGCTGACCGGCTTCGGCGGCGGGCTGGAGCTGAAGCGGTTCCTGCTCGACCACGAGGCGGCGCAGCGGCCGCTCTTCGTCTAGGCGAGGACGTCGAGCAGGCTGCGCTGGGCCTGGACGGAGAAGTCGATCACGCGTCCGTTCGCCGCGTAGGCGATCGGACCGGTGATCAGCGCGGCCATCTCGGTCGTCAGGTCGGTGCCCGACGGCTGGTCGGCCGCGGGGACGTTGGGCAGGTTCGGCGGGGCCTGGCCTGCGGCGACGTACGCCGCGACGCCGCCACCGGCCTGCGCCTCCTGCTCGGTGACGCCGGGCTGGAAGCCGGGCGTGTTCACGTTCGCGACGTTGTTCGCCGCGACGTCGACCTGGAGCTGGGCGGCGCGCAGGCCGCTGACCGCATTCGAGAGCGCGTCCATCCACACTCCCCATCGGCAGCAGCCCCGGGGCCCTTTCTCCCTCGGACGGGGGAAGGCTCACGACGCAGCTGCGATCCGGCCGTCCGCGATCTCCCAGATCCGCTCGCCGAGCACGGCGGCGGGGTCGTGGGTGGCGATCAGGCAGGCAGAGCCGGCGTCGCACGCGTCGAGCAGCACCTCGCGCACGCGCGCCGCGTAGTCGCCGTCCTGGTGCGAGGTCGGCTCGTCGACGAGCAGCACCGCCGGCCGGGTGACGACCGCCCGGGCCAGGGCGACCCGCTGCTGCTGGCCGATCGACGTCTCGCCGGGATAGCGGTGGCCGAGCTCCGCGAGCCCGAGGCTCTCGAGCAGCTCGTCCGCCCGCCCTTGCTCGTCGAGGCGCCCCGCGAGACGCAGCGGCAGGACGACGTTGTCGCGCACCGAGAGCTCGGGCAGGAGCCCGAAGCGCTGCGGGAGGTACCCGACGCGCTCCCAGGCGGGAACCGCGCCGGGGGCCTCGCCGAGCACCGCCAGGGCGCCGGCGTCGGGGGCGATCCAGCCGCCGAGCATCATCAGCAGGGTCGACTTGCCCGACCCGGAGCGCCCGAGCAGCGCCGCGATCTCACCGGGCCGCAGCTCGAGCGAGACGTGGTCGACCGCGTGCGTGTCCCCGTAGGTCTTCACCAGGTCGCGCGCCTCGAGCGCGGGCGGGCCGTCCGTCGCGTACGCCTGCGGCACGCGGGGCGCGCCTGCGGCGGCGACGCCCCGGTGGAGGTTCACCTGGTGGTCGGCGGCGGCGATCGCGTCGGGATCGTGGGTCGCGACGACGACGGTCGCGCCGCTCCGGGCACGCTGCCTCAGCGCTGCGAGCACGCGCGCCGCCGTGTCGTGGTCGAGCTCGGCGGTCGGCTCGTCGACGAGGAGCAGCGGCGTGCGCCGCAGCAGGCCGACGCCGAGCGCAGCCCGCGCCTGCTCGCCGCCCGAGAGCTGGACGGCGTGCCCGTCGAGGCGGTCGCCGAGCCCGAGCTCGACCAGCGGCGCGAGATCCTCCGCGTCCCCCGCGTGCTCGCGGAGCGTCAGGTGCGGCACGAGGTTGTCGGCGGGACGCTGCGCGACGTAGGTGACCTCGGTGCGCCTGAACGCGCGGAGCGCACGGCCGCGCAGGGTCGACAGCCCGACGCCCCCGATCGTGATCTCACCCGCCGTGATGCCGTCGAGGCCGGCGAGCAGCCGCAGGAGCGTCGACTTGCCCGAGCCCGAGGGCCCGACGAGGACGGAGAGCGCACCGGCCGGGAACTCGGCGTCGAGCGCGTGCAGCGCTTCGACGGCGCCCGTCGCCGACAGGTGGGTCTTCACCACCCCGCGGCAGACGACGGGCTCAGGCGACACGCAGCGCCTCCGCGACGGCGGCTCTCGGGACGACGGACGCGACCAGGGCGCCCAGCAGGCCCGCCGCCGCGGTGAAGGCGGCGACGGCTGCGACGACCGAGACCCAGGGGACGACGAGGACGGGAGGCGGCGCGAGCGACGGCAGCGGGTCGAGGTGATGGACGATCGGGGCAGCCGTCGCGAGGGCGACGGCCGCGCCGACGACGCCCGCGCAGAGGGCGATGCCCGCGGCCTCGATCGCCACGGCACCCACGCTGCGCGCGGACGAGAGCCCCATCCGCTGGAGCAGCGCCGACGCGATCAGCTGCGTGCGGCGGCGCGCCTGGAGGTAGAGGAGCAGCGCCAGCAGCGAGAGCCCGCCGGCGGCGCCGGCCACGACGCGCAGCAGGTGGTACGAGCGCGTGGTAGCGCGCACCGGGCCGCTGTCGAGGATGTGGCCGACGCCGGTGACGTAGACCGCGCCGAGGGACGAGTTCGTGAGCGCCCTGGCCGCGGCCGCAGCCGGTCCCCGCACCCACGCGTAGCCGATCCCGCCGCCGAGCGGGTAGCTGAGGCCGGCCCGCTCAACGGCGGCGCGCAGCCCCGCCGTGGAGACGACGAGCGCGGGCGTCCCGGCCGTCGTCCCGGGGAACGCCGGCGCCGTCCCGACGACGTCCACGGGGATCGACACGCCGTCCACCTCGATGCTGCCCGCGCGCTCGAGCCCGGCGGTCGCGACGGCGGCGAGCCGCCGGCCCGCCGGGCGCCCGAGCCGTGCCAGGACGGGCCGCGGATCGGGCCCCCAGCCGGCGTCCCAGCGGATCGTGCGCGCGAGCGCCCGCGGGTCGCCGTTGATCAGCTCGACCGTCGTGCCGTCGGCCGTGGTCGCGTCCGAGTAGTCGGTCGCGACGATCGCCATGCGGTACGGGAAGCCCTTCGGCGGGGTCGCGCCGACGTCGACGACGCCCGCGACGTCGCTGCCGTTCCCCAGGTACGCCTTCTCGGCGGCCGACTGCGAGAGCGTCGCCGACAGCGTGAGGGCGTAGCTCAGCGCCGCGAACGCGGCGGCCGCGGTGACGGTCACCGCGACGAGGAGCCCGCGCGCCGCGGCCACGCGGCGGAGCGCGAGCAGGATCCACGCCGGCGCGCCGTCGCCGCGCCGCGCGAGCGCGCGCCGCACGAGCCGCACGGTCAGCCCGGCGACGCCTCCGGCCGCGAGGACGGGGACGAGGAAGACGGTCAGACGCGGATGCGCGGTGCCGCCCCGGTCGTGGACGATGCCGCCGCCCGACGCGAGCTGGGCCAGGAGCGCGGCGGCGACCGCGAGCGGGATCAGCTCCCAGGGCAGCCGGCGCAGACGGCGCAGCGCCTGCCCGGCGTCCGTGCGCCGCGGGAACGCGACGGCGGCTCCGAGGGCGAACGCCACGAGTCCCGCGGCCGTGCCGAGCGCGGCATGCGCGAGACCGGACTGGACCGTGCCGCCGTCGATCGTCCCGCCCGGCGCGAGCAGGCCGAGCCCGGCGAGCGCGAGCCCGAAGCCGACGGCGCTGCCGGCGACCGTCGCGGGCAGCGCCTCCAGCGCGGTGCGCGCCGCGAATGCTCCCGTCGCCTCACCGCGCGCGTAGAGCAGGAAGGCCTCGCCGCGCCGGCGGCGGACGAGGAACGTGCCTGCGGCGACGGCCGTCGCCAGCGCGATCAGGATCGCGCAGGCGGTGAGCAGCGACACGGTCGCCCCGATCGCGGCGACGTCGTTCGCCGCGACGACCAGGGACGCGTCGAGCGAGCTCGTGACGGAGCAGGGCTCGTCGCAGCCGAGCGACCGCCCGAGCGGCGTGCCGAACGACGCGAGCTGCCGCCGCACGGCGCCGAAGCGCTGCTGGAGGCGGCGCGCGGTCGCGAGGCTGAGGCCGTGCGGCTCGAGCGACAGCTCGTAGGCGACCACGGCCTGCACGCCCGCCCTCGAGCCCTCGGGCACCAGCACGCCGGGGGACGCTCCCGGCGCGACCAGCCGGTCGAGGTCGCGCGGCGACATGAAGAGGAACGACGGCAGCGGAGGCGGGTCCGGGGCCCTCGACCGGATGTCCTGCGTGAAGTTCTGCCAGTAGGGGTTGCCGAGGTCGCGGTCGAGCGCCCGGTAGACGCCCGCCACCCGGAAGGGAATCAGCTTCTCCTTCAGGCTCCGCGTGCGCGCGAAGGCGACGATCTGCGGGAGCCGGATGGTGTCGCCCGGACGCACGCGGAGCACCTGCGCGTCGCGGTCCGAGATCCACACGCCCGGCCCGCCCGCCGACGCGACGTGGCGCACGTGCGCCACGGCGCCGTCGCGCGCCATGGGCTCGACGTCGACCTGGCCGTGGCCGCTGTACGCCACCTCCTGCTGGAACCAGGTGGTCACGACCGGCGAGCCCACGCCGGGGATCGTCCGCGCCAGCGCGTCGATCGCCGCGCGCCGCGGCGCCTCCGGCGTGTAGGACGTCTCGCCGCGGATCTCGAGCCCGGCGGCGAGCGGCGTGACCTGCCGGAGCTGACTGTGCAGCGACTCGCTCTCGACGCCGGTGCGGACGAACGGTCCGGCCGCCGCCGCGAGGGCCGCGAGCAGCGAGAAGGCCAGGACAGCAGCCAGCACCGCCGGGTAGCGCAGGAGCACCACCGGCGCCTTGCGCCACAGGACCGTCACGTCACAACCTTAGGGATCCGCCCGGCGGCGGTCCCGGGCAGCGGGTCGCGCCGGCAAGGCGCGGGATCTCTAGACCTTTGGCCGGTATCCGGGGGCGGAGGCGAGCGGGACACTCGCCCTGCGTGGCCCGCGTGTGCCCACAACCGGCTCGTAGGCGCTCCCCTCGGCGGGCGGCTCCATGCACCACGCGATGCCCCAGAGGCAGGGCACGGTGAGGACGGCGGCAACCGCCACGCCGACGCCTCCGGTCAGGAAGCCGGCGAGGGCGAACAGGCAGGTCACGAAGGTCTTCAGCACGGCGCCTCCGCCCCTGAGTTCTGTCCCGCGGCGCATCTTCCTGGTCCTCGATCCCGAGGCGCGGAGCTAGCCGGTGTTCCGGGCCAACTGGCGCGATCCGCGCTTCTGGCGGTGGTGGTGGCACGAACGCGTGACGTTCGAGTCGCGCATCGCCATCTACGTCTTCCTCTTCGCCCTGCTCCTCGGCAGCGGGCTCTTCGCGGCCGACCGCCTCGCCTCGGCGGGCGCGGAGGTCTCGCCGTCGACGCCGATCGTGCTCGAGACGACCGTCCAGAGGCTCGTGACCGTCCGCGAGCGGGGGAAGATCGTCCGGAAGCTCGTCCCCGTCGTCAAGCGCATCCGCGTCAAGTCGCCCCCGGTCGTCGAGACGCGCACGAACGTCGCCCTGCGGACGATCACGACCCCGGGCGGCGTCCGGGTCGTGAGCCACGTCGTCTACAAGCCGGTCGTCAAGAAGCAGGTTGTGACCGTCGCCGGCAAGACCCGGACCGTCTCGGTCCGGCGGCTCGTCCCGACCGTCCAGACCCGGACACAGACGCTCACCCAGGTCCAGACGGTGACCGGGCCCGGCGCGACGGTCACCACGGAGGGCCCGACCCGGACGGTCGAGAACACCCCGCCGACCCGCACCGTCGAGGGCCCGACGACGACGCAGGTCTCGACCTCGACGGTGACCCGGACCGAGACGCAGACGAAGACCCAGACGGAGACGGTGACCGACACGCAGACGGTGACCGACACGCAGACCGTCACGAACACCCAGACGGACACGGTGACCGTCCCGATCACGATCACGCTGCCGATCACGGTCACGCTGCCGGCGCCGTAGAGGAGGGGGCCGCCCCGACCAAGGTCCAGGACGGCCTCCGCTTTCGACTCAGTTGGCCGCGACCGGACGGGTCTACGGTGGCTGCGTGCCCTCCAACCGACCCGACCGCCCCACACCCGTCGACGCAGCGTCCATCCGCGCTTTCGCCGACTCGGCGGGCGTCTTCGGCTTCGACCGGCGGCAGACGCGCGCCTTCCTGCAGAAGGTTGCGCACCGGATCGAGGCGCTGGAGTACGAGGTCCGGACGGCGCATGAACGGGAGGCTTCGGTCGGCGCCGCGCTCATCGCTGCCACCGAGGCCTCCCAGTCGCTCGAGCAGGCGGCGGCCGATCGCATCGCCACGCGCGAGCGCGAGGCGATGGAGCGGATCGAGCGGCTCGAGCGTGAGGCCCGCGTCACACGCGAGCGGATCGTCGCCGACCTGCAGCAGGCGGCCGCCCACCTCGACGGGCTCTTCGCGACGCTCGGCCTCGAGACGCCGCCGGTCACGCCCCTCCGCCTGGAGTCGCAGTCGGCCTAGGCCACGCGCCGCCCGGCGACGGCGCTCGCAGGGACGCCCGGCAGCGAACGAGCATGGCCCTCGCGCTCCAGCGGCAGGCTTCGGTTTCCGTCTCGCCGCCGCGGCGCGCCCGGCAGCCCTTCGCCCCGCCCTCGGCCTGGGACGAGCCCCGCGGGCTCGCGACGGGGATCTGGCTCGGCATCGCCGTCGCCCTGGCGGCGGGGCTGCTCCTCGTGGCCCTCGCGTTCGAGCTGTCCCGCGAGCAGCGGCCGGGCGGGCTCGGGCTCTTCTGGGTCGGGCTGCTGCTCGCGGCCGTCCCGATGGCCGTGACGATCGCCTTCGGCCGGCCGACGCGCAACGAGGCGGCGGCGCTGCTCGTCCTCTTCGGCGCCGGCCTCTACCTCGTCAAGGTGATGAACTCGCCGTTCCGCTTCACCTACGCCGACGAGCTCTCCCACGTCTGGAACGTCGACCGGATCCTCGCCACCGGCCGGCTGCCGACCGACAACGTCGCGCTGCCGGTGACGACCCACTTCCCCGGCCTCGAGACCGTCACCGCCGGGCTCGCCTCGACCGCGGGGCTGAGCTCGTTCGCCGCCGGGCTGATCGTGATCGGGGTCGCCCGCTGCATCCTCGAGCTCGGGCTGTTCGCGGTCTTCGAGCTGATCTCCGGCTCGACCCGCGTCGGCGCGCTCGCCGCCGTCTACTTCGCCTTCGACCCCGAGCTCCTCTACTGGAGCGCGCAGTTCTCGTACGAGTCGCTGGCGCTGCCGCTCGCGCTGGTCGTCCTGACCGCCGCGCTGAGCCGGCGGCGCGGCCACTTCCTGGACGACCGCCGCGCCGCGCGGCCGTGGACGGCCGTCGGGCTGCTCGGGATCGCGGCGCTGACCCCCACGCACCACATCACCTCCTATGCGGTCGCCGCGGTGCTCGTCGTGCTCGCGATCGCCTCGTTCGCGTCGCAGAAGCGCGCCTGGCGCGCGCCCTGGGACCTCGCGCTGGCCGCGGCCGCCGCGTCGATCGCGTGGCTCGTCTACCGCGCGACGATCGTGGGCTCGTACCTCCACGACATCTTCCTCGCCGCGTACGACTCGGCGAAGGCGATCGCGAGCGGCGCGGCGCTGCCGCGCAAGCCGTTCCAGTCGACGATCTACCACGTCCCGCTCCCGGAGCGCGCCGTCGCGATCGTGGGCCTCCTCGTGATCGCCCTGCTCGTCGCGTACGCGACCTGGCGCCGCGGCAAGCGCGTCTTCCGGGACCCGTTCACGCGGCTCTTCTGGCTCTCCTGCTGCGGGTACCTCGGCAGCTACGCGCTCCGCTTCGTGCCGTCGGCGTGGGAGATCGCCAACCGCGCGTCCGAGTTCCTGCTCGTCGGGACGGCGCTCGTCCTCGCGTTCTCCGGGGTGCACCTCGCGCTTCGCCGTGCGTACGGCGCGGCCGGGGTCGCCGCCTTCGCCGCGGTCTTCGGCGTCGGCTTCGCGTCGGGCGTGATCGGCGGCTGGCCGCCGCCGGCCCAGCTCGCCTCGCCGCTCGAGGTCGCCACCGCCGGGACGACGATCGAGCCCCAGGGCTTCGCGGCGGCCGCCTGGGCGAAGGCGGAGCTCCCGCCGGGCGCCCGGTTCGTCGCCGACGAGTCGAACGGACGGCTCCTGTTCACGATCGCCGGCGATCGACCGTCGATCGGCCTCGGCCCGCCCACCAAGGTCCTGCTGCAGGCGCCGGCGTTCGGCGCCTACGAGCTGTCCGTCCTGCGCCGGAGCGGCGCGCGCTACGTCCTGATCGACCGGCGCAAGATCGCCAACGACAACATCCTCGGCTACTTCTTCGACCGCGACGACCGGCGCGTCGCGCAGATCGACCCCGCCGTCTGGTCGAAGTTCGAGCACGCGCCGTGGGCGGACCGCGTCTACGACTCGGGGAACATCCTCGTCTACCGGCTGGGCGAGGTGCCGCGTGCGTAGCGTCGCGCTCGTCCTCGTCACGGCCGCGGCGGGGATCCAGCAGCTGCTCGCGCCCGACCTGCGCGTCGCGTCGGTCGTCACCGGCGCGCTGCTCGTGCTCGTCCTGCCCGGCCTCGCGCTGACGGACCTCCTGTTCGCGCCGGGCTCGCTCGACGGCCCCAGGCGCGCCCTCCTCGTTCCGGCGCTCAGCATCTCCGTCGCGATCGTCCTCGGCGTCGCGCTCGCCGCCGCGGACGCCCGGCTGGATCGCGGGAGCTGGGCGGCGGCGCTGGGCGCCGTCGCCGTCGCCGCCTCGGCGGCTGCGGCCCTCCATCCCGGACGCCGCCGCCGGGTGGAGCGACTCGAGCTGCGCGTCACGCGACGCGCGAACGCGCTCGCGGTCGCCGGCGCCTTTCTCGCTGCGGCCGCCGCGGTGGCGTTGATCGTGTCGGCCCGCCCCGTCGGCGCCGAGCACGTCGCCGGCTACGCGACGCTCGGGCTCGTCCCGGCGCCGACCGGCGGCTTCGACCTCTCGGTGCGCAGCGTCGAGCTCCGGCGCACGAGGTTCACGGTCGTCGTGCGGATCCGGTCGAGCGAGCGCGTGCTGCTCCGGCGGACGCTCGTGCTCGATCCGAACGACGAGTGGTCGGCCCACCTGGCGACGCCGCCCGGGACCGGCATGCTGCTCGCCGACCTCGAGCGGGGCGGGCGGCCCGACTACCGCAGCGTCCACGTCGGGTACGGCCCGCGGGAGCAGGGGCCGTGACCCGCCTCCGCCGCCATCTCGCCGACCCGCTCTTCGCGACCAGCTACCTGCTGCTGCTCGCCGCCGGGGGCGCGGCGGTGCTCGGGTTCGCCTTCTGGATCGTCGTCGCGCGCCGGCTGCCGGCGGAGACGTTCGGCCCGGCGGGCGCGGTCGTCTCGGCCATGGTCTTCGTCTCGGGCGCGTCGGCGACCGGGCTCGGCCAGGTGCTCGTGCGCTTCCTGCCGGCGACCGGTCGCGGCGCGGCGCGGCTCGTCCTGTCGGTGTACGCGGCAAGCGCGGCCATCACCGGCGCGCTCGCCCTCGCCGCCGCGCTCACCGCCGCCACCTGGTCGACCAAGCTGGCGTTCCTCGCGCACGACGGCCGCTGGACGGCCGGCTTCGTCGCCGGCTCGGTGGGTCTCGCGCTGTTCGCGCTCCAGGACTCGGTCCTGACGGGGATCCGCCAGGCGCGCTGGATCCCCGTCGAGAACGTCGCCTACGGCGCCGTCCGCCTCGTCGCGGTGGGCCTCGCCTCGGCCGGCACGGCGACGGTGGCGGCCGCCTGGGCGGTGCCCGCCGCGATCGCCGTGGGCGCGGTCAGCCTGCTGCTCGCCGTCCGGCTCCTGCCGCGGCACGCGGCGGCCGCGGCGGCCGGCGCAGAGCCGCGCAACGTGACCCGGTTCGCCCTCGCGAACTGGCTCGGCTCGGCCCTCGGCCTGGCCGCGGTCACGTTCACGCCGATCGCGGTGGTCGCGGCCGTCGACGCGCGGCCCGGCTCGCGCTTCTACGCGGCCTGGACCGTGATGGTGGGCCTGTCGCTGATCGCCGTGAGCACGGCGACGTCGCTGACCTCCCTGGCGGCGGCCGACGCGACCGCGCTGCGGGCGGCGACGAAGCGCGCCCTGAAGCAGGTGCTCGCGCTGTCGCTCGTCGCGGTCGCGGTCCTGGCCGTGCTCGCGCCGCAGGTCATGGCCCTGTTCGGACCGGACTACGAGAACGCCGCAGACACGCTGCGGCTGCTCTCGCTCTCGATCCTGCCCTTCGGCGTCAGCATGGTCGGGCTCGGGGTCGCACGGGTCCGGGGTGCGCTCGGCTCGATCCTCGCGTGGGAGGCCACCCTCTGCGGCGCCGTCGCCGTGCTCCTCGCCGTCCTCGTCCCGCCCCACGGGATCGACGGGGCGGCGCTGGCGTGGCTGTGCGCCCAGGTCGCCGCACTGGCCGTCGCGCTCGCCGGGTGCCTCGCGCCCGTCCTCGCGCCGCGCGCGCCGGAGGTGCGCACGGCGTGAGGTTCTCGGTCGTCGTCACCACCTGGTCGGATGCGCGGGAGCACCTGCTGCAGCGCAATCTCGCGGCGCTCGCCGAGCAGACGGCCGCCCCCCACGAGACGATCGTCGTCGTCGACCACAACCCTGCCCTCCAGGCGCGGCTGGCCGCCGCCTGGCCGGCGGTCGACGTGATCGCGAGCGGGCCGGTCCGCGGCGCCGCCGCGGCGCGGAACGCGGGGACGGCCCGCGCGACGGGCGACGCGGTGGCGTTCCTCGACGACGACGCCTGTCCGAGCCCGACGTGGCTCGAGCGGCTCGCGCAGGCGTACGAGCACGACGACGTCGCCGGGGTCGGCGGCACGCTGCACCCGGGCTGGCCCGACGGGCGGCCGTGGTGGTTCCCGGACGAGTTCGACTGGGTCGTCGGCTGCACCTACCGCGGGCTGCCCGCCCGCCGCGCGCCGGTGCGGAACCTGATCGGCGCGAACATGTCGTTCCGCCGCGACCTGCTGCTCGGCGTCGGCGGCGAGCGCGACGGCTTCGGGCGCGTCGGTCTCGCGCCCGTCGCCTGCGAGGAGACGGAGCTCTGCATCCGCGTCCGCGCGAGCCGTCCTCGCCTCCAGCTCCTCTTCGAGCCCGGCGCCGAGGCGGTCCACCACGTCACGGCCGAGCGCACGCGACTGCGCTACTTCGTCCACCGCTGCTACGCGGAGGGCCGCGGCAAGGCGCGGCTCCGGACGCTCGTCGGCGCGGACGAGGGACTGTCGGTCGAGCGCGCGTACGTCGCGCGGACGCTGCCACGTGGCGTGCTGCACGGCCTCCGATCGGCGCTGTCCACACGCGACCCCCGCCCGCTCGGCCGGGCCGCGATGATCGTCGCCGGCCTTGCCTCGGCCGGCGCCGGCTACCTCGCCGAACGGGCGGCGGCCTGGGGGCGAGCGTGACCGAGCGGCCGCTGCGGATCGTCTTCGCGACCGCGCGCTACGCGCCGTTCATCGGCGGCGTCGAGACGCACGTGCGCTCCGTGTCGCGGCTCCTCGCCGACGCGGGTCACGCGGTGACGGTGCTGACCAGCGACCCGTCGGGCGAGCTGCCGCCGCACGAGGTCGACGACGGCGTGGAGATCGTCCGCGTCCGCGCGCGACCGCGTCGCGGCGACCTCTACGTCGCGCCCGGCGTCGCGCGCGTGCTCGCCGAGCGCCGGTGGGACGTCGTCCACGTCCAGTCGTACCACACGTTCGTCGCGCCGATCGCCATGCGCGCGGCGCGCCGGCTCGGCCTCCCGTACCTCGTCACGCTGCACGGCGGCGGCCATTCCTCGCGGCTGCGCCACCGGGCCCGCTCCCTCCAGATCCGCGCCCTCGGCCCGCTGCTCCGCTCGGCCCACCGGCTGGTGGCGACGGCCTCGTTCGAGGTCGAGCTCTACGGCCGCCTCGCGCGCGTGCCGGCCGAGTCGTTCGTCCTCATCCCGAACGGCGGCGCCGAGGTGCTGCGGCCGGACGGCCCGCGCGTCTCGGACGGCTCGACCATCGTGTCGATGGGACGGCTCGAGCGCTACAAGGGCCACGACCGCGCGATCGCGGCGCTGCCGACCGTGCTCGAGCGCGTGCCCGCGGCCCGGCTGTGGATCGCCGGCGAGGGTCCCGACGAGGCCCGGCTGCGGCGACTCGCGCGCCGGCACGGGGTCGAGGACCGGGTCGAGATCCGCGGCGTGCCGCTGTCCCGCCGCGCCGAGTACGTCGGGGCGCTGAGCAAGGCGGCGCTCGCGGTGCTGCTGAGCGAGTTCGAGACGCATCCGCTGTCCGTCGTCGAGGCCGCGTCGCTCGGCTGCCCGGTGCTCGTCGCCGACACCGGCGGTTCGCGCGAGCTGGCCGAGCGCGGCTGGGCGCGCGCGGTGCCGCTGCGGGCGACGCCGAGGCGGACGGGCGAGGCCATGGCCGAGCTGATCGAGTCGCCCCCGCCGCCGGTCGCGGTCGAGCTCCCGACCTGGGAGGACTGCTGCGCGCGGCTGGTCGAGGTCTACCGCGACGCGGTCGCGTCGCGCGCACGCGCCTGATGCGCGTCCTCGTCGCGAGCGACTACTACCCGCCGTTCATCGGCGGCGGGCACCGCGCCACGCGGGCGCTCGCCCTCCGGCTCCGCGCAGCGGGACACGTCGTGACCGTCGCCACCGTCTCGCACCCGGGCCTGCCGGGCCGGGAGACGGACGGCGGCGTGGACGTGCGGCGGCTGCCGCACCTGCGGTCGCTGCTCCGGCCGCTGCGGCGCAGGCGCCGCCAGGAGCACCACCCGCCGTTCCCGGACCCGCTGACGACGCTGGCGCTCCGGCGACTGCTGCGCGAGACGCAGCCGTCGGTGGTGTACGCCTACGGCTGGATCGCGTACTCGGCCGCCCTCGCCCGCGTCGGGACCCGCGTGCCCCTCGTGCTCGGCGCCCACGACTACGGGTTCGCCTGCCCGACGCGCACGCTCGTTCGCGACGACGCCGCGTGCCCCGGTCCGCGTGCGGCCGCCTGCCTCGCCTGCGCCCCGCGCACCTACGGACGGACGAAGGGCTGGGTCACGGCCCTCGGCGTGCTCGCCGGCCGGCCGCTGCTCCGTGGCAGCACCCGAGGGCTGCACAGCATCTCGGCCTACGTCGAGGAGGTCACAGCGCGCGACCTGCTCCGCGACGGGACGCCCGGCGTGATCCGGCGGACGCTGCCGAGCTTCAGCGAGGAGACCGACGACGAGGGCTCGCCGGAGGCGATCGCCCGGGCGCTCGCGCAGCTTCCCGAGGAGCCGTTCGTCCTCTTCGTCGGCGCGCTGCGCCGCGTCAAGGGCGTCGAGGTGCTCCTGGACGCGTACGCGCGCCTCGACGCCCCGCCGCCGCTCGTCCTGCTCGGCACCGTCGAGTCCGACAGCCCGGCGTCGTGGCCGGACGGCGTCGTGGTCGTCGAGGACGTCCCGCACGGCGCCGTGATGCAGGCGTGGGCGCGCTGCCTGTTCGGGGTCGCCCCGTCGCTCTGGCCCGAGCCGCTCGGGCTCGTCGTGCACGAGGGGATGAGCCGCGGCCGGGCGGTCATCGGCACGCGGCCCGGCGGCCACGCCGACCTGATCGCCGACGGCGAGACGGGCCTCCTCGTCCCCGCCGGCGACGCTGCGGCCCTCGCGGCCGCCATGCGGACGCTCCTCGAGCGCCCCGAGCTGCGGCGGCGTCTCGGCGACGCCGCCCGGCGCCGCGCGGCCGAGACGTCCGGCGACCGCCTGGTGCCGGCGTACGAGGCGCTCCTCCGGGAGGCGGCAGGGAGCCGGCCGTAGCCGTCGCTACCGTGGAGGCATGTCTCGGCGGGGGATGGCCGCAGGCGTGCTGCTCGTCGTGCTCGCAGCGACGGGTGTCTCGGGCTCGGCGTCGGCGCACCGGACGGCGGCGCAGCCGGCCGTCTACTGGGGCGCCGTCACGGGCAGCGTCGCCGACCCGGTGCTGTCGGCCGGCAACGTGCCGAGCACCGCGTCCTTCGCGAGCACCGTGGGCAAGCGGCCGTCGCTGATCCCGGTCGGCTACAGCTGGTACGGCTGCGGCGCCGGCGGATGCGCCTTCGTCCCCTTCCCGGCGAGGGCGCTGTCGGCGATCCGCAGGTTCGGCGCGATCCCGCTCGTGTCCTGGGCGTCGGCGAACCAGAGCGGCGGCGACCAGTCGCCCTTCTCCCTCGCCGCGATCGCCGGCGGCGCCTTCGACTCGTTCCTCACGCAGTGGGCCGACGCCGCGAGGCGGTGGGGCCACCCGTTCTTCCTGCGCTTCGACTGGGAGATGAACATCCCCGGTCTCTGGCCGTGGTCGCCCGGCGTGTCGGGGAACACTCCCGCCGCGTACGTGGCGGCGTGGCGCCACGTGCACGACGTCTTCGTCCGCGAGGGCGCCCGCAACGTGACATGGGTCTGGTGCCCGAACGTCGAGTACGCGGCGTCGTCGAAGCCGCTCGCCGCCCTGTACCCGGGCAGCGACGCGGTCGACTGGACCTGCCTCGACGGCTACAACTCCGGCACGAGTCCGCACGCGCAGCCGCCGTCGACGTGGCGGTCGTTCGCGTCGATCTTCGGAGCGACGTACGCCGCCCTGACCCGCTCGCTCGCGCCCGGCAAGCCCGTGATGGTCGCGGAGACCGCGTCGAGCGAGAGCGGCGGCTCCAAGGCGGCGTGGATCGCCACCGCCTACGGGAAGCAGCTCGGCAAGAGCTTCCCACGCATCCGCGCGATCGTCTGGTACGACCGCGACAACGGCGACGGGATGGACTGGCCGCTCTCGTCGTCGGCGGCCGCCACCTCGGCGTTCGCGAAGGCGATCGCCTCGCCGTACTACAGCTCGGGCCGGTTCTCGACGATCAGCTCGTCGCCGATCGCGCCGCCGGCGACGACGCCCCGGAAGGCGAAGGGCGGCAAGTAGGCCTCGGGGCGGACGACGCTCGGCCGCCACGGTCGCCGGAACCGCGGCCGCGCCCGCGGCACCCTCAGCTCGCGCACCAGCGCCCGCAGCACGCGCAGACCGTCGGACACAGCCCGCAGGTTGCTCTCGCCGTGCCGGCGCCGGCGCTCGTAGCTCGGCACCTCCCGCACGTCGAGGCCGGCGCGCAGCGCGCGCACGTTCATGATCGTCTCGATCTCGAACCCGTCCCCGGTCAGCCGCAGATCGTCGAGGCAGCTGCGCCAGAACGCGTTGTAGCCGTAGCAGAGGTCCGAGTAGCGGCCGCCGTGCATGAGCCGTGCGAGCGAGACGAGGAACGAGTTCCCGATGCGGCGGAAGATCGAGATGTCCTCGCTGCCGCCCCCGTGCAGGAAGCGGCTCCCCTTCACGTAGTCGGCGCCGGAGAGCAGGAGCCCGACGAACGCCGGGATCTCGGTGGGGCACGTCGAGCCGTCGGCGTCGACCGTGACCACGATGTCGCCGGTGGCCGCCGCGAAGCCCGCGCGCAGCGCGTCGCCCTTGCCCGTGCCGGTCTGGTGGACGACGCGGATGTCGGAGACGAGCAGCCGAGCGACCGCGACGGTGTCGTCGGTCGAGCTTCCGTCGACCAGGACGATCTCGTCGACGAGCTGGTCGAGCAGCGGCAGGACGTGCGGCAGGTTCATCGCCTCGTTCCGCGCAGGCACGACGGCCGTGACGGTCGGAGACGCCCCCGGGCGCGATCGGTTGAGGTAACGGTGGGGCTCCGCGCTCGGATGGAGGACGACGACGGCCAAGTCCCTCGTTCATATCGCGGCCTGTCTACGGTCCCAACAGTCCGTTGGTGTGGGAAAGCAAGCCGTGGTCCTGGAGGCCCAGGACCTCCGAACTGCGTCTCGCGGGTTCAGCGGACGGCCGCGGGAGCCGGGTAGCCGAGCGCCTCGGCGGGGCTGCCGACGAGGTCGTCGAGCAGCGCGGCGACGTCCGCCGGGGCATAGCGGCCGCGGTCGAAGATCGCCGTCACCTGGAGGGCGCCGGCGAGCTCGACCAGGGTGAGGTCGACCTCCCCCGGGTTGTGGGGCGTGCCGATCCCCAGGTAGGTCGCAAGCCCGTCGTCGAGCCACGGCAGGTCGCGGTAGGTGCGGAGCTGTCCCAGGTAGCTGAGGCAGAGATCCGGCCGGCACGGAGCCGCCTCGGCTCGCGACCGAAGCGAGCCGAGCGCCGCCAGCACGAGCGTCGCCAGCGGCCGTCCGGCGGCGAGCGCCGTCTGGAGCGCCTCGCCGACCGCCTCCGGCGAGCGCGGGTCGGCGACGGCCAGACGCAGCCCCGTGGAGAAGCTGCCCGGGATGTGCCCGCCGGCGTAGCGCCGGCAGTCCGCCACGACGGTCAGGCCGTTCCCGGCCAGGCCGAGCCTGCGCTCGGCCGCGCGCCGGGCCGCGGCGAAGAGCATGGCGGCCATGGTCGCGCGCCGCCCCTCCGCGGCGCGGCGGTCGCGCAGCTCGTCGTAGAACCCCGGCGCCGAGCGGGCGCTCAGCACGCTCCAGCGCGGCGCCCCGGCGCCGTAGGCCTCCGGGGCGGGCGTCCCGCGCGGCGCCCCGAGCAGCCGTGCGATCCGCGCCGGACGCGTCAGGTAGAAGCGCGCAACCGTCCGGAAGAGGCGCGGCGCCTGCTCGACCGGCAGGCGCGGCGCCCGGTCGTCCCGGGCGGCGTGCAGGAGCTCGGGCAGGAGGGCGTTGATGTACGAGCCGTCCGCGAAGGCATGGCTGAAGACCGCCCCGGCGCCGTCCGGTCCGACGAGCAGACGGACGGGCTCGTCGCCCAGGTCCCGGCCGAGGAGGCGCTCGACCGTCCGGTCGGGCCGGGTGAGGTCGAGGCCGTCCTCCACGAGCGAGGCACAGCGCGCGTCGATCTCGGCGGGCCCCGGGTGGATCCAGCGGAGGCGGCGGCGGTCGAGCCGCAGGAAGAGCCGGTGCTGCGGGTCCTCGTCCGCCAGACGCCGCACCGCGAGCCGGAGCGCGTCCGCGCTCGGGGTCTCGAGCGGCCCGAACACGAGCGCCGTCGAGATGCCGAGCCCGGGCCGGTCGACGAGCGCGACGCGTGTGCTGCGCTCCCCTGCGGGCGGGATCGTGCGGAGGCTGGACGTAGGTCGAGGCAGGCCCGGCCCCCGCGCCCGCTGCGCGTCCGCGGGTTGCGGTTTCCTGTCCGGATGCCGCGGAGGCGCCTCCTCGTCGCTCTCGGGCCGCCGTGCGTCGCGGCGCTGGCGCTGCTCGCCGTCCGGATGATCCGCGCGGGCGACCTGCAGTACGGCTTCCTCGCCTGGAACCTGTTCCTCGCGCTCGTGCCGGTCGCTGCGGCGCTCGCCGTCCAGACGATCGCGGGCACCGGCCGGCCCGGGCGGGCCGTCCCCGTCCTCGTCGTGTGGCTGCTCTTCCTGCCGAACGCGCCCTACATCGTCACCGACGCGGCGCACCTGACCCGGACGGTCGGCGCCCCGCCGTGGCTCGACGTCCTGCTGTTCGCCGCCTTCGCCTGGGCCGGCCTGCTCGCGGGGTTCCTCGCGCTGCACGTCGTGCACCGCCTCGCGGAGGCGCGCTGGGGCGCCGTCGTCGCGTGGGCGGGCGCGGTCTGCGTCGTCGTCGCCAGCTCCGCGGCGATCTTCGTCGGTCGCTACGCCCAGTGGAACTCCTGGGACCTGCTCGTCCGCCCGCACGCGGTCGTGGACTCCTTCACGTGGCGGCCGGGCACGGCGTTCGGGATGACCACCGCGTACTCGGCGTTCCTGCTCGCCGCGTACGCCGCCGTCCGCAGCCTGGTCGGCACGGCGCCCTCAGCACCGGGCGGCGACGGCCGGCGCGTCGACCTCGTCCGGCCACGGCCGCCGGCCGGCGGCGACGTCCTCGAGCACGGCGACGCCCGCCTCCGCGGCGGTCGCCCGTGATGCATGCTCGGCGAGGAAGCGGCGCGGTCCCTTCGCACCGCCGTCCCGCGGGCCGGCAAGGGCCTCGTAGACGACGCCGGCCGGCCCGTCGACGGCGCGAACCTCGAGCAGGTAGCCGGCGCGGCGCGCCCGCCACCAGGCGACCTCGAACCGCAAGCTCTCGTCGCTTTCCCGCACCTGCCCTCCTCTCGAAGACCCCGTTTCCGAAGGCTGCTGCGGATCCGGCGAAACGGCCCTAGACCTTTCGGCAGGTCCAGCCCCCGGACCGGCCGGGCCACGACCGCCCGGGGCGACGTACCGTCGGCGCGTGAGTCTCGAGGCGCAGGTGCGTCGGCGAGGGACGGTCGCGTTGAAGCGGGTGGCGCGGCGCTGCGGCGTGGAGGTGGTGCGCCGCGACCGCTACGACGTCGTGCGCCACGACGTCTACAGCCCGGTTCCCGACGTCGCGCGGCTCCCGCCCGACCTGTGGGACCGGCGCGACCCGCTCGCCGGGATCGCGCTCGACGTGGACGCCGCGCTGAGCCTCGTGGAGACCGAGCTCGCGCCGTTCGTGGCCGAGTTCGACTTCCCACGCGACGGGCCGCGGCCGCCCGGCGAGTTCTACCTCTGCAACGACAACTTCGAGGCGGTCGACTCGGAGCTGCTCTACGCGGTCGTCCGCGCGCGCAGGCCGCAGCGCGTCGTCGAGCTGGGCTCGGGCTACACGTCGCTGCTGATCGGCGCCGCGAGCCGGCGCAACGCCGCCGAGGGGACGCCGACGGTCCACGTCGCGTACGACCCGTATCCCCGCCCGCAGGTGCTCGGCCATCCGGTCGCGGAGCCGACGGTCGTCGTGCCGACGTCGGCCGCCGACGTGCCGCTCGAGGTGTTCGCGTCGCTCGGCGCGGGAGACGTCCTCTTCGTCGACACGACCCACACGGTGAAGGTCGGCAGCGAGGTCGTCCACGTCATCCTCGACGTCCTCCCGGCGCTGCAGCCGGGCGTCCTGGTGCACTTCCACGACATCTTCCTGCCGTGGGCGTACCCGCGGGAGTGGCTCGAGGAGCACCAGTGGTACTGGGCCGAGGAGTACCTCCTGCAGGCGTTCCTCGCCTTCAACGACGGCTTCGAGATCCTGCTGCCGGCCCAGGCGATGGCGCGCGACCGGCCGGAGCGCTTGGCCGCTGCGATCCCGTCGTTCGTCGCTGGAGCGGGCGTCGGGCCGGCGTCGCTGTGGCTCGTCCGGCGGTGAGGCGCGCCCGGGAGGATTCGAACCTCCGACCCGCGGATTAGAAGTCCGCCGCTCTGTCCACTGAGCTACGGGCGCCCGCGGGCACCCTAGCGCTACACCCCGCTACCGGCGGACGCCGAAGTCGGTCGTGATGACCGTGACCTCGAGACCCTTGTAGGCGCCCGGGGCCGAGGCGACGTGCTGCGCCGAGACGCCGATCTCGCGCCAGTTCGGATCGAGGATGTTTGCGCGGTGCTCGGGCGAGCTCATCCAGAGCCGGAGGGCGCCGGGCGCTCCGATGTCGGGCGCCGACCAGAGCAGGTTCTCGCCGACCGACCAGAAGCCGTACGTGCCCTGGGCGTACCAGTGCTGGATGCGCTTCCAGAAGACGGTGCCGTCGGCCGAGCTGTGCGCGAAGTACCCGTCCTGCTCCATCTCGCGCGTGTGCGCCGCGGCCGACTCCGTCAGCTCGGCGCTCAGCTCGAGGGGCACGAGGCGATGCTGGACGCGGATCGCGTTCAGCCGCTGGAGGACGCCGCTCTCCAGCGACGTGAGCGCCGCGCGCGGGCCGTGCGTCGCGCCCGGGTGGGCGGTCGCGACGGGAGTCAGGAGGGCGGCGAGCAGTGCGAGGGACACGGCGACGGTCGTCGCGGTCCAGGCTGTTCTGCGGGCCACGCCGTGAGCATCGGAGACGGCGCCGTCCGTTTCATGAGTCGCACGGCGGGTCTTTCGCGCCCGCGAGACCCATCGTCGAGGCAGGCAGGGAACTACCCCGGGGGTCGGGCGGCTACTCGAGCGCGGGCGGCGTCTCGGACGTCGCCGCGGGCGGGAGCTCGATCGCGGTGCGGCGCCGGTGCGCGAGCTGGTCGCGCAGGATCACCTGGATCGCGCCGGCGACCGGGATCGCCGCCAGGGCGCCGAGGATGCCGGCCAGCTCCGCGCCGACGAGCACGGAGACGAGCACCGCCAGCGGCGAGAGCTGCACCGTGCGGCCGTAGATCACCGGCTGGAGCACGTGGTTCTCGACCTGCTGGTAGACCATGAAGAACGCCACGGCGACGATCCCCGCGGGGATCGAGTGCAGGAACGCGACGATCGCGACGACGATCCCGGCGATCGTCGCCCCGGCGAGCGGGATCAGGTCCAGGATCGCCACCAGCAGGCCCAGCGCGACGGCGTAGGGCACGCCGACGACGAGGAGCACCACCGTGATCGAGGCGCCCGCGATCAGGCTGATGACGATGTTGCCGGTGACGTAGCCGCCCACCGTCCGGTAGATGTCGTGCGCGACCGCGCGCCAGCGCGGCTGCGTGTGCTCGGGCAGCAGGCCGTAGATCCGCTCCATCCAGGTGCTGCCCTCGAGCAGCATGAAGAACGTCAGGAAGACGATCGTCACGACGGCTGCGATCAGCGAGATGATGCTCTTCGTCACGGAGATCGCGGCGCCGGAGAGGCCGAGCACCCGCGACGCGCCGCCCTTGTTCACCTGCTCGCGCACCTTCTCGACGACGTGGTACTTCCGCTCGAGGAAGCCGAGGCGGCCCCGTCCATGCGTCAGGTCGTGGACGTAGTCCGGCGTCGCCTGGATGAGGCCGTTCACCTCGTCGATGAGCTTGGGGATGAACGACCAGCCGATGCCGACGATCGCGATCAGCACGATCAGGTACGCGAGGCCGATCGCGAGCCCGCGGTTCAGGTGGAGCCGCCGCTGGATGAGCCCGACGAGCGGATCGAGCGCGAGCGCCAGGAAGAGCGCGATGAGCATCCACGAGATGACGTGGCGTGCGATCCAGATCACCTCGAGGGTGAGCGCGACCGCGAGCACGATCAGCAGGATCCGCAGGACCGTGCGCGGCCGGAGATCGACGATCCGCTCGGACGTCATGCGGCGAGCATAAGCGAGCGCGGTCCGGATATACCTGCCATGTGAGCTTGAGGTCGTCGCCCGCCGTGCTCCACGCCTCGCTGCCGGACGGCGGGACGGTGACCGTCTGGGTCGGCGTGCCGCAGGATTCCTACCTCGCCCCGAAGGACGTCACGAACGTCGACCTGCAACTGCGCGAGGGCGACCAGGTGCTCGCGACGGTGACGACCGTGCTCGACCCGGACCAGGAGGCCGAGGCGCACGCGCTGGCGCGCGAGGTGCAGTCCGCGCTCGAGTCGGGCGAGGCGGCGCTGACGGCCGCGGCGCTCGAGCCGTTCGCCGACCGGCTGCGCTAGTCCTCGCGGGGCGGGCGGAGCTCGTCGTCGTCGTGGAGGGGCGGCAGGCCGGCCAGGCCGTGCTCCTCGACGAGCTCGTCGGCCTGGTGGCCCTCGACGCTCTCGTCGACGAAGCGGCGCTCGGCGGGGCTCATGCGCTCCTCCGCCGCCTCGCGCTCGACCGCCCGCGCCCGGCGCCGGCCCAGCAGCCTGCTCAGGAAGCTCGTCATCGGTCGACCCTACTCCGCCGGAGCGGCGCCGGCTGCCCGCTTGGCGTCGAGCCCGCCTGCGCGGATCGTCCGCTCCATGTCCTTCGAGTCCTCCCGATACCAGCTCCCGTCCTCGAACTGGATCGCCGGGTACGCGGACTGGCCCGTCCCCGCCTTGATCGTCTCGCGCTTCTTCCGGCTCAACGGCCCCTTGACGACCTCGTACGCGATCCCCTGGTCGTCGAGGGCCTTCTGCACCCTCCAGCACGGATGCCCCTTGAGCTTGATCCACGTGTTGGGGCAGCGATGGAGCTTGACGGCCATGACGCCTCCAATCGAGATGTCGCAGACCGGCGAATCATCACACGCAGCGCGCCGAAGCGGGAGAGCGGGTGGCGGGAATCGAACCCGCATAGCCAGCTTGGAAGGCTGGAGCTCTACCATTGAGCTACACCCGCGAGGCGCGACTAGCGTAGCGACGTGCTGCTCGCGCACGCTCACTCGCCGTACGCGTGGCAGGCGGACGTCGACACGACCGTCGTCGTCCCGGCGCTCGGCCTCCTCTACCTCTTCCTCGTCGGCCGCTACGGCGCCTCCCGGCCGCGGATCCTCGCGTACGCGGGCGCGCTCGTCCTGCTCGCGGTGGCGTTCTGGACGCCGCTCCACCACCTCGGGCTGCACTACCTCCTCACCGCCCACCTGCTCCAGAACGTGATCCTGGCCGAGTGGGCGCCCCTGCTGGCGGTGCTCGGCGTATCGCCGGCGATGGCGGCCGCGGCGAGCCGGTTCCGCCTGTGGCGGGAGCTGACCCGGCCGCCCGTCGCGCTCGTGCTCTGGCTCGGCGACTACTTCGCCTGGCACGTCCCGCCGGTCTACGACGCGGCGCTCCGCCACCAGGCCTGGCTGATCCACGTCGAGCACGCGTGCTACTTCGGCACCGGGATCCTCTTCTGGTGGCCCGTCCTCCAGGACCTGCCCCACCGTCTGGCGTCCGGCCGCCGAGCCGGCTACGCCGTCGCCGCGTTCGTGCTCGCGTCGCCGCTCGGCCTGCTCCTGGCACTGCTCCCGAAGGCGGTCTACCCCTTCTACGTCGATGCCCGCCCGCGGGTCTGGGGGCTCTCGCCGCTCGCCGACCAGGAGATCGCCGGCGTCACGATGGCCAGCGAGCAGGCGCTCGTGCTGTTCGCCGTCTTCCTCTACTGGTTCCGGCGCTTCCTCCTCGAGGAGGGCGCGCTCGACTGAGGCCGCCTACGGCTTCTTCAGGCAGCCGGTGACCTCTGCGAGGTCCTCGTCGACCGGGTGCTCGTGCCACAGCATCACCGCGTTGCCCTGCTGGCGCAGGACGTCCTCGATCCCCACGTTCTTCTGGTGGAAGTGGACGTAGGCCTGGTCGATGTTGTCGGCGTCCTCGACCGTCTGCCCGAACACGACCGTGACGAAGTTGTCGGCCAGCCGTGCCCTGAAGGCTCCCCCGGTCGCCGTCGAGGCGACGAAGTCCAGCTCGCCGCCGATCTTCGCGCCCGCGTCCCGCAGGCACGCCATGCTCTTGTCGCGGCTGTAGATCGTCTTCGAGGTGTCGGTGCCCCCACCGCCGCAGCCGGCGAGCAGGGCAACGCCCAGCGCCGCGGCGGCGATGACGGGGAGTCGCCTCACGGCGGCTCAGTGTATGGATGGCGGCGGACCCCCGCTATCGTCAGCATCGTGGATGCTCAGGGGGAGCGGCTGCAGCGCTACGCGCGTCTGGCGGTGGAGGTCGGCCTCAACCTCCAGCCGGGACAGACGCTGGGGCTGAACGCCGGCGTCGAGCACCTGCCGCTCGTCCGCGCCGTCGTCGACGAGGCCTACCGCCACGGCGCACGGTACGTCGACGTCCTGCTCACCGACCAGCGCGTGCGCCGCGAGCACATCGAGCACGCCGACGAGGCCGAGCTCGGTTTCTCGCCGCCGTGGCTCGTGGAGCGGTACAAGCAGCTCGGCCGCACGGGCGGCGCGCTCATGGCGATCACCGGCACCGCCGAGCCCGAGCTCTTCGCCGACCTCGACGGCCGCAGGGTCGGCCTGGCGCGCATGCGCGACCTGGCGGCGGCCTCGCTCGAGCTCACCGACGGCCTCTGCAACTGGACGATCGTCGGCTGCCCCAATCCGGGCTGGGCGCGCACCGTCTTCGGCGAGCCCGACGTCGAGCGTCTCTGGGAGGCCGTGGCGACCGCCGTCCGGCTGGACGAGCCCGATCCCGTCGCCGCGTGGCGTACCCACATCGACACGCTCGAGTCCCGCGCGACCGGCCTCAACGAGCGGCGGTTCGACCACCTCCGCTACCGCGGCCCGGGCACCGACCTGACGATCGGCCTGCACCCCGACGCGGAGTGGAAGTCGGCGCTCGACGTGTCGAACGGCATCAAGCACACCGCGAACATGCCGACGGAGGAGGTCTTCACGGCTCCGGACGCCCGGCGCGTCGACGGCGTCGTCCGCTCGACCCTGCCGCTGCAGATCCAGGGCACCATCGTCCGCGACCTCGAGGTGCGGTTCGAGCACGGGCGGGCGGTCGCGGTCTCGGCGGCGGCGGGCGAGGAGGTCATGCGGACGCACGTGGCCACGGACGACGGGTCGCACCGCCTGGGCGAGGTCGCGCTCGTCGACGGCAGCTCGCGCGTCGGCCGGACGGGAATCGTGTTCTACGACACGCTGTACGACGAGAACGCGTCGTCGCACATCGCGCTCGGCTCGGCGACGGCCCAGGCGGTTCCCTGGGCGGCGGGGATGCCGAACGACGAGCGGCACGAGCGGGGGGTCAACCACTCGACCGTGCACACGGACTTCATGATCGGCAGCCCGGAGCTGGAGGTCGACGGCGTCACCGCCGACGGTGAGGCCGTCCCCATCCTGCGAAACGGCGACTGGGTGCTCGCCTGACGACCCTCGGGGTGCGGCGGGGCCGCCGCGACGCCGTCGGCGACCCGTCCCGGCCCTCCGGCGTGAGATCGGCGTGAGTCATCGGGACGGCCGGATTCGAACCGGCGACTTCCGCCTCCCAAAGGCGGCGCTCTAGCCAGGCTGAGCTACGTCCCGTCGCGGTCGGATTGTAGGGAGAGGGTGTCCTCGACGGCGGCCAGCTGCGCGTCGGCCAGCTCCCAGCCGCGCCGCATCAGGGTCCGCTTCGCGTCCTGCGTCCACTCGGGCTGCGTCCGCAGGCCCGGTTCGAGCGAGATCCCACCGGTGCTGCCCAGCACGGAGATGCGCGGCACGAGGCGGTCGTGCCGGAACGGGAAGCGGGCCTCGTCGAAGCGGGCTTCGATCCGTGCGGCGAGCTGGGAGTCGCCCGCGAGTTCGAGCACGTCGTCGCGCAGGGCGCGCAGCTCGCGCAGCGAGAGGTCCTTCTCGTCGGCCGCCCGCTCCTCGAGCTGCGTGTTGCGCAGGATCGCGACGCGGGCCAGCCGCATGATCGTGTCGGCCAGGTGCGCGGGCTCGCCTCGGGCCGCACGCGCCTCGGCGTCGTCGAGCTCACCCAGAAGCGCCCGGACCGGCGGGATCCGCGCGAAGCGCTGGAGCCGGCGGCGGAGGGGACGCTGCGCCCCGACGCCGAGGCGGGGGTAGTCGGGCAGGTAGCGGAAGCTGACGATCAGGTCGACGGCGGGATGGTCGTACGCGTGCGCGAGCGGGAAGTTCCGCACCCAGGCGCCGTCGGTGGCGATGCGGTCGCCGACGCGGACGGGCAGCACGAGCGCCGACACGGCCGCCGACGCGAGGATCGCCTCCGCCAGGACGCCCGGCGGCGTGCGCCGAGACGAGTACACGAGCTCGTAGCCGTGGCCCGTGTCGCGGTCGTGCTCGTCGCTCACGTCGGTCGCCACCACGACGAGCTCGATCGGCGAATCGGCGATCCGGGCCGCGAGCGCGGGCGGGTCGCCGAACCAGTCGGCGACGGTCCGCGGCAGCGCGTAGTCGTAGAGGCCGAGAAACGGCAGGCGCCAGAGCCGGTGCGGCCGGAACGTCTCCTCGGGCCGCAGGGAGAGCAGGAACCGCTCGAGGTCGTCGAGCCGGTCGAGCGCCGCCATCGCCCCGGAGAGCGCGCCCGAGGAGGTGCCGAAGATCGCGGCCACCCGCGGCCACAGCGAGCTGGCGCGCAGGCGCTGCAGGAAGCCCAGCTCCATCATCACCCCGTTCACGCCGCCCCCGGAGAGGACGACGCCGACGTCGCGCGGCGCATCCACGTCGACAGCCTAGGGCGAGCGTTCACCCCTTCGGGGGGCGACGCCCGGCCGGACGCCTGTCAGCCTGCGACGAAGTCCGCTCGTCGGGAAGCGTGTGGGGCCCGGCCGGGGGGCGGGCCCCACGCGCGAACCTCTTACTCCCGGTCGAGCAGCGACCGCAGCTCGTTGAGCTTCTCGCGGCGCAGGACGTCGCGCTCGCCGCGTTCGACCCGGGCGAGGAGGCTGCGCACGAGCGGTGCGAGATCGACGGGGTTGAAGGGCTTCGTCACGTACTCGACGCCGCCCAGGTCGATGCCCCGGGCGCGGTCGCGCAGCTCCGCGCGCGCGGTCAAGAAGATGATCGGGATGCGCTCGGTCGACCGGTCGTCCAGCAGCTCCTCGGCCACGCGCCAGCCGTCGAGGCCCGGCATCATCACGTCGAGGAGGATCACGTCGGGCGTCTCGGCCCGTGCGCGCTCGAGGCCGCTCGGGCCGTCCGCAGCCTCCAGCACCTCCATCCCCTCGGCCTCGAGATTGACGCGGCACAGGAGCCGGATCGGCGCCTCGTCGTCGATGACGAGCACACGCGTCACGGCCGTCCTCCCCGTTTCCACCCCGGCATTGATAGCTAATCGTCGGCCAGAGGCAGTTCGAAGGTGAACCGCGAGCCGCTTCCCTCCTGCGAATCGACCCAGATCCGGCCGCCCATCTCGCGCACGAGCCCCTGCGCGATGAACAGGCCGAGGCCGGTCCCGCGGGCTTCGTCGCCCGCCTTGTAGAACTTCGAGAAGATGCGCTCGCGCTCGCCGACCGGCACGCCGGCGCCCTGGTCGCTGACCGCGACCTCGACCGCGTCCGGGCGGCGCCGGGCGGAGACGGTGACGGTGCCGCCGGCGGGCGAGTACTTGATCGCGTTCGAGATGAGCTGGTCGAGGACCTGGCGCACCTTGGCCGGGTCGGCCTGCGCGCGCAGCCCGCTCTCGGCGACGTCCGCGACGAACTCGTGGCCGTCCGGCTCGACGCCCGCGACGACGTCGCCGACCACGGTCGCGATGTCGATCGGCTCGCTCGAGACCCTGAGCCCACCCGCGTCGAGCCGGGCCACGTCGAGCAGCGCGTCGACGATCGTGGTCAGCCGCTCCGACTCGCGCGCGATGTAGCTCATGAACGTCCGGCGCTCGACCTCGCCGAAGACGATGTCCTCGCGCAGGAGCGTCTGGGCGAAGCCGTAGATCGACGTGAGCGGCGTGCGCAGCTCGTGCGAGACCGTCGAGACGAAGTCGGACTTCATCTGCTCGACGGCGCGCTCGTCGGAGATGTCGCGGAACGCGTAGATCCGGCCGGCCACCGCCCCGGTCGGGTCGCGCATGACCGCCTCGGAGAGCGACAGCCACACCTCCTCGGCGCCGCGCATGATCGAGACGAGCCGGTTGGCGGCGCCGGTGCCCGACTGGAGGTCGCGCTGCAGGACCTGGACGGGCGTGCGCCCGATCGCCTCGCGCGCCGGCACGCCGGTGATCTCCGCGGCGGCGCGGTTCCAGACGACGACCTCGCCGTCGCGGTCGACGGCGACGATCCCGTCGGCGATGTTGGCGAGGATCGCGAGGCTCTGCTCGCGCTCGACGGCGACCCGCTGGTAGAGCTCGGCGTTCGCGAGGGTCGACGAGGCGTTGGCGGCGAGCGCCACGAGCGCCTGCACCTCGTCGGGCCGCCATGCGCGCGGGGCCTGGCCGAGGACGGCGAGGACGCCCTCGAGCGCGCCTTCGCGCCCGACGAGCGGCACGCCGAGGTACGCCCGGTAGCCCGCTCCGAGCAGCGGGTCCGCGCCCGCGAGCCGCCGGTCGGCGGCGACGTCGTCGACGGCGACCGGGGCGCGCGTCTGCACGACGTCGCCGGCGAGACGCCCTGCCGCGGGCGTGCGGAGCCCGAGCGCCGTCTCGGCGCCGGGCCCGACCGCGGCGGTGACGACGAGCTCGTCGCCGGCGAGCGAGGCGAGGGCCGCTCCGTCGGTGCCGAGGAGCTCGGCGGCCTCGGTGACGACCGCCTCGAGCACGGCGGCCGGGTCGAGCTCCGTCGCGAGCAGGCTGTTCGTCCGCGCGAGCTGCTGCGACAGCGAGCGGGCCGCCCGCTCGGCTTCGAACAGCCGGCTGCGGTCGAGGGCGCCGCGCGTGGCGCTCGCGAGCTGCTGCGCGAGCTCGAGGTCGTCGCGCGCCAGCGACCGCTCCTCCCGGAAGAGCACCAGCACGAGGCCCGCGGGCTCGCCGGGGATCGGGATCGCGAGCAGGGACGTGAACGGCCCGTTGCGCCAGCTCGGGTCGAAGCGCTCGTCGTCGGCGACGTGCGTCGACGCCAGCATCTGACCGTCGACCGCCGCCTGGACGAGCGTCTCCGACACGGGGAGGGCCTGGACCTGCGGCGGCAGCTCGTGGCCGCCGACGAGCGCCAGCCCGCCGGGTGACCGCATCAGCACGGCGGCGTGGTCGGCCCCGAGCGCCTCGGCCGCGGCCTGCGCCGCGGCGTCGTACGCCTCGTCGAGGGAGAGGCTCTCGCCGAGCAGCGCGGCGATCCGGTAGAAGCCGCGCTGCACCCGCGCCTGGCGGGAGCGCTCGGCGTAGCTCTCGGCGTTGCGGAGCGCGAGCGAGGCGAGCGACGCGAACGCCTCGAGCAGCTCGACGTCGGCCGGCCCGAACGAGGGGTCGCCCTGCCGGACGCCGACGCCGAGCACGCCGCGCGTCTCCCCCGCCCAGGTCATCGGGACGACGAGCGACCGGGTGAACCCGGCGTACGCGTCGTGCGGCACGACCTCGGCCAGCTCGCTCTCGCCACGGCCGGGGGCGAACTCGAAGCCGACGAGGGAGGGGTCGAAGCCGTGCACCGCCGCGCAGCGCAGGACGCCCCGCTCGCGGTCGAGGAGGTAGCAGTCGGCAGCGTCGGCGCCGAGCAGCTTCGTCACCTCCTCGACGAGGCGGCGCAGGACCGGCTCGAGCTCCAGCTCGCTGGTCACGACCTGCGCCGCGCTGAGCAGCGCCGCCTGCTGCGCGATGCGGCGGCGGTTCTCCGCGACGAGCCAGGCGGTCTGGAGGGCGGCCCCGAGGTCGAGCGCGGCCGTCTCCACGAGCAGCTCCTCGCCCGGCCCGAGCGGCGCCTCGCGCTGCACGCGCAGCACGCCGACGCGTTCGCTGCCGGCGAGGATCGGCACGCCGCCCTCGGCATCGGGGCGGAGGTCGATCTCGACCGCGTCGAGGTCGAGGACGCGCTTGAGCTCGGCCTGTGCGACCTCGGCGACCCGTTCCGGCTCGAGCTCGTCGCGGACGGCGTGCGCGATGCGAGCCGCCGTCTGCTCGCGGACGAGCGCGTCCGCGAGGGCGTCGGCCGACCGCAGGCGGTCGAGCGCGAGCGCGGCCTCGCCGGCGATCGCCTGGAGGAGCGAGAGCTCGTCGGGCGAGAAGGCTCGCTTGCGGTCGGTCGACGCGATGACGAGGACCGCCGTGACTCGCTCCTCGGCGACGAGGGGCACGAACGCGCCGCTCTGCGCCCCGATCAGCCCGACGAGCCGCGGGCTGACGAGCGGGGAGCTCTTGACGTCGAAGACGGTCACCGGCGCGGCGTCGAAGACCGCGGTGGCGATCCCCGACGGCTCGTTGCGGAGGTCGAGGGCGATGTCGAACCACGGCGCGAACACCTCGCCGCCCGACTCGCCGTACAGACCGCGGGCCGAGCGGCCGTCCTCGGCGACGAGGACGACGGCGGCGAAGCCGACGTCCAGCAGCTCGGCGACTCGGCGGACGAGCGGCCGGGCGACCTCGACCGGGTCGCGGGCGCGGCCGAGCGTGGTCGACATCTCCGCGACGGACTCGATCTCGCGGTCGCGGGTCGAGACCCGCTCCTCCGCCCGCCGCGTGCGGGCGATCCCGCCGACGACGAGCTCCCGGTGCCGCCAGAGGGAGAGCAGCAGGACCGCCGGCGCGAGCGCGATCAGCGTCCCCGCCAGGGACACCCACACCTGGCCGCCGACCGGGCGCCGGTCGTGCAGGACGACCCCGCCCAGCAGGAGCCCGGCCAGCGCCACCCCGGCGAACACGAGCACGACCGCCCAGTCGAGGACGTGCGACTCCCGGCGGCCGCGCCACAACCCCGGCAGCACCGCACCGGTGACGGCCGCGTATCCGGCCGCGAGCAACAGCAGCGGCAGCGCGTTGAACAGAACCGCTTGGGTCGATTCGGTCACGTGACCTGGCTCCATGGTATGCGCGGCGGCGCTTTTCGAGCGCCGTACCTGCGGTTTGTTGGTTACAAAAATGGGCCAACCGGCCTATTTCACACGAGGCGCATCGGCGTTAGCTTCACGGCACTGGGCGATGCGATCCACGGTGCGCTCCTGACGAGCGCCACCGTGGTGAGCAATCGGAAGGGCCCGCCGCACGACCCCCCGAGCGGCGGGCCTTTCACCTCTCTCCTCCCCGGTTCTCGCCTGCCGACCCCCGGTGCAGGCCGAGCGGCGGCCTGGACCTCCGCCCGGGGCGGACCGGCAGGGTCTGACCCGTGCCTGACCCCGGGGGCCCGCGACGCCGCGCGGTCACCCGTCCGGTCGATGCGGCGCAACCGCAGGCGCGGTGCGGGCTTCCGGCGATCCAGGCACGCATCCGCCACGAAGCCGGCACGGTCCAGATCCGACCCCACCGGCGGTCCAGGGGCGCACCGGCAGGGTCAGACCCGGGTCAGACCCTGCGGTT
>DASZWI010000057.1:0-23106 GCA_035546715.1 Gaiellaceae bacterium | reverse complement strand
GCCGACTCGTAGGCCTGGCGGCCCTCGTCCGTCAGCTCGACGACGACGCCGCGCCGGTCGCCCGGGTCGGGCTTCCGGCGGATCAGGCCCGAGCGCTCCATGCGATCCAGGCGGTTCGTGATGGCGCCGCTGGAGAGGTCGAGCTGGTCGGCCAGCTCGCCCGGCGAGCTCGCGCAGGGCTGGCCCTTGTTGCGGAGCTTCGACAGCACCTGCCACTCCTGCACCGTCAGTCCGTGCTCGGCGAGCACGTGCTCGAGCGAGCGGTGGATGCGCCGCTGGATGCCGTAGATCCGGTCGACGATGCCCTCGACCTCCAGGTCGAGCCCCTCGATCGGGATGAGCTCGGCGAGGAAGCGGTCGATGTGGTCTTGCTCCATGGGACTCGGATTGTGGCGCGAATTCATCTTGACGTCAAGATACTCGACGTGTAGTCTCTCGATGTCGAGATTCTTGAGGCCGAGACAGAAGCGAACGTCGCGCCAGGTGCCGGCAGGGCACCGGCCAGGGAGGAGAGTGAGAGATGATCGGCCCCCGCCCGATTGACCCCATCACGATGAGAATGCTCACCGACGCGCACCTCGAGGTGCTCCGCGGCAGCCGCCCGCGCCCCGTCAAGCGGCGCGTGCCCCGCAGGAACTGAGCCGGCGCCGCTGCCAGGCGGCACGGTCCTGCGAACATCGTGACGGTGGAGGACGCGTTCCGAAACCGGCTCGTGCTGGCCGCCTGCATCCTCGGGTCGGTGATCGTGTTCGTGGACTCGACGGTGGTGAACGTCGCGCTGCCGTCGATCCGCCGCGACCTCGGCGGCGGGCTGACGCTGCAGGAATGGGTCGTCGACGCGTACCTGCTCACGCTCGGCGCCCTCCTGCTCGTCGGCGGCTCGCTCGGCGACCTGTTCGGGCCGCGCAGGCTGTTCCTGATCGGGATCGTGGGCTTCGGCGTCACCTCCGCGATCTGCGCGGCGGCGCCGGACGGGACGACGCTGATCCTCGCGCGCGGGCTCCAGGGCGTCGCCGGCGCCATCCTCACCCCGGCCGGCCTCGCGGTGATCACCGGCACGTTCGAGGGCGAGGCGCGCGGCGCGGCCGTCGGGACGTGGACGGCGTGGACCGGCATCGCGTTCCTGGCCGGCCCGCTCGTCGGCGGCTGGCTCGTCACCCACGCCTCGTGGCGCTGGGTCTTCCTCATCAACCTCCCGCTCGCCGCGATCACGCTCGCCCTCGTCCTCGTGGCCGTGCCGAAGCGGCCCCCGCGCCCCGACCGCGCACGCGTCGACGTCCTCGGCGGGCTCCTCTGCGGGCTCGGGCTCACGGGCCCGGTGTTCGCGCTGATCGAGGCCCCGAACCGCGGCTTCGGCGACCCGCTCATCCTCTTCGCGCTCGTCGGCGGCCTGGCGGTGCTCGTCCTGTTCGTGCTCTGGGAGCGCCGCGCGCCGGCGCCGATGCTCCCGCTCCGGCTCTTCGCGCTGCGGAACTTCTCCGTCACCAACGTCGAGACGCTCGCCGTGTACGCGGGCCTGTCGACGTTCTCGTTCTTCCTCGTGATCTTCGTGCAGCAGCTCGCCGGCTACTCGGCCCTCCAGGCGGGGCTCGCCACGATCCCCATCACCGTCGTCATGTTCTTCCTCTCGCCGCGGGTCGGCCGCTTCTCGATGCGCTTCGGCCCGCGCTGGTTCATGGGCTCCGGCCCGCTGATCGGCGCCGCCGGCCTCGTCTGGCTGTCGCGCCTCCACCCGGGCTTCGACTACTGGGCCGACCTCCTCCCCCCGCTGATCGTCTTCGCGTTCGGGCTGTCGCTCACCGTCGCGCCCCTCACCGCGACGGTGCTCGCCGACGCGGGCGAGCGCGACGCCGGCGTCGCCAGCGGCGTCAACAACGCGGTCGCGCGGGTCGCCGGGCTGCTGGGCATCGCGATCCTCGGCGCGCTCGTCGCGGGCAGCGCCAACAGCCTCGACGTGGGCGGCTACCGGAAGGCCATGGAGATCACGGCCGGGCTCGTCGCCGCGGGCGGCGTGATCGGGCTGGTCGGGATCCGCAACCCGAGCCGGGCCGCCCTCCGGGCCGCGGAGCAGACGTGAGCCGCCCAGGCGAGGGCTCCGGCGCGGCCGAGATCGTCTTCGACCGCGTGACGAAGCACTACCCCGGCCGCGACACCCCCGCGCTCGACGACGTGTCGCTGGAGATCCCCGCCGGGACGTTCTGCATCCTCGTCGGCCCCTCCGGCGGCGGGAAGACGACGGCGCTGAAGATGATCAACGGGCTCGTCCCGTTCGACGACGGCGGAGACATCCGCATCGACGGGCGGAGCATCCGCGACCTGCCGCTCGTCGAGCTCCGCCGCGGGATCGGCTACGTCATCCAGCAGATCGGCCTCTTCCCGCACATGTCGGTCGGCGAGAACGTCGCCACGGTGCCCCGCCTCCTCGGCTGGCCGAAGGCGAGGATCCGGGAGCGGACGGCCGAGCTCCTCGAGCTCGTCGGCCTCGAGGCGGCGGACGGCAGGCGCTACCCCTCCCAGCTCTCGGGCGGCCAGCGGCAGCGGGTCGGCCTCGCCCGGGCGCTCGCCGCCGACCCTCCGATCCTGCTGATGGACGAGCCCTTCGGCGCCCTCGACCCGATCACGCGCCTGCGGCTCCAGGACGAGCTGCGCCGCCTGCATCGCGACGTCGGCAAGACGATCGTCTTCGTCACGCACGACGTCGACGAGGCGATCCTGCTCGGCGACCGGATCGCGATCCTCCGCCAGGGCGGGGTGCTCGCGCAGTACGACACGCCCGACGCGATCCTCGCCCGCCCAGCCGACGACTTCGTCCGGCAGTTCGTCGGCGAGGACCGGGCGCTGCGGCGCCTCGCGCTGCGCACGCTCGCCGACGCGGAGCTCGCGCCGCTCGGGAGCGCTCCGAGCGAACCGACCGACCGCCTCGAGCGAACGGTCAGCGTGCGGAACGCCGTGAGCCGGCTGCTCGAGAGCGGAGCGGCGAGCCTCGTCGTGGTCGACGGCGACCGCGAGGTCGGCCTCTTCACGCTCGACGTCGCGGAGCAGCTGCTGTGATCCTCGCGGCGAAGGGACCGGTCATCCCGTCCTTCGGGCACGGGAGCTCGTGCGTCACGGGCAACCACACGTTCTGCTGGGGCTGGGTGCGCGACCACTGGCACGACACCCTCGGGCCCGCGCTCGTGCAGCACCTCGAGCTGACCGCGATCGCGGTGGGGATCGGCTTCGTGCTCTCGGCGGGGCTGGCCCTCCTCGCCCACTACCGCCACGGGCTCGAGCAGCCGATCGGGATCGTCTCCGCCCTCCTCTACACGATCCCGAGCCTGGCGGCGTTCCAGCTGCTGATCCCGTTCACCGGGCTCACCTGGACGACCGTCGAGATCGCGCTCGTCGCCTACACGCTCGTCGTCCTCTTCCCCAACTTCGTCGCCGGGCTCCAGAGCGCGCCGGACGACGTGCTCGAGGCGGCGCGCGGGATGGGGCTCACCCAGCTCCAGGTGCTGCTGCGCGTCGAGCTGCCGCTCGCGCTGCCGGCGGTGATGGCGGGCCTGCGGATCGCGATCGTCTCGACGATCGCGATCGCGACGATCGCCGCGTTCCTGCTCCCCGACGGCCTCGGCTACCCGATCTTCCTGGCGCTCAAGGACCCGACGCCGTTCAAGACGGAGATCTACGCCGCGGGCGCGCTCGCCGTCGGGCTGGCCCTCGTCTGCGACGCGCTGTGCGTCGGCGCGCGCTACCTGCTCGTCCCGTGGGCGCGGAAGGGGCGCGCGTGATCGCGGACACCGCGAGCCTGCACACCTTCGTCGAGGCGTTCCGCTTCATCGGCGACCACCCGGGCCTGCTGGCGACGAAGGCGCTCGAGCAGCTGGAGCTGTCGGCGGCGGCGCTCGGGATCGCCCTGGCCGTCGCGCTGCCGCTCGGCGTCACGCTCGGGCACGCCCACCGCGGGTCGGGCCTGGCGATCGGCGGCTCGATCTTCGGCCGCGCGCTGCCGAGCCTCGTGCTGATCGCGGCGTTCCTGCCGTGGCTCGGCATCGGCTTCCTGAACAACATGGTCGCCCTGGCCGTGCTCGCCACCGGCCCGGTGCTGACGAACAGCTTCGACGCCGTCGCCGGCGTCGACCGGGACGCGGTCGAGGCGGCCCGCGGCATGGGGATGACGCAGCTGCAGATCCTGCGGCGCGTCGAGCTGCCGCTCGCCGTGCCCCTGCTCTTCGCCGGCATCCGCGTCGCGGCCGTCACGGTCGTCGCCACCGCGACGATCGCGGCGATCGCCGGCGGCGGCGGGCTCGGCGACATCATCGTCAACCAGGCGAGCTATCGGCTCGAGGGGGTGATCGGGGCGTCGCTCTGCGTCATGGCGCTCTCGGCGCTCGTCTTCCTCCTCCTCCGGTCCGTCCAGCTCGCAGTCACGCCCAGGGCCCTCCGTGCCACCGCGGTGGGCCAGATCAGCCCAGGAAAGGAGCTCCCTTGATCCGGAAGCACACCCGTCGCGCCGCGAAGGCGGCGTTCGCGATCTCCCTCGGGGTCGCGATCCTCGTCGGCCTAGCGGCCGTCGCCGCCGTCCGTCCCGCCAGCGCGCGCACCACGGCGGGGCCGACCATCGTCCTCGGCACGAAGAACTTCACCGAGGAGTACATCCTCGGCCAGCTCTACAAGCAGGCGCTCGAGCACGCCGGGTTCTCCGTCTCGTACAAGGAGAACATCGGCTCGACCGAGCTGATCCAGACGTCGCTCACGAGCGGCAAGATCAACATGTACCCGGAGTACACCGGGGTCATCGTCCAGGACGTCTTCCACCACGCGCTCTCGGCCAAGACGGGAGCGGCCACCTACGCCCTCGCCAGGAAGCTCGAGGCGGCGAAGGGCTTCACGGTGCTCGAGCCGACTCCCTTCTACGACACCGACGTCGTCGCCGTGACGAACGCGACGGCGAACAAGTACGGGCTGAAGTCGATCGCCGACCTGAAGAAGGTGGGGTCGTTCAAATTCGGCGGCTTCCCCGAGTGCAAGACGCGCAACACCTGCTTCGTCGGGTACACGAAGGCCTACGGGATCACCAAGGCGTCGTTCCTGCCGCTGGCCGGGATCTCGGCCTACGCGGCCCTCGACGCCGGCAAGGTGCTCGCGGCCGACGTGTTCTCGACCGATCCGCCGCTCGGCAAGGGCTCGAAGTACACCGTCCTCGCCGACCCGAAGCACGTGACCGGGTTCCAGAACGTCGTGCCGATCGTGAAGGCCTCGGTCGCGAAGGCCCTGGGGCCGAAGTTCGCCTCGACGGTCAACGCGGTGTCGGCCAAGCTGACCCTGCCCGCGATCGTCGCGATGAACAAGGCCGTCGCGGTCGACAAGCAGTCGCCCGCCGCGGTCGCGAAGGCGTTCCTCCAGGCCAACGGTCTGGCCTAGGAGTGCACGTCGTCGTTCTCGGCGGAGGGTCGACCGGCGAGCACTTCGCCGGCGCCCTCCGCCGTCTCGACGGCGATGTGCAGATCAGCGTCGTCGAGCGGCGGCTCTTCGGCGGCGAGTGCTCGTACTGGGCCTGCATGCCGACGAAGACGGCGTTGCGGGCGCCCGAGGTCGCCGCGGCGGCCGGGCGGACGAACGGCGCGGTGACCGGCGCCACGCTCGACGCCCAGGCGGCGCTCCGCTGGCGCGACACCGTCGCCGAGCGGGACGACGCCTCGCAGGTCGAGTGGCTCCGCGGCCGGCGGGCCGAGGCCGTCCGCGGCACGGCCCGCGTCGTCGAGCCGGGGCTGCTCGACGTCGACGGCCGCCGGATCGGCTACGACCGGCTCGTGATCGCGACCGGCTCGTCGCCGCGCATCCCTCCGATCGCCGGTCTCGCGGAGGCGCCGTACTGGACGAACGTCGAAGCGACCGAGACGACCGAGGTGCCGGAACGCCTCGCGGTGCTCGGCGGCGGGCCCGTCGGCTGCGAGCTGGCCCAGCTCTTCGCGCGGCTCGGCTCGCAGGTCGCGCTCGTCGAGAGCGGCGAGCGGCTGCTCCCCCGGATCGACCCGGACGCCGCGGAGCTGATCGTCGGCGCGCTGCGCGAGGACGGCGTGGACGTTCGGCTCGGATCCACGGCGGAGCGCGTCGAGCCCGACCGGCTCCGGCTGACGGATCGCGACGCGATCCGCTTCGACCGCCTCCTGGTCGCGACGGGGCGCACGCCGAACGTGGACGGCCTCGAGCCGCTCGGGTTGACGATCTCCGAGCGCGGCATCGAGGTCGACGAGCGCATGCGCGCCGCCGAGAACGTGTGGGCGATCGGCGACGTCACGGGCATCGCGCTCTTCACCCACGTCGGCAAGTACCACGGTCGCGTCGCCGCGTACGACATCGCCGGACGCCCCGCGCGCGCCGACCATCGGGCGATCCCGGCGACCGTCTTCACCGACCCGCAGGTCGCCACCGTCGGCAGGCTCGACGGCGGGGTCACGTCCCGCTGGGAGCTGACCTCCGTCCCGCGCCTCTCGACCTACGAGCGCCCGAAGCGCACGGGGTTCGTCAAGGTGGTCGCCGACCCGGAGCGCCGCGTGCTGACCGGCGCCGTCGCGGTCGGGCCGGAGGCCGGCGAGTGGCTCCAGCCGCTCACGCTCGCGATCCGCGCCGAGACGCCGATCGACGTGCTCCTCGACGTGATCCCGCCCTACCCCAGCTTCGGCGAAGGCGTCTTCCTGGCCCTCCGCGAGCTGAACCTCGACCTGTAAAGGATGCTTCACATGGAACGCGTCAACATCGCCGATCCGGAGTTCGCGTACGACGAGACCGACCCCGAGGGCTTCCGCTGCGGGATGTTCCGCTTCGGCAAGCTGATCGGCGCGGTCGCCCTGGGCGCCAGCGTCTACGAGCTGCCGCCCGGCCAGACGCTCTGCCCGTACCACTACGAGTACGCGGAGGAGGAGTGGCTGATCGTGCTCGACGGCCGGCCGACGCTCCGCGACCCGGACGGCCTGCACCAGCTCGAGCCGTGGGACGCGGTCTGCTTCCGCCCCGGCCCTAGCGGCGCGCACGCCGTGCGGAACGACACCGGCGAAACCGTGCGCATCTTCATGTTCTCGGACGTCAAGCACCCGGCCGCGACCGTCTACCCGGACAGCGACAAGATCGGGATCTGGACGGGCAACCGCGACGACGACCTGCTCGTCTTCCGGTCGAGCGGCGTCGGGTACTACGACGGCGAGGTCGCCCCGAAGGACTAGCCGCGGACGCTACGGCAGCGGCTCGGCCATGAGTCGCGCCAGGCCGACGGCGCCGAGCAGCAGCAGGCCCGCGGCGCCCGCGAACCACGACCCGATCTCCTCGGTCGTCGAGCGGCGGACGAGGCGCGAGCCGAGGCCCTTGTAGATCTCCTGCACCTTCGAGGCGCTCTTGGCGGTGTAGGCATCGCCGCCTGTGACCCGTGAGATCTGGCGGAGGATGGCCGGGTCGGGCCGCACGTTGATCCCGCGGCCGAAGCTCGGGAAGCCGTTGCCAGGCGGCGGGCCGAAGCCGTTGCCGAAGCGCAGGACGCCGTTCGGCGTGCCGAGCGCGATCGTGTAGATCGGGATGTGGGCGCGCCGGGCAAGCGCCGCGCCCTGCAGCGGCAGGAGCGTCCCGCGTGTCTGGGCGCCGTCCGAGAGCAGGACGATCGCCGCGGGCACGTGGCCGTCCTTGCCGACCTTCGCGTCGACGCCGACCGAGGCGCGCGCGACCGACGTGGCGACGGCGATCCCGTCGCCGATCGCCGTCCCGGCCTCCGGCTCGAGCGAGCCGATCCCCTCCTGCATCAGCGGCCGGTCGGTGGTCGGCGCGACGAGGACGTTCGGCTCGGTGCTGAACGAGACGAGGCCGACCTTGAACCGGTCCGGCAGCTTGTCGAGGAACGCCTGCATCGCGGCCTGGGCCGCGCCGAGCCGCGTCGGCTTCACGTCGTTGGCCCGCATCGAGCCCGAGACGTCGACGAGCAGGACGACCGTCGCTCGCTGCGCGGCGACCGACACGCTCGCCTTCGGCCGGGCGAGCGCGACGCCGGCCGAGCAGAGCGCGAGCAGGAACACCGCGAGCGGCACCCACACGCGCCAGCGCGGCCGCGGCGACGCCACCGACGCGAGCACCGACAGGTTCGTGAACGCCACCGCGTAGCGGGCGCGCCGGCGCTCGAACCACCAGGCGGCCGCCGCGACCAGCGGCGCCACGAGCAGCGCGAGCAGGAACAGGGGCCACACGAAGCTCATGGCGCGCACTCCACACCGACCTGCACGGCGGCGTGCACGTCGAGCGACAGCGCGTCGGTCGCCTCGACCGTCAGGCCCGCGCCTCGCCGGGTGACGATCCGGCGCGCGTGCACGAGCCCGGCCTGGGCGAGGCTCGGCGGCTTCTTCGTCCTGAAGAACAGCACGCTCCACGAGCGCACGAGCGTCGACGGAGCGGGGCACGCCACCGTGCCGAAGCTGACCATGCCCGGATGGACCGTGACGTTCTTCGCGTAGCGCTCCAGCGGGGCGCCCGGCCGGACGACGGCGCGCGCCGAGGTGGTCTGGCGGCCGCCGCCGCCCGCCGTCGGGACGCAGCCGAGGTACGGCTGGAACAGGGCGCGCCGCACCTCCGTCCCGACGAGCGTGCCGCGGACCAGCGCGTTCCGGGTCGTCGTCACCCCCGGCGCGACCGGCGCCCCCACCTGGCCGGCGAAGTCGACGCGCACGTTCGGCGTGGTCGCGAGCGCGTCCAGCCCGCCGACGATCGCGCCCCTCGGACAGCTGATCAGGTACTCCCCGGAGGCCGCGCTCGTGGTCAGCACCCACGGCCCGGTGACGGGGATGCACGCCTGGAGGCCCCGGCACTCGTTCGCGGCGCCGCCTGCGGCCGGCCACGCGGCGGCCACCGCGGCGGCGGCGACGAGCGCGACGACGGCGACCCTCACGGCACCCTCCGGAACCAGAGCCCGGAGACCAGACCGGCGATCACCATGCAGCAGAGCCCGCCGCCCGCCACGCCGGCGGTGATCTCCACCGTCTTGTGCTCCGTGCCCGTCCGGCGGCGCAGCGCGCGCACGACGGGCTCGAGGCTGGCGGTCGGCGCGTACGCGCGCCCCTTCGTGCCGCGCGCGATGCCGTCGAGGAGCTCCGGCTGGACCGGCACGGCGATGCGCTCGGTGAAGCCGCCCTGCAGCTTCTGCTGGACGACCCCGGACGGGGTGCCGATGATCACGGCGTCGATCGGCACGCGGTCGGCGTTCGCGGTCTTCACGACCTGGGCGGGCGTCGCCCGGCCGGCGTTCGCCGCGCCGTCCGAGAAGACGACCACGGTCGCCGGCGGACGCTTGCCGTCGATCTTCGGGAGCGCGTGCGCGAGCTTGACGGCCCGGAGCACCGCGTCGGTCAGCGCGGTTCCCTGCGGGCCGGTGTGCACGCGCGAGATCGCGCCGAGCACGACCGAGCGATCGCGGGTCGGCGGCGCGATCACCGCCTGGTGGTCGGAGAAGGCGACGGCGGCGACGCGATAGGTCCCCGGGGTCTTCGCGAGCAGCTCGCGGATGTCCCGGCGGGCGACCGCGAGCCTCGTCGGCGGCGCGTCCTTCGCGGCCATCGAGCCGGAGATGTCGAGGACGACCACCAGGGTCGCCTCGTTGCGACCGACGGTGACCCCCGCCTTCGGCCGGGCGAAGCCGACGAGGAACAGCGTCGCGCCGAGCAGCAGCAGCCCGATCGGCAGCCACCGCCGCCAGGCGGGCGGCCGGACCGCGAGGTTCGGGAGGAGCGCCGGGCTCGCCCACGCGGCGGCGCGGCGCGCACGGCGCCGTTCGAGCCACGCGAGGACCGCTCCGGCCGCGGGCACGATCAGCAGGAGCAGCAGCAGGTAGGGCGAGCCGAAGCTCACCGGCGGCGCTCCTGCATGCGCAGGAAGGCGGCGAGCGGCCGCAGCCAGTCGCCCTGCGTCGAGACGGCGACGTGCCGGACGCCGGCCGACGCGAGCAGGCCCGCGAGTGCCCGGCGCTCGTCCGCGGCCGCGGCGGCGAACCGGTCGCGGACACGGCGGTCGCCGGTGTCGACGGTGAGCTGCCGCCCGCTCTCGGGATCGACGAGCCGGAGCCGGCCGACGTCGGCGAGCTCCTGCTCGCGCGGATCGCGCACCTCGACCGCGACGACCGAGTGCCGCCCGGCCAGGCGGAGCAGCGGCGCGCGCCAGTCGACGGGGCCGCGGAAGTCGGAGACGACGACCACGAGGGCCCGCTGGCGGGCGATGCGCTCCGCCAGCTCGAGCGCCGAGCCCAGGGACGTGTCGCCGCCGGGCGGCTGCTCGCGGAGCAGGCGCAGGGTGTCGAGCAGGGCGATGCGCCCCTGGCGGGGACGCTCGAAGTGTGTCCTGCGGCCGAACGTCACGACGCCGAGCCGGTTGCCGCGCCGCGTCGCCGCCCAGCCGACCGCCGTCGCGACGCCCTCGGCGACGTCGGCCTTGCGCCGCTCGGCCGTGCCGAACGCCATCGACGCAGACGCGTCGATCACGAGCCACGTGACGAGGACGCGCTCGGCGAGCTCGATGCGCACGTGCGGCTCGCCCGTGCGCGCGGTGACGTTCCAGTCGATGCGGCGCACGTCGTCCCCGGGCTGGTACGGCCGCATCTGCCACAGCTCGGTGCCGATCCCGGCGAACGTCGACCGGTAGTCGCCGGCGAGCAGGCCGTCGACGCGGCGGCCGATGCGCAGCTCGAGCGCGCGGAGCGCCGCCGGCGACAGCACGCCCGGCCCCGGCGCCTCGGGCGTCCGGACCGGAGCCAGCGGATCGATGGCGCTCACGCCGCTCGCGTGCGTCCGAGGTCGATCTCCGGCACGGGCACGCGTGCGAGCACCGCGTCGAGGATCGAGTCCGGAGCAACCTCCTCCGCCAGGGCCCGGTACGAGAGCACGAGACGGTGCCGGAACGCGTCGCGCACGAGATCCTGGAGATCGGCGGGGATGACGTAGTCGCGCCCACGCATCAGGGCCAGCGCCCGCCCGGCCGCCACGACGCTGATCGGCCCGCGCGGGCTCGCCCCGAAGGCCACGTACTCGGCCACGTCGCCGAGGCCGTGCTCGGCGGGCCGGCGCGTCGCCGTCGCGACGTCGACCGTCCAGCTGATCAGGGCGGGGTCGACGTACACGTCGCGCACGCGGCGCTGGAGCTCCTGGAGGTCCTCGAGCGAGAGCACCTGGTTGAGCTCGGGCTCGAGCTCGAGCGACCGGGCGACCACCGTCAGCTCCTCGTCGTGGGCCGGGTAGTCGACGAGCACCTTCAGCATGAACCGGTCGATCTGCGCCTCCGGCAGCGCGTACGTGCCCTCCGACTCGATCGGATTCTGCGTGGCGAGGACGAGGAACGGATCCGGGACGGGATAGGTGGAGTGCCCGATCGTGACCTGGCGCTCCTGCATGACCTCGAGCAGCGCCGACTGCACCTTGGCGGGCGCGCGGTTGATCTCGTCGGCGAGCAGGAAGTTGCAGAAGACGGGCCCCAGCTCGGTGTCGAACTCGGCGCGGTCGGGCCGGTAGAGGCGGGTCCCGACCAGGTCGGACGGGACGAGATCCGGCGTGAACTGGACCCGCTGGAACGTGCCGCCGAGCACGCTCGCCGCGGTCTTGATGGTCAGGGTCTTCGCCAGGCCCGGAACGCCTTCGATCAGGACGTGGCCGCCGGCGAGCAGGCAGACGAGCACCCGCTCCAGCATTCCCTCCTGCCCGGCGATGACCCGCCGGATCTCGAACAGGGCTTCCTCGAGCCTGGGGCCGAGCTCGTCCGGTGCCTGCGGGCCGTCCATTCGCGCCTCCTGGGTCGGGTCGTTTGCTAAGGGAAGCAAAATCGACCTGTGTCCGGGTTAAGAGGTCGTGACCGGGTGGTCGCGTGACATACGCGACTCGCGTTTACCCGGATCGCGCCCGGGCAACCGCCTCCGTCCAGCCCGCGCGCAGCTGGGCGACCTCGGCGGGCTCGCGCGAGGGCTCGTAGCGCGCGCCCACGCCCACGGAGACGGCCGTGCCGAGCGCGAGGGCGGCCGCGCCGAGCGCCGTCGTCTCCCGCTCCGCGGCCACCTCGACGGGCACGCCGAGCAGGTCGGCCTGGAACTGCATGAGGAACGCGTTCGCGGCCGCGCCGCCGTCGGCCCGCAGCACGGTGAGCGGCTCCGGCAGCGCCTCGACCACGTCGGCGACCTGGTGGGCGATCGCCTCGAGCGCGGCGCGGACGAGATGCGCGCGCGTCGTGCCGCGCGTGAGGCCGCAGACGAGGCCCCGTGCGCCGGCGTCCCACCACGGCGACCCGAGGCCGGCCAGCGCCGGGACGAAGGCGACGCCGTCGGTCGACTCGACGCTGCGGGCGAGGGCCTCGCTCTCGGCGGCGTCGGCGATCAGGCCGAGGCCGTCGCGCAGCCACTGCAGGGCGGCGCCCGCGACGAGGATCGCGCCCTCGACGGCGTAGCCGTCGGCCGCCGCCGTCTTCAGCAGGCCGTAGGGCGCCGCGCCGGCGTCCCCGCCGGCGTGCACGAGCACGAAGCTCCCGGTGCCGTAGGTCGCCTTGGCCTCCCCGGGCCGGTGGCAGCCCTGGCCGAAGAGCGCGGCCTGCTGGTCGCCGGCCAGCCCGCGGATCGGAACGGTCGCGCCGAGCAGCCGCCCCTCCCCCACCTCGCCCGACGACGGGACGATGGCCGGCAGGAGCGCGGGGTCGACCCCGAACAGCTCGAGCAGCTCGGCATCCCAGGCGAGCGGGTCGAGCGACGCGAGCAGCGTGCGGGACGCGTTCGTCGGGTCGGTCGCGTGCACCTCGCCGCCGGTCAGCTTCCAGACGAGCCAGGTGTCGACCGTCCCGAAGGCGAGCCCGCGAGCGTCCCGGTCGCGCAGGAGCCATTCGAGCTTCGTCGCCGAGAAGTACGGATCGGGGACGAGGCCCGTCTTCGCGCGGATCGTCTCGGCGTCCAGCTCGCGGCAGCGCTCGGCGGTGCGCCGGTCCTGCCAGACGATCGCCGGGGCGACCGGCCGTCCGGTCGCCCGCTCCCACAGGAGCGTCGTCTCGCGCTGGTTCGCGATCCCGATCGCGTCGAGATCCCTCGCCGCCAGGCCCGCCGCCGCGAGCGCCGCGGCTGCCGCCGTCTCCACGCTGGCCCAGAGCTGCTCGGGATCGTGCTCGACCCAGCCCGGCCGCGGAAACCGCTGCTCGATCGGGCACGTCCCGCGGCCGTGCACGTCGAGGTCGCCGTCGACGACGAGGCACGTCGTCGCGGTCGTGCCCTGGTCGATCGCGAGGATCACGCGGCCTCAGGAATGCGCGGCCACGAACGCCAGCACGCGTTGCCACGCGTCGTCGGACGCGTCGGCGAACTGCTCCTGCTTGCGGTCGAAGAAGCTGTGCGGCGCGCCCTCGTACGTGACGATCTCGTGCTCGACGCCCGCAGCCGTGAGCGCCTGGTCGAACGCCTCGTTGTCGGCGGCGGTGATGTTCGCGTCGTCGCCTGCCTGGAGGGCGAGGATCGGCGCCACGATCTCCGACACGCGTTCGAGCGCGATCGCCGGGCGGCCGTAGAACCCGACGGCCCCGGCCAGGCCGTGTCCGGAGGCGGCGGCCCGCCACGAGCGCGCCCCGCCGAAGCAGAAGCCGACCGTGAAGACCGACTCGCAGCCCTCGTCGCGGAGCCGTGCGACAGCCGCCTGGACGTCGGCCTGGACGCCCTCCTCGGTCGTCGCGTCCACGTGCGGGCGGTACTCGAAGTCGTCGTCGCGCTTCTCCGTGCCGGCGGTGCGTCCGAAGTAGTCGATCGCGACGGCCGCGTAGCCGCGCTCGGCGAAGCGCAGCGCCAGCTCCTCGTAGAAGCGGTAGAGCCCGCGGACGTCCGGGAGGATCGCGATCCCGACGGCGGCCGGCCGGTCGGGCGTGGCGAGGAACGCGGCGAGCCGGTTCCCGTCGGCGGCCGTCAGGATCAGGTCCTCGTGGGACACGGCCGCGCCCGCGATGCGCGGGATGGGCGGCGAGGAGTCGAGGTCGAAGCACATGGCGGCGACCCTACCGAACCCCTGCTCGGAGCGAAACTCCGCGTCGACGGGCGTCGTCCCGCCCGCCGACACGGCGGTCAGGCGAGCTGGTCGAGCAGGCGCCGGGGCGCGACGTGCGCCCAGGCGTCCTCGATCGTCCCCTCCACCTCGTCCCACGCCAGGCCACGGTCGAGGCGGACGCCGACCCAGCCCCGGTGCCCGACGTAGGGCGGTCGGAAGTAGCCGTCCGGATTGCCGTCGACGAGCGCCTCCTGGACGCCGGGAGCGGCGGCGCACCAGAGCGCGACGCGACCGTCGCCGTGGTGGTTGTCCATGAACATGACGAACGACTTCTTGCCCTCGACGAAGAACGTCGGGGCGCCGTGGCTCGGCCGCTCCTCGACCGCGGGCAGACCGAGACAGACAGCCCGCACCCGCTCGAGCGCGACGCTCGCGCTCAGCTCGTCCGTCCCTCCGGGAAGCGCGGGAGCCCGTCGTCCGGGATCGGCTCCCACGGCGCCGCGTAGGCGACGTACTGGCGGTACGAGGCAGGGATGCCCGGATCGCGGTCGAGCGCTCCCAGGCGCACGCCGGACGGCTGTCCCTCGGCGTTCTCGCTCCAGAGCGCGCCGCCGCACGCCGAGCAGAAGACCTTCGCCGCGCCGTCGGGCGGGCGGTAGGCCCGGAGCAGCGCCTCGCCCTCGAGGACACGGAGCGATCCGGGGACGAGGCTCGCGTTGAGCGACGCGGCGGTGCCGGTGCGCCGCTGGCAGCGGGTGCAGTGGCAGTAGCCGACCCGGACCGGCGGCTCCACGATCTCGAAGCGCACGGCGCCGCACAGGCAGTGGCCGGTGAGCGGCGCGGTCGCGTCCACGCCGCGACGCTACCGGACCGATCTAGGCTGAGGACAGTGGGGATACCGCCGCTCGAGCATCCGATCGTCGCGGCGCCGATGGCCGGCGGCCCGACGACGCCCGCGCTGGCGGCCGCGGTGTCGGAGGCCGGCGGGCTCGGCTTCCTGGCCGGGGGCTACGCGAGCGCGGAGCGTCTCGCCGCGGACATCGACGAGCTGCGCCGCCGCACGACGGCGCCGTTCGGCGTGAACCTCTTCGTGCCGTCGGCGTCGACCGCCGATCCGTCCGCGCTCGCCGCGTACCGTGCGCGGCTCGAGCCCGTGGCCGCGCGCCTCGGCGTCGCGCTGGGCGAGCCGCGCTGGAGCGACGACGGCTGGGACGCCAAGCTCGCGCTCGTCCTGGAGGTGCGCCCGCCGGTCGCGTCGTTCACGTTCGGTCTCCCGCCGGCGAGCGCGGTCGAGCAACTCCACGCGCGCGGGATGCTCGTCTGGTGCACGGTCACCAGCCCGAGCGAGGCCGCCCAGGCCGCTGCGGTGGGAGCCGACGCGCTCGTCGTGCAGGGCGCCGAGGCGGGGGCCCACCGCGGGTCGTTCGTCGACGGCGGCGACGAGGGGATCGGGCTCCTGGCCCTGCTCGGGCTCGTCCGGTCGGCCGTCGGGCTGCCGCTGGTCGGCGCGGGCGGCATCGCGGACGGCGCCGGGGTCGCGGCCGTGCTCGCGGCGGGCGCGCGGGCGGCGCAGATCGGGACCGGCTTCCTGCTCTGCCCGGAGGCCGGCACCAGCGAGGTCCACCGCCGGGCGCTCGCCGGCGACGACCCGACCGCGGTCACCCGCGCGTTCACGGGCCGCAGCGCCCGCGGCATCGTCAACGCCTTCGTGCGCGACCACTCGGCGCAGGCGCCGAAGGCGTATCCCGAGGTGCACTACCTGACCGCCCCGCTCCGGGCGCAGGCGCGCGCGACCGCGGACGCGGAGAACGTCAACCTGTGGGCCGGGCAGGCGTACCGGCTGGCGGAAGCGGCGCCGGCCGCCGAGCTCGTGCGGCGCTGGTCGGCCGACGCGCGCGCCGCCCTGGAGGCCCTGCGCTGAGAGACGCGACCGCAGCCGACCTCGACGCGGTGCGCGACCTGCTGCGCGAGTACGAGGCGTGGACCGGCGTCGACCTCTGCTTCCAGGGCTTCGAGGAAGAGCTGGCCGGGCTGCCGGGCGACTACGACCCGACGCGCGACGGCGCCCTGCTCGTCCTCGACGGCGAGGACGGCAGGCTGGCGGGCTGCGTCGGCGTCCGGCGGATCGACGAGACGACCTGCGAGCTCAAGCGGCTCTACCTCCGTCCGTCCGCCCGCGGCGGCGGCCGCGGGCGCGCGCTGCTCGAGGCGGCCGTCGAGCGCGCCCGCGCGCTCGGCTACCGCTCGATGCGGCTCGACACGCTGCCGGTGATGGACGCCGCCCAGTCGCTCTACCGCTCCCGGGGGTTCGTCGAGATCCCGCCGTACCGCGAGAACCCGGTGCCCGGCGCCCGCTGCTTCGAGCTGGCGCTCTGAGGGATCAGGCCGCGTGCAGGGGCACGAGGCGCGGCAGGGCCGCCGCCGCGTGGTCGCCGCCGGCGACCACTGCCTCGAGCGCCGCGACGCAACGCCCGTCGAATGCGGCGCCGACCTCGGAGTGGAGCAGCGCGAGCGCCCGCTCGGGCGACCAGGCCTCGCGGTACACGCGCTTCGAGATGAGCGCGTCGTAGACGTCGCAGACCGAGAGGATGCGCGTCGGGAGGTCGATCTCGTCGCCGCGCAGCCCGCGCGGGTAACCGGCGCCGTCGAGCCGCTCGTGGTGGTCGAGGACGAGCCGGTGGATCTCGTGGCCGAACCCGCCCAGCTCGCCGAGCAGCTCCTCGCCGCGGCTCGGGTGGCGGCGGATCTCGGCGAACTCCTCGTCGGTCAGCGCGCCGGGCTTCTGCAGGATCTCGTCCGGGACGGCCAGCTTGCCCATGTCGTGCAGGAGGCCGCCGATCGCCAGTGACCGGAGCTGCGTGGGCGGCAGGCCGAGCCGGTCGCCGACGTGGACGGCCAGCAGCGCGACGCCACGCGTGTGCGCCTCGGTGTAGCCGTCCTTCTCGGAGAGGCGCACCATCAGGGCCCGGACGCGGGCGCCGAGGAAGCTCTCCTCGCGGCGGACGAGGTCGACGGCGGAGAGGTCGCCGACCAGCGGATACGACTGGGCGCCGCGATGCAGGTCGAGCGCCGCCGGGATGCCGAGGAGCGCCAGGGTCGAGATCTCGAAGACGTGCGCCATCCAGAACCCGACCTCCATCGAGGAGTACTCGAGCAGCCCGAACAGCGCGCAGGCCATCCAGGCGAAGCCGACGACGACCGACAGGTCGGTGACGCGGCGCGTCAGCAGGTAGGTGCGCGCGGCGCGGTGCGCGGCGGCGCCGATCAGCACCGCGCCGACCGCGACGACGAGGTTGGCGCCCGGGCCGCCCGGGCCCGGCATCACCGGGATGGCCGACGGGTGCAGCAGGCCGACGGCGCCGAGGGAGGCGACGCCGACGAACGCGAGCGCCTGGATCGCGAGCAGCGGCTTGACGGACGGCGGCCGCCGGAGCGCGGGCACCGTCGAGAGCGAGAGGATCAGGACGCCGACGGGGAGGTTTCCGGCGCCGGCGAGCTGCACGAGGCCGTTCATCCCGATCAGGACGCCGGGCGACGCGAGCGCGTGCACGAAGAGGAGCGCGCTCATGGTCGAGAAGGCGCCGCCGACGATGACGGAGCGGCTGTCGTTGCGGCGCACGCCCGCCACGGTCATCACGATCGACGCGGCGAACGCGAGCGCGCCCGCGCTGGCGACCACGATGCAGTGCGCGAGCATCGAGACCATCACGTGCTGATGACCGACGGCGTAGAGGACGACCGCCGGCCCAGCCGCGGCTACGGCCGCGAGGCCGAGAGTCTCTCCGAGCCGCCGCAGGACGAGGGAGCGCACGACCACGCTTATCGGCAGGCGATGGGCCCTCTTGAAGGATTCACCCTCGTTCGGGTCGTGTAGGACTCCTCCGTGTTCGACCACGTGACGATCCGCGCGTCGGACCGCGACGCGTCGCAGCGCTTCTACGCGACCGTCCTGCCGGCGCTCGGCATCGAGCTGAGCCACGAGGGCGAGTCGTACGTCGAGTGGCGGGACTTCTCGCTCGCGCAGGCGACGGCGGAGAGGCCGGTGACCCGGCGCCTGCACCTCGGCTTCGCGGCGCCCTCGCGCGCGCACGTGGACGCGTTCTGGCGCGCGGGGATGGAGGCCGGGTACACGAGCGACGGTGAGCCGGGGCACCGTCCCCAATACAGCCCGGACTACTACGGCGGATTTCTCCTCGATCCGGACGGCAACAGCGCGGAGGCGGTGCACCACGCGCGGCCGCGGCGCGACGGGACCCTCGATCACCTCTGGATCCGAGTCGCCGACCTCGGCGCGGCGCGCCGGTTCTACGAGCGGGTCGGCGAGCACGCCGGGTATGCCCGCCGGTCGGAGGAGCGCGGGCGCGTCGGCTTCGGATCCGCCAGCGCGTCGTTCTCCGTCGTCGAGGGGCCGCCGACGGAGCAGGTGCACCTCGCGTTCCCCGCGCCGGACAGGGAGACGGTGGACGGGTTCCACGCCGCCCTCGTCGAGGCGGGCTACCGCGACAACGGCGCGCCGGGCGAGCGCCCGGTCTACCACGCCGGGTACTACGGCGCGTTCGTCCTCGATCCGGACGGGAACAGCGTGGAGCTCGTCTACCACGACCGCCGCGGCATCGTGTAGCATCTCTTCGGATCCAAGATCGCGGGCCTGCCGGGGAGCTTCGGCGGAGCGCTCCGGCCTTCGGATCCCGACCTAGAGACGAAGGACACGAGACATGCCGCACATCATCGAGATCCAGAAGGCGCCGTGGCTCGACACGGACCGCATGCTCGACGCCCTGTCGGCGCAGGGGATCAGCGGCGCGCTGATCGCCGACGCGCCGGGGCTCCGGCTCCTCGTCTCCGGTCCGGAGGTGCGCCAGCTCTCGGCGCGCGTGCTGGCGGCGCTGGAGACGGTGGGCCGCGGGCTCATCCCCCTCGTGCCCGAGCAGATCGACGACAGCACCTTCGCCGTCCGGCCGCCCGCCGGCTGAGCCGGTGTCGAACAGCCGGCTCGTCTGGTCGACCGACGGCGGCGACGCGCGGAGGCGTCCGGCCCGGGCCGCCGAGCCCTCGCGGGGCCCGCAGCTTCCCGCCGACGGCGTGGTGCGGCTCTTCCGCGAGAAGGGCGGCCGCGGCGGGAAGACCGTCACGGTCGTGCGCGGCCTGCCGGCCGGGCAGGCGGACGCAGTCGCGAAGGACCTGAAGCGGCTCTGCGGCACGGGTGGCGCCGTCAAGGACGGCGCCGTCGAGCTCCAGGGCGACCACCGCGACAAGGCGAAGGCGCGGCTCGAGGCCCAGGGGTACCGCGTCAAGCTCGCCGGCGGGTAGACAAAGACCTCGGCCGCCGGCGTCGAAGTTGACCGCCGATGGCCGTCACGCAGGACGAGATCTACGCCGCGATCGACCTCGACCTGTCGTGGTCGGAGAAGGACCTGCCGGAGCGCGAGCGGACGAAGCACGTCCACCGGCTCCACCCCTACCTGGGCAAGTACGTCCCGCAGCTCGTGGAGGAGCTCTTCCGCCGCCACGTCCCGGCCGGAGGGCGCGTGCTCGATCCGTTCGCGGGCTCGGGGACGACCCTCGTCCAGGCGCTCGAGAGCGGGCTCGACTCGGTCGGCATCGACGTCGCCGCCTTCAACTGCCTGCTCGTGCGCGTGAAGTGCGGGCCGCACCGCCTGGGCGTGGTCGAGCGCGAGGTGCACGACGCACTGCGGCGCTTCGAGGCCGGCGAGGGCGACGCCGACGAGCCGAGCCCGTACGTCGAGCGGTGGTTCGCGCCGCAGGCGCGCGAGGAGCTGCTGCGCTTCCGCTCGCTGGCGGCCGGCTACGAGAGCGCCGACGTGCTCCGTGTCGTGCTGAGCCGCGCCGCGCGCTCCGCGCGGCGCACGACGCACTTCGACCTCGACTTTCCCCGCGAGCCCTGCACCGAGCCGTACTGGTGCTTCAAGCACCGCCGCGAGTGCCGCCCCGTCGAGCGGGCCGCGCATTTCCTTCGCCGCTACGCGCTCGACACGCTCGAGCGGCTGCGCGAGTTCGCCGCCGTCCGCACGTCGCGCGAGGCCGTCGTCCTCCACGGCGACGCGCGCGAGGTGGAGCTGCCCGGCCGCTTCGACGCGGTCGTCACCTCGCCGCCCTACCCCGGCCTGATCGACTACCACGAGCAGCACCGCTACGCCTACGAGCTGCTCGGCCTGCGCGACCGCGGCGGCGAGGAGATCGGCGCCGCGATGGCCGGCACCGCCCGGAAGGCGATCGACGCCTACTGTCACGGCATCGCCGCCGTCTTCCGCAGCGCCTCGGAGTCGCTCCGCCCCGGCGGGAGGATCGTGATCGTCGTCAACGACCGCCGCGACCTCTACGACACCGTCCTCGACGAGGCCGGCCTGGAGGTCGAGCAGCGCTACGCCCGCCACGTGAACCGCCGGACCGGCCGCCGCGCAGGCGAGTACTTCGAAGAGATCATCGTCGCGCGCCCGGCCTGAGCCGAGAGCCCGAGCCGCAAGCGTCCCGCGGGTCGCGGGCTTGACATATCGATGCTCATCGATATCTTTCGTATCGATGCCTGTCGATTTGACACCTGCCCTGTGCTGCGCGCCGCTCGCGGCGCCCGCACTCTCCGATGCGCAGGCCGTCGCCACGGCGGAGCTCTTCCGCGCCCTCGGCGACCCGGCGCGCGTGAAGATCGTCAACCTGCTCGCGACGAGCGACGAGCCCGTCTGCGCCTGCGACCTCTACGAGCCGGTCGGGCTCTCGCAGCCCACCGTCAGCCACCACCTGAAGAAGCTCAGCGAGGCCGGACTGCTCCACCGCGAGCAGCGCGGCAAGTGGGCCTACTTCTCCCTGAACGCCGACGCGCTGCGGCGGCTCGCCGCCGTCACCGACCTGAAAGGAGCCTGCTGCTCATGACCACCACCGCGGACGAGCTGCGCGAGGAGGTCCGGAGGCGGTACGCCGCCGCTGCCGACGCCGCAAGCGCCGGCGGCTGCGGCTGCAACGACGACGGCGGCTGTTGCGGCAACGCCTGCTGCGACGGGGCCGACGGCGCGTTCGGCGAGGCGCTCTACGACGCGGAGCAGCGCGGGACGCTGCCCCGGGCGGCGACGCTCGCCTCGCTCGGCTGCGGGAACCCGACCGCCGTCGCCGAGCTCGCGGAGGGCGAGACGGTGCTGGACCTCGGCTCGGGAGGCGGCATCGACGTGATCCTCTCGGCCAAGCGCGTCGGCCCGCGCGGCACCGCCTACGGCCTCGACATGACCGACGAGATGCTCGCCCTCGCGCGCCACAACGCCGCGGAGGCCGGCGTCGAGAACGTTCACTTCCTGAAGGGCCTGATCGAGCAGATCCCCCTCCCCGCCGGCTCCGTCGACGTCGTCATCTCCAACTGCGTGATCAACCTGTCGACCGACAAGGCCGCGGTGCTGACGGAGATCGCCCGCGTACTCAGGCCGGGCGGCCGCGTCGGCGTCTCCGACGTCGTCGCCGAGGACCGGCTGACGCCGGCCGAGCGCGCCGACCGCGGCAGCTACGTCGGCTGCATCGCGGGCGCGCTGTCGCAGTCGGAGTACGTCGCCGGGCTCGAGGCGGCCGGCTTCGAGGACGTCTCCGTCGAGTTCACGCACGAGGTCGCCGACGGCATGCACGGGGCGATCGTCAAGGCGCGGAAGGCGGCTGCGGAGGCGCCCGCAGCCCTGCCGCTCGTCTCCGCCGGCGCAGCGCCGGGACGTTGCTGCTGAAGTCCGAGCTCGTGCGCACGCTGACCGCCGAGGCGATCGGGACGTTCGCGCTCGTCTTCGCCGGGTGCGGGGCGATCATGGTGGACGCGCGGACGCACCAGCTCGGCCACGTCGGTGTCGCCCTCACCTTCGGTCTCGCGGTCATGTTCGGGATCTCTGCAGTCGGCCACATCAGCGGCGCGCACTTCAACCCTGCGGTGACGTTCGCGTTTGCCCTGACGCGGCACTTCCCGTGGCCGCGCGCGGTCGGCTACTGGACAGCCCAGGTCGCCGGTGGCCTCGCGGCTGCGGCGCTGCTCCGCGGCTCGCTCGGAACGGCCGCGCACGTCGGTGCGACCCTTCCGTCGGGCTCGAACGGACAGTCCTTCCTGTGGGAGACCGTCCTCAGCTCCTTCCTGATGTTCGTGATCCTCGCCGTCGCGACCGACACGCGCGCCGTGGGCGAGGCGGCGGCGGTGGCCGTCGGGGGGACGATCGGCCTGGACGCGCTGTTCGGCGGGCCGATCTCGGGTGCGTCCATGAACCCGGCCCGCTCCCTCGCGCCGGCCCTCGTCGGCGGAGACGTCCACGCGCTGTGGGTGTACCTCGCCGCGCCGGTGGCCGGCACGTCGATCGGCGGCCTCGCGTACCAGTTCGTCCGCGGCGAGCAGCCACGGCCCGGGCAGTCGACGACGTGAACGTCCTCTTCGTCTGCACGGCGAACGGTGGGCGGAGCGTGATGGCCGAGCGCCTCCTCCGGCGCGAGGCGGGCGGCCGGCACGCCGCCCGCTCGGCCGGCAGCCGGCCCGGCGCCACCGCGCACCCGGCGGTGATCGACGTGCTGGCGGAGATCGGCATCGACGCCTCCGACCACGTGCCGCGGAAGCTCGACGACGAGGCGATCGCGTGGGCCGACGTCGTCGTCGCAACCTGCGACGACGCGTGCCCGGTCATCCCCGGCAAGCGCTACGTCGCGTGGCGGCTCCCCGACCCGAAGGACGAGCCGGTCGAGCGCGTCCGGGCGCTGCGCGACGAGATCGCGGAACGCGTCCGCGCGCTGGCGAGCGAGCTGGACGCCCCCGCGCCGTAGCGGCGTCCGACGCCGGAGACCTCCCGACGTGTATTGCTGTCGGAATGCGCCGGCGCCCGCCCTTCCACTACGCGTGGCTGATGGTCGTCGTCACGTTCGTGACGCTGATCACGACGGCCGGGTTCCGCGCCACGCCCGGCGTGTTGATCGTGCCGCTCCAGGACCACTTCGGCTGGTCGCGCGGGACGATCTCGCTGGCGGTCTCGCTGGGCCTCGTCCTGTTCGGGCTGACGGCGCCGTTCTCGGCGGCGCTGATGGAGCGGTTCGGCGTCCGCCGCGTGATGCTCTGCGCGCTGGCGACGATCGCCACCGGCGCGGCGCTGACGAC
>DASZWI010000056.1:0-2299 GCA_035546715.1 Gaiellaceae bacterium | reverse complement strand
GCGTCCGCGTCGGCGCCGGCGCGGGAGCCGGAGACGAAGACGTTGACGAGCCCCGTGAGGACGATGCCGAGCGTCAGGCAGACGATCAGCAGCTCGACGATCGTGAACCCGCGCTCGTCGCGGAGACGGCTCATGGCCGGGACGCGAGGCGCAGCCCGAGCGGCTCCGGCCCGGCGGCCGCCTCGCTCTCGGGCTGCCAGGGCACGGCGACGGCGGGCTCGGGCGACGACGCTGCGTGCGCCTGCTCCTTCAGCGCGCGCTCGAGCGCGACGAGGAAGTCGTGGCGGCTGCCCGCGGCGTTCGCCGCGGTCTCGCGGTCGACGTCGCCGCGCACGACCAGGTCGATCAGCGCACGCTCGAACGTCTGCATGCCGAAGAACTCGCCCTCGGCGATCGCATCGACGATCTCGTCCGCGCGGCTGGCGCGGATCAGGTCGGCGATGCGCGCGTTCGTCACCATCACCTCCACGGCCGCGACGCGACCACCGCCCGCGCGCGGCAGGAGCCGCTGCGAGACCACGCCGCGCAGCACGCCGGCCATGATCGAGCGGATCTGCTGCTGCTTCTGCGCCGGGAAGAACTCGATCATCCGGCCGACGGTCTCGGCCGCGTCGATCGTGTGCATGGTGGAGAAGACGAGGTGGCCGGACTCGGCCGCCTGCAGCGCGGTCTGCGCCGTCTCGGCGTCGCGGAGCTCGCCGATCAGGATCGTGTCCGGGTCCTGGCGGAGAGCGCGCCGCAACGCCTGGCCGAAGCTCTCGGTGTCGAGCCCCACCTCGCGCTGGTTGACGATCGAGAGCCGGTCCGGGTGGAGGATCTCGATCGGGTCCTCGATCGTCACGATGTGCGAGCGGCGCGTGCGGTTGATGTGGTCGAGCATCGCCGCGAGCGTCGTCGTCTTGCCCGACCCGGTGGCGCCGGTGACGAGGACGAGCCCGCGGTGCTCCTCGGCGAGCGCGCGGACGCCGCCGGGCAGGCCGAGGTCGTCGAAGCGCGGCGGCTCGGCGGGGATCACGCGGAAGGCGAAGGAGATCGCGCCGCGCTGGCGGAACGCGTTGACGCGGAAGCGCGGCAGCCCCTCGGCGGTGTAGGCGAGATCGACGTCGCCGGTCGACGCGAACTGGTCGAGCCGCTGCGGCGCCACGGTGCGCAGGACGTCCTCGAGCTCGGCGTCGCCCAGCTCGGGGTGGCCCTCGAGAGGCGTCACGTCTCCGTCGACGCGCAGCAGCGGCGGGCGGCCCAGCTTGAGATGGATGTCGGAGGCGCCGAGCGCCACGGCGCGCGCGAGCAGCGAGTCGAGCTCCATGGATGCCGTGTCGGCACGGCGGTGGGGCGGCTTGAGACACTCACGAGGGATGCAGCTGCTGCTCGTCGCCCGTCACGGACAGTCGCTCTTCAACATCGACCAGGTCGTCAACGGCGATCCGGCGCGCGACCGCGGGCTCAGCCCGCTCGGGATCGACGAGGCCGAGAAGCTGGCGTTGCAGGTGGCGGGAATCGCCCTCGACCTGGTGGTCGTGTCGGAGTTCGAGCGGGCGCAGCAGACCGCGGAGCTCGCGCTCGGCGGGCGGCCGGTGCCGACGGTCGTCGAGCCGGACCTGAACGACGTGCGGATCGGCGAGCTCGAGGGGCGGACGCTGCTCGACTACCGCGCCTGGAAGGCGGAGCACCCGAGGAGCGAGCCGTTCCCCGGCGGGGAGAGCCTGGACGATGCTGCGCGCCGCTACGCCGCTGGCTTCGGGCGGGTGCTCGACCGGCCGGAGGCGACGATCCTCTGCGTCTGCCACGAGATCCCGGTGCGCTACCTCGTCAACGCCGCCGCCGGCTCGGACGACCTCGACCGCCCGCTGCACGACGTGGCGAACGCGACGCCGTACGTCTTCGACGCCGCCGGCCTCGGGCGCGGCGTCGAGCGGCTGCGACGCGTCTAGCGAGCCCGCGAGGCCGCGTATCCACAGTCGTCCCCGCGGGACAGAGCCCGTGGTCAGTCCAGGGTGACAGAAGTGTCACGAACGATCCACAGGCGAAGAAAACGGCGTGGTTGCGTCGCCGACTGCCCTCCGTGGACACGTCTGCGAGGGCCAATTCTCTGGTCAGACCAGGGTCACGGAACTGTGACGACCGCTCCACAGCCGTCCGTAAAGGCCGAGAGGATCGCGACCCGCGGTCCCATGATCGAGCCGGCGGTGGCAGCTGGCAGCGGGAGGATCAGCGGCCGCGCCAGCCGCGCCAGACTCCCACGAGAAAGAGACCGACGAACCAGAAGAGCTCGATCAAGATGACCGCCGTCCCGACGGCC
>DASZWI010000055.1:0-19490 GCA_035546715.1 Gaiellaceae bacterium | reverse complement strand
CCGTCCTCGAAGGTCGCGCCGACCGGGCCGACCTCCGTGTCGTCGGCGATCGCCCGCAGCATGTGGTGCAGCTCGTGGACGAACGTGTCGCCCCAGCCGATGATGTGCCCCGGCGGCCACCAGTGCTCCCACCACGGGTGGTCGGTCTCGGAGACGAGCACCGTCTTGAACCCGCGGGCGCGGTCGCCATCGGCGCGGAACACCTGGAGCTCGTTGAGCCGCTCCATGTCGAACGCGAGCGAGCCCTTCGTGCCGTTGATCTCCCACTGGAGCGCGTTGCGGCGGCCGTGCGCGAACCGCGTCGCCTCGAGGGTGCCGACGGAGCCGTTCGCGAAGGTGGCCGCGGCCTCGACCGCGTCGTCGACCGTCCGGCCGGGCAGGAAGGTCTTCGTGAAGCCCATCACCGACTCGATCTCGCCGTTCAGGTAGCGGGCGAGGTCGACGACATGCGCCATCAGGTCGCCGAGCGCGCCGGAGCCGGCCTCCTCCGGGCGGAAGCGCCACGTGTCGAGCGAGGCGTCGTCGCCCCAGTCCTGGAGGTAGCGGGCGCGGAAGTGCCGCACCTCCCCCAGCTCGCCGGCGTCGATCATCTCCCGCGCCAGGCGGACGGCCGGGACGAAGCGGTAGTTGAAGCCGCAGAGGTGCTTGACGCCGGTCGCCGCCACGCGCCGCCAGATCTCGTAGCTCTCGTCCGCGTCGCGCCCGAGGGGCTTCTCGCAGATCACGTGCTTGCCGGCCTCGGCGGCGGCGATGGTCGGCTCGGCATGGACGATGTTCGGGCCGCCGTTGTCGAAGAGCCCGATGCGCTCGTCGGCGACCAGCTTCCGCCAGTCGTCCGTCGCGTAGTCGTACCCGTAGCGCTCGGCGGCCTCGGCGACCGCCTCGAGGTTGCGACCGGCGATCCCGACCAGCTTCGGCTCGAGCGGCGGCGGCCAGGTGACGTACGCGATCTTGCGGAACGCGTTCGAGTGGGCCTTGCCCATGAACGCGTACCCGAGCATGCCGATGCCGATCTCCGCCATTGCGCGATAGTACGCAAATGCCCACTTCCACAGTCAAATGGGGGATCGTTTCCACGGCGGACATCAACCGCAAGGTGATCCCCGGCGCCCAGGCGTCCCCGAAGGTCGATCTCGTCGCTGTCGCGAGCCGCACGCAGGAGCGCGCCGACGCGTACGCGCGGGAGTGGGACATCCCGCGCGCCCACGGCTCCTACGAGGCGCTGCTCGCCGATCCCGAGATCGAGGCCGTCTACATCTCCCTGCCGAACACCCTGCACTGCGAGTGGTCGATCAAGGCGCTCGAGGCCGGCAAGCACGTGCTCTGCGAGAAGCCCCTCTCACGGCATCCGGAGGAGGTCGAGGCGGCCTTCGACGCGGCCGAGCGCTCCGGCCGGCTCCTGATGGAGGCCTTCATGTACCGCCACAACCCGCAGACCAGGCGACTCCGCGAGCTGGTCGAGGGCGGCGCGATCGGCGAGCTCAGGCTCATCCGCTCGACCTTCAGCTACGGCCTCTTCGACCCGGAGAACATCCGCCTCCGGACGGAGGTCGAGGGCGGCGCCCTGATGGACGTCGGCTGCTACGACGTCTCGGCGTCCCGGCTGCTCGGCGGCGAGCCCGAGCGCGTCTGGGGCGAGGCGTGGTACGGCCCCACCGGCACGGACTGGGTGTTCACCGCGACGATGCGCTTCCCCGGCGACGTGATCGCCACCTTCGACTGCGGCACCGGGCTCGTCCCGCGCGACGAGCTCGAGGCGATCGGCACGGAGGGCGCGCTGTTCCTCGACGACCCGTGGCACTGCCTGAGGCCGGGGATCGAGCTGCGCCGCGACGGCGGCGTCGAGCGGATCGAGATCGAGCAGCAGGACTCGTACCGGCTCGAGCTCGAGAACCTCAGCGACGCGATTCGCGGCGAGGGCGAGCCCCTCCTCGGCCGGGCGGACGCCGTCGCGCAGGCCCGCGTGCTCGAGGCGCTCCACCGCTCGGCGGAGACGAACGCGCCGGTGACGCTCTAGGACGACGTGGCGTCGATCGCCTGCCGGGCGAGCTGCTCGTCCACCTCGCCCGGCAGGCCGCTCACGCCGACGGCGCCCACGCGCACGTCGCCCTCGAACACGGCGACGCCGCCGAGGAAGAAGGTGAAGAACGGGTCGAAGCTCGCCCGCTCGACCGCGTCGTCGCGCACCTTGTCGGCGAGCTCGCGCGTCGAGCGCGCGTCGCTGCGCGCGGCGGTGTACGCCTTGCGCTGGGCGTTGAGCCGCGTGTCGGGCGCCGCGCCGTCCATGGTCGCCGCGGCGACGAGCTCGCCGTGCGCGTCGGCGACGTAGACCGAGACCGGCGACGGCGCCGCCGCGACGACGTGGTCGACGATCGCCCGGGCGCGCGCGAGCCGCACGGAGCTCAGCGGCCGGAGCGGGCCTGGAGGCGCCGCGCGAACGTGTCGAGCGTCACGGCGCCGAGGAGCACGAGGCCGGTGACGATGTAGATCCAGCCGTTGGACACGCTGAGCGTGTTCAGGCCGTTCTGCAGCGTGCCGATCAGCAGGGCGCCGAGCAGCGCGCCGCGCACCTCGCCGCGGCCGCCGAAGAGCGAGACGCCGCCGATGACGGCCGAGGCGATCGCGTTCAGCAGCAGGTTGCCCGGCGGGAACGTCAGCGCAACCGAGTTCACCTGCGCCGCGAAGATGATGCCGCCCATGCCCGCGGTCGCACCGGAGATCATGAAGACGAGGACGCGGATGCGCGGGACGTTGATGCCGGCGCGGCGCGCGGCCTCGGCGTTCCCGCCGACGGCGTAGACGTGGCGCCCGAAGGTCGTCCACTTCGCGAGGAACGTCAGGAGGACGAAGAAGAGGATGATGATCACGCCGGCGAGCGGCAAGCCCTCGGGCGTCAGGATCACGCGGCCGTGGTTGGCGATCGCCACGGTGCCGAACGACGCGATCGCGATGCCCGCGCCCTTCACACCGACGATCCACCAGTTCTGCGCCGCGATCTGCGTGCCGCGGGCGACGATCGCCTTGTAGAGGATGCTCAGCGGGTAGAGCGCCGTGAACACCGCGGCGATCACCCAGCCGAGCCAGTGCGAGAAGATGTAGGCGTCGGTGTAGTTGATCCAGCGGTCCTGGATGATGATCGTGCCGCGCTGCTCGAGCTTGTTCAGGATCACGCCCTGCCAGATCAGGAAGCCGCCGAGGGTCACGACGAACGAGGGAACGCCGACGAAGGCCACGATCGACCCCTGGACGCCGCCGATGGCGGCGCAGGCTGCGACCGCGACGACCATCGCGGCGATGCCGTTGATCTGCCAGCTGCTGCCCGGAAGCTGGAGCTCCGCCACGATGAGCGCGCCGATGCCGGCCACGTAGCCGATCGAGAGGTCGATCTCTCCGAGCAGCAGCACGAAGACGACGCCGAACGCCAGCATGGCGGTGCCTGCGGTCTCGGTGATCAGGTTGACGAAGTTGACGGCCGTGAAGAAGTTCGTCGCCGTGAGGCCGAACAGGATGACGACGACGACCTCGCCGACGATGATCGGGACCGGGCCCAGGTTGCCGGTGCGGAGGTTCAGCCAGGCGCGGGCCCACAGCCCGGCCAGGCCGGTCGGGAGCTGCTCCTCCTCGGTCGGCGTCGCGCCGCCCGCACCGACGACGTCGGCGGCGCTCATGCCTCGGCCCCTGCGGTCGACGGGATCCCGGCCACCCTCGTCGGCGTGCCGGCGGTGATCGCCTCGACCACGGCCTGCTGCGTCGTGGTGCGGCGGTCGAACACGCCCACGTTCCGGCCCAGCCGCAGCACGGTGATCCGGTCGGCGGTCTCGAAGACGTCGTGGAGGTTGTGCGAGATCAGGATGACGGCGAGCCCCTGCGAGCCCAGGCGGCGCACGAGCTCGAGCACCTGCTCGGTCTGCGCCACGCCCAGGGCGGCGGTCGGCTCGTCGAGGATGACGAGCTTCGAGTTCCACATGACGGCGCGCGCGACGGCGACCGACTGGCGCTGACCGCCCGACAGCGTGGCCACCGTCTGGCGGATCGACTTGATCGTCGTGACGGCGAGCGTCTTCAGGGTCGCCGTCGTGTGCTCCTCCATCGACGCCTCGTTCAGGATCTGGAAGCGGCTGACCTCGCGGCCCAGGTACATGTTCTGGACGACGTCGAGGTTGTCGCAGAGCGCGAGATCCTGGTAGACGACCTCGATCCCGAGCCGCGCTGCGTCCTTCGGGCCGCTGATGTGGACCTCGCGGCCCTCGAACAGGATCTGCCCGTGGTCGGCCGTGTGCGTGCCGGCGATGCACTTGACGAGCGTGGACTTGCCGGCGCCGTTGTCGCCGACCAGCGCCATCACCTCGCCGGCGCGGACCTCGAAGTCGACGCCCCTGAGGGCCTCTACCGATCCGAAGGTCTTGTAGATGTCGCGGAGCTCGAGAAGGGGTGTGTCGCTCATGGCGTGGAGTCCTGGAGGCGTGCTGGAGGCGCCCCGAAGGGCGCCTCCAGCCGCGGTGTCGTGCGAGATGCTACTTGCAGTACTGCTTGTACTGCCCGACGCAGACCTGGCTCTTCTTCAGGAAGTGGTCCGTGAAGAGCCGCGTGTAGTTCGACTTCGTGATCCACACGACCGGCAGCGCCAGGGTGGGCTCGTTGGCCGAGCCGTTCTTGCGCGTCGTGTTCGTCTTCGGCTTCTGGCCGTGCAGCAGCGCGACGGCAGCGGCGGCAGCCGCGTTCGCCTCGTCGGGCACGTACTTGTAGACGGTGCCCGTCTGCCAGCCGGAGATGATGTACTGGATGCCCTGAACGGTCGCATCCTGGCCGCTCAGCGGGATCGGCTTCAGGTGCTTCGCCTTCAGGTCGGCGATGACGGCGCCGGCGATGTTGTCGTTCGCCGCCAGGACGCCCTGGATGTTGTTGTTCGTCTTGACGAGCATCTGGTTGAAGATGGTCGCCGCGTTGTTCGCATCCCAGTCGGGCACGAACTGCTGCGGGCCCTTCTTGAGCGCGCCGCTCTTGAAGAGCGGGTTGAAGACGTCGTCGTTGCCGCTCTTGAACCAGAACGCGTTCTGGTCGGTCTGGCCGCCCCACAGCTCGGCGACGGTGCCGCCCTTGTAGGTGCCGTTCGCCTTCATGGCGGCGATGACGCCCTTGGCCTGGGCCTGGCCGACCTTCTCACCGTCGAAGGTCACGTAGACCGACGCGGTGCCGCCGGAGACCTGGCGGTCGTAGTCGATCGCCTTGCCGCCCTTCGAGGTGAAGAGCTTCTCGATCGACGCGGCGGAGCCGTTGTCGAGCGCCGTCTCGATGACGACCTTGGCACCGGCGGCGATGCACGCCTGCGCCTGCGCCTTCTGCTTCAGCGGGTCGTTGAGGGCGTTGTTGATCGACGCCGACACGCCTGCCTTCTTGAAGGCAGCCTTCATCGCGGGCGCGTCGAACTGCACCCAGCGGACCGACGACTTCGTGTCGGGGAGCAGGACGCACACGTCGACGCTCGCGGTGTGCTTCTTCGTCGCCGCCGTCGCGCCGGCGACGGCCGCAGTCGCGATCGCCAGGCACAGACCGGCGACCACGAGAGTCCTGCGAGAGAGCCTCCTCACGTGCCATTCCTCCTTGTGCTTCTCACACCTGCGCTTCGAGACGCCGGATGACGCCTCGTGGACGGGCTGCGGCGAAGCAGTCCGATGGGGGGTGGTTCCAGCGCTGACCCGACCGTCACCGGCCGCGAAAGCCGCTTAGTAGTACTACTACTACTCCCCTAAGTCAATAGTGCAACGCCCTGGAGCACGCGACTCAGCGCAGCGGCACCGGATAGGCGTCGCGTGCGCTGCTCCCCTCGTACCGGCTCTTCGTCGTCAGGTACCGGCCGACGGTCGCGCGGGTGACGAAGTTGAGGCCCGTGTTGGTGTCCGCCGGGGCGACGAGACCGCCCGAGTAGCGGTGCAGGAAGAGCTGCTGGACCGGGACGTAGCCCTGGAGGTACGGCTGCTGGTCGATGGAGAAGTCGAGGTCGCCGTCCGAGATCGCGCGGAGGGTCTCCGGCAGGAGGTCGTAGCCGCCGGCGCGCACGCCGCGGGCGTGCAGCCGGTGCTCCCGCATCACCGCGGCGACGCCGGCGGTCGACCCCGCGTCGACGGCGAAGAGGCCTCGGAGATTCGGGTGGGCCCGGTAGGTCGCCTCGATCCTGTGCCGCTCGGGACCGACGTCGACGCCGCTGCCCACCACGTGGACGCCGATGCGCTTGCCCGAGTCGCGGATGGCGTCGAGCGCCCCGTCGATCCGCGGCTGGATGTTCTCCTGGCCGGGCGTGGCGATGAACAGGTAGACGTCCCCGCTCTCGACCAGGCTCACGATGTGGGCGCCGAGCTCGAGGCCGGACTGGTAGTTGTCCTGGCCGATGTAGGCGAGCCGCGCGTTCGCCTTGCCGCCGTCGGCGTTGTACGAGACGACCGGGATGCCGCGCCGCAGCGCAAGCGCGGTCGGGCCGTTGAACGCGTCGGGGTCGATGAGCGAGACGGCGATGCCGGCGACGCGCTCGTCGATGGCGCGCTTCATCGCCTTCACCATGTCGCCCACGTCGCTGCTCCGCGACCCGGTCCACTCGACCTCGACGCCGTACACGGCGGCCGCGTCGGCGCTGCCGTACTTCGCCGGCACGAAGAAGGGGTTCGTCAGCGCGTGGTTGACGAAGACGAAGCGCCAGGCGGGATGCCGCTGCGGGAAGCGCATCGGCGCGGCCCCGGCCGCGCCGGCGCGCGCGAGCGTCGTGCCGGCCGCCGCCGCGAGCCCGAGACGCAGCAGGCCGGCGCGGTCGAGCTCGGAGCTCACGTCGGCGTCCGCCGGACGAGCCAGACCGCGAGCGCGACGATCGCGACCGAGAGCGCCACGAAGAGGCCGGCCTCGAACATCTGGAACGTCCAGAACCGCCCCGCGGGCTGGTACGACACGACGCGCCGCCACCCGAGCGTCACGAGGTACGTGTGCGGGTCGACGCTCGCCTGCTGCGCGTGCAGGATCGCGAGGTCCTCGCGGTCGGCGCTGATCTGGCGGCCGCCCGCGTCGACGAGGGTGTTGCTGAGCACCCACACGCCGGGCCAGTGCCCGTCCTGGGTCGGCAGGACGGTGCGGTGGAGCGGCGCCAGGAAGTTCGGGCGCAGGAACGTGAGCACGATCAGCCGGGTCGCGGCGAACACGACGAGCGCCGCCGTCATCGCCGCGACGGTGCGCCGGAGGAGCAGGCCGGCGAGCACCCCCGCGGCGAGAGCGAACAGCGCGTAGGCGGGAACGACGAGGCCCTCGACGTCGAAGCCGCTCGGCGCCATGCGGCCCTGGAGGGTGTCGAACGGGCCGCGCCACCACATCGCGAGCGCGCTCGCCACCGCGCCGGCGACGACCGTCGCCGCGGCGAGGAGCGCCAGCTTCGACAGCAGCCAGCGCTGCCGGGTGATCGCCTGCGTCCAGGCGAACCGGTGCGTCCCGTGCTCGAGCTCGCGCGCGAGGAGCGGAGCCCCGACGAAGAGCCCGGCCAGCACCGGCAGCACGGCCAGGCCGCGCGCCGCGGCCGCCCAGCTGTCGAACTGGCTCTCGAAGTGCTCGAGGATCAGGTCGCAGCCGGGACGCGTCGACGGCGGCAGGCAGCCGGGGAGCGCGTCGCGGTGGTACGCCTCCGAGATCGGCAGGTGCGTGCCGAGCGCGGCGGCCGCGAGGGCGACGAGCAGCCCCGCCCCGACGACGAGCTGGGAGCGGTGCTGCCGCCAGGTCACCCATGCCATCGCAGCGGGACCCTCTCCGGCGGCTCCGGGTGGGTGACGCGCTCCGGCACCGCCATGTACGCGAGCAGCAGCTCCTCGAGCCCGACGCGCTCGACCGTCCAGGACGCGTCGGCGATCGGGCCGTCCGTGCGGACGAGCAGCGTGAGCTGGCGGCCGCTGTGACGCTCGCGCACGATCTCGCGCACGCCGCGGATCGCGCCGAGCGGCCGCCGCGGCCCCATCAGGATGCGGTGCGACTCGAGCAGCTGCTCGACGTGGCCCTCGAGCCGCACGCGCCCGTCGGCCAGCAGGACGATCTCGTCGCAGACGCGCTCGATGTCGGCCACGACGTGCGAGGCGATCACGACGGTGGCCGAGGTCTCGGCGACGCCGTCCATCAGGAGCTGGAGGAACTCGCGGCCGGCGCGCGGGTCGAGGCCGGCGAACGGCTCGTCGAGCAGGAGCAGGCGGGGGCGCTTCGCGAGCACGAGCGCGAGCGCGAGCTGCGTCCGGTCGCCGGCGGACAGCGCGCCGACCTTCGTGCGCGGGTCGAGCTGCGCGACGAGCCCTGCGCAGATGTCGCCGTCCCAGTGCGGGTTCGTCCGCCGGGCGAACTCGGTCGCCTCGCTCACGGTGAAGGAGCGGTAGAGCGGAGCGCCCTGGGCGACGAAGCCGACGTCGGCGAGCACGGAGGAGTCGCGCAGCGGGTCGCGGCCCAGCACCTCGATCGTGCCCTCCGTCGGGGCGAGGAGGCCGGTGGCCAGTGCGAGCAGCGTCGACTTCCCGGCTGCGTTCGGGCCGGCGAGGCCGACGATGGCGCCCTCGGGGATCCGCAGCGTGCAGTCGCGCAGTGCCCACTGGCGACGGAAGCGCTTCCCGAGCCCCCGCGCGTCCAGCGCTGCGGTCATGCCACCCGGCGTGCCCTGGTTTCGCGCAAGGTCGCCGAGATGAGCGCGCGGATGCTCTCCTCGTCGAGCCCTGCCCGGACGGCCGAGGCGAGCCACCGCTCGAGCTCGGCGCGCAGCGCGTCGTGGTGACGGAGCGAGGCCGGCGCGAGCGTGCTCGACACGAACGTCCCGCGACCCTGGCGCGCGACGACGAGGCCGTCGCGCTCGAGGTCGCGGTAGGCCTTCGCCACCGTGTTCGGGTTGATCGCCAGGTCCGCGACCACCTCGCGCACCGTCGGCAGCTGGTCGCCGACCTCGATCGTCCCGAGCCGCAGGGCTTCCTTCACCTGCTGGACGATCTGGAGGTAGGTCGCGACGCCGGAGCTCGGGTCGAGGTGGAACTGGATCACCGCCGGATCGTATCGCCCTCGGTCCGGCGAGAACAGTCCCGGCAAGAGAAATCCCCCGCGGGAGAGGCCCGACGCTTTCGTCCACCTCGCCTACCGGCCCGGCGCGCTGCGCTTGCGCTCAGCACTCCGTGTCGCTCGGCGGGGCTTCGTCCTACTCGCGCCCTGCGTCCCCTGCGGGGGAGTTCGAATGTACGGCGGCGGCGGCCGCCCGCGCAAGGCCCGCCGCGACGAAATCGACGCTCTTTGCGGCCGTTGGCTCGCTCGAGCCGCGCAGATCGACCGGCGACGGCCGGCGGAAGGAAGGGGGAGTCGCCGGCCGCCGCCAGTGTGAGGGCGCTCTACGGGTCGCGCCTCAGGAGGTCGACCCCTGTGCGCCGAGCTTCGCCGTCACCGTGCGCTCCTTGCCCGCGCGCACGACGGTGACCCGGATGGTGTCGCCGACCTTCTTCGCGGCGATCGCGGAGCGGAGCTGCTGGGCGGTCGTCACCGTCTTGCCGTCGACCTTGGTGATGACGTCGCCGCCGACGGGGTAGCTCTGGCCGGCGACCGTCGCGCTCGTCTCCGCGGCCTTGAGACCCGCCGCAGCGGCGCCGCTTCCCGACTGGACGGTCGCGATCGCGACGCCCTGGGCCTCGCCGAGGACCGACGCGACGTTGGCGGGGAGCGTCTCGACCGTCACGCCGAGCAGCGGGTGCTCGACCTTGCCGTTCGCGATCAGCTCGCCGGCGATCCTCTTGACGAGGTTCGACGGGATGGCGAAGCCGACGCCGTCGTTGCCGCCCGAGTCGCTCTCGATCTGCGACGTGATCCCGATCACCTCGCCGTGGAGGTCGAAGAGCGGGCCGCCGGAGTTGCCGTGGTTGATCGCGGCGTCCGTCTGGATCGCCCCCTCGATCGGCGTGTTGTTCGGCGAGGTGATCTCGCGGTTCAGCGCGCTGACGATGCCGGTCGTGGCCGTGTTCTCGAGGCCGAACGGGGCCCCGATCGCGACGACGCCGTCGCCGACCTGGAGCGCGTCCGAGTCGCCGAGCGGGAGCGGATGGAGCTTCGACGCCGGCGCGTCGATCTTCAGCACCGCGATGTCGGTCGACGGGTCGCTGCCCGTGACCTTGGCCGTGTAGGTCGAGCCGTCGGTCAGCGTCACCTTCACGGACGAGGCGCCCTCGACCACGTGCTGGTTGGTGACGATGTGGCCGTCGGTGTCGTAGACGAAGCCCGTGCCCTCGGCGCTCGAGGACTGGCTGCCCTGGTCGCCGCCGCCGAAGCCGAAGCCCTGGCTCGGGCCCTGGCTCGGAGCCGTCGTGACGATCTCGACGATCCCCGGCACGGATTGCTTGTAGAGCGCGGCGACGCTGAGCGTCGCGCCGGACGTGTTCGCGATCGGCGCGGGCGACGCCGCAGCCGCCCGGGTGGTCACGGTCGTGGTGCCGCCACCCTCGGCGACGGCGTAGACGGCCGCTCCTGCGCCCGCCCCCGCGAGCGCGGCAGCCGCGGTCAGCGCGGCGATGGTCGTCCTGGACATGCGGTTCCTCTCGTGTCGGTCTTGCTCGAAGTCACGCGACCAGGGTTCCCCACGCTGCTTGAGCGCACGTTAAGACCACCTAAGAAGTGGCTCTGAATGCAGGATGGTCCGGTGCGCGCCCTCCGTCGCAGCCTCCCGCCGGCCCTCCACCAGCGCGACTTCACGCTCCTCTGGCTCTCGCTGATGGCGAGCGGCTCGGCCGCGCAGATGGCGCAGGTCGCGGTCGGCTGGCAGGTGTACTCGATCCACCGCAGCGCCTTCGACCTCGGCCTGGTCGGGCTGGCGGAGTTCCTGCCGGTGCCGCTCCTGACGCTGCCCGCCGGCCAGACCGCGGATCGCTTCCCGCGCGCCCGCGTCTTCGCGGCGTCGCTCGCCGTGCAGGCGGCGGTCGTCGGCGGGCTGCTCGTCGTGACGATCGTCGACGCGCACAGCCTCTGGCCGTTCCTCGTCCTGGCCGCCGCCACGGGCGCCGCCGGGGCGTTCGGTGCGCCGGCGGCGCGGTCGATGCCGCCCGAGCTGGTCGCGGTCGAGATCCTGCCGAGCGCGATGGCGCTGCGGTCGATCGCGTTCCAGGTCGCGGCGGTCGGAGGGCCTGCCCTCGGCGGTCTGCTCTTCGCGATCGACCCGGAGGCGGCCTACGCGGCGGCGGTCGGGCTCACCGTCCTCGCGGTCGTCTGGATGCTGGCGCTCCGCCACCCGAACTCGGTGTCCCGGGAGATCGCGACGTCGACCGGCGTGCAGAGCCTCCTGCTCGGCATCCGCTTCGTGCGGGCGACGCCGATCATCCTCGGCGCGATCAGCCTCGACCTGTTCGCCGTGCTCTTCGGCGGGGCCGTCGCGCTGCTGCCGCTCTACGCCCGCTCGATCCTGCACACCGGCCCGCTCGGGCTGGGCATCCTGCGCAGCGGTCCCGCAATCGGCGCGCTCGCCGCCGGGATCCTGCTCGCGCGCAAGCCGATCAAGGGCCGGGCGGGCCGGACGCTGCTGATCGCGGTCGGCACCTTCGGCGCGGCGATCGTCGTCTTCGGGCTCTCCCGCTGGTTCCTGGTCTCGCTCGTGGCGCTCGCCGTCAGCGGCTACGTCGACATGTACAGCATGAACATCCGCTCGACGACGGTCGCGCTGGCCGCGCCGAACCTGCTGCGCGGCCGGGTGACCGCGGTCGAGAACGTCTTCATCGGCGCCTCGAACGAGCTCGGCAGCTTCGAGTCGGGCGCCGCGGCGGCGCTGCTCGGCGCCACCCCGGCGGTCGTCGCCGGCGGCGTCGTGACCATCGTCCTCGCGCTCGTCTGGGGGCGGCTGTTCCCCGACCTGGCGCACGTCGACCGGCTGGAGGACGTGCGGCCGGCCCGCGAGTACGCGGACGTCGCGGCGGCCTGACTAGCCGCCGGTGGCCGAGAAGTGCTGGTAGTCGGGCGAGCCCGACCAGCGGCCGCCCCACTGCCAGCCGACGGCGGCGAACGCCTCGACGAGCGTCCCGCCCGGCTCGGCCATCCCGGGCCTGACCCTGCTCCGGTCGGCGTAGGCGCGCCCGGCCGGCGGCAGCACCCGGCCGCCCTCGACGTACGGGTTCTCGACGGTGTTGACGTCGATCGCCTCGCCGTAGGCGTGCACCGACCAGCGCGTCGGACCGGGCGCGACGGCCGGGCGGCAGTTGAAGCCGGAGGTGTTGTCGGCGGCCATCGAGCGATCGTCGCTCCCGCCGTAGAGCGCGATCGGCCGCATGCGGCGGATCGGGAAGCGCGCGTCGTAGAGGGTGCGGAAGGCGCGCTCGACCGCGGGCACCACGGTGCGGCGCACGACGATCCCGCCCGTGTGCGCACGGCCGTCGAAGCCCCAGTACGAGAGGCGCACCAGGCGGAGCTGCGTCGGGCCGACCGGGCAGCCGGGGTGCCACGAGGCGCCGAGCTCCTTCGCCGTCACGGAGGTGGCAGCCGCATGGAAGGGCGGCGCCGCGGCGAGGACGGCGGTCAGCGCAAGCGCTGCGAGCACGCGGCCAGCGTACTCTGGGGTGCGCGATGCTGACGCTCGCGCTCGCCGCCACCGCCGCAGCGCTCGGCTGCGCGCAGCCGCCCCGCATCGACGTCGTCGCCCCGTCGGCGCGCTCGACGACGGCGACGCTGACGGTGCGGGCCTGCGGACGGGCGGTGCTCGGGCCGTGGCGGGCGCGCGTCGGCCGGTCGGGCCTCTCGGCGCACCGGCGCGAGGGCGACGGCACGACCCCGCTCGGCACGTTCGCGATCGGCCCGGTGGTCTACGGCCTCGATCCCGACCCGGGCGTCCGGCTCGCCTACCACCGCCTCCGCTGCGGCGACTGGTGGGACGAGGACCCCGCGTCGCCGACCTACAACGCCTTCCGCCACGTCCCCTGCGGCGCGTCGCCGCCGTTCGGCGGCGCCAGCGAGGCGCTCTGGCGGCAGACCGTCGCCTATCGGGAGTTCGCCGTCGTCGAGTACAACACCGCGCCGGCGCGCCCCGGCCTCGGCTCGGGCATCTTCCTGCACGACGACGTCGGCGCCCCGACGAACGGCTGCGTCAGCCTCCCCCGCCCGGAGCTGCGCGCCGTCCTGCGAACGCTGCGCCCCGGCTCGCGCATCGCGATCCGCGTGACCTGAGCAGCCCGCCGCGCCGTCAACAGCCGGCCCTTCGCAGACGCGTCCGCGAGGGCCAGTTCCGTGGTCAGACCAGGGTCACAGAAGTGTGACGAACGATCCACAGCGCGCAAGAACGGCGTCGTTGTGCGGAAGACCGTCCTCCGCAGACACGGCCGCGAGGGCCGATTTCCTGGTCAGACCAGGGTGACAGAACTGTCACGAACGATCCACAGGGTCGCCGGGGTCGCTCCCCGCGGCTGCGCCGCCAGGGTCGACGCATGGTCGGGATCGGGGCCGAAGCGGGCATCGCGGTGGTGGCGATCGGGCTCGTGCTGACGCCGGGGCCGAACATGATCTACCTCGTCTCGCGCTCGGTGAGCCAGGGGAGCCGCGCCGGGCTCGTGTCGCTCGCGGGGATCGCGGCCGGCTTCGCGGTCTACCTCCTCGCCGCCACGGCCGGGATCGTCACCGTGTTCTCGCTCGTGCCCGAGCTGTACGTGACGATCAAGCTGGCGGGCGCCGCCTATCTCCTCTGGCTCGCGTGGAAGACGGTCCGCCCCGGCGGCACCTCCCCGTTCGCGCCGCGGGCGCTGCCCGTCGACTCGCCGCGGCGTCTGTTCGCCATGGGGCTCGTGACGAACCTGCTCAACCCGAAGATCGCGATGCTCTACGTCTCGCTGCTCCCGCAGTTCGTCGACCGCTCGCAGGGGGACGTCGCCGCGCAGACGCTCCTCCTCGGGGCGACGCAGATCGCGATCGCGCTGACGATGAACGCCCTCATCGTGCTGTCCGCAGGCAGCCTCGCCGGGTTCCTCGCCCACCGGCCGCTGTGGCTCCGCGCCCAGCGCTACGTCTCCGGGACGGTGCTGGCGGCGTTCGCCCTCCGGATCGCCCTCCGCTCGAGGAGCGCCGCGGCGACGCCCTGAAGACCGTTCCGCAGCGCCGATCGTTTGCATAATTTGCGATGACTGGCATAGTATGTCGAGATGCCTACCGCCGCGATCCTCGGCTGCGCCGGATACACCGGCCAGGAGACGCTCGACCGCCTGCTCGCCCACCCCGGGCTCGAGCCGGTGGCGCTCGGCTCCGACACGCTCGCGGGGCAGCCCGCGACGGCGCTCGACCCGCGCCTCGACCCGGCGCTCCCGGCGTTCGTCTCGAACGTCGAGGCGGCCGCGAGCGGCGCCGACGTCCTCTTCCTCTGTCTCGGGAACGAGGCCGCAGCCGCCTTCCAGCCGCCGGCCGACACCGTGGTCGTCGACCTGACCGGCGTGCACCGGCTCGCCGACGGCGACCTGGCGCGCGCCTGGTACGGCACGGCGCCCGGCGCGTGGAGCTACGGGCTCCCCGAGCTCTATCCCGCCCACGGGCCGCTGATCGCCAACCCGGGCTGCTACGCGACCGCCACCCTCCTCGCGCTCGGCCCGCTCGCCGGCGTGGTCGAGACCGCCGTCGTGGACGCCAAGTCGGGCGTCTCCGGCGCCGGGAAGACCCTGAAGGCGAGCTCGCACGCCGGCTCGGTCCTCGAGAACTTCGCGCCGTACAACGTCGGCGCGCACCGGCACGCACCCGAGATCGCCCAGCAGCTCGGCTTCCCCGTCTGCTTCGTCCCGCACCTCCTGCCGGTGCGGCGCGGCCTGCTCGCCACCTGCTACGTGCAGACCGACGCGGACGTGCGCGCGCTGCTCGAGGACGCCTACGGGTCGAGCCCCGTCGTCCGCGTGCTCCCCGAGGGCGTGACGCCCGAGATCGCGCGCGTCCAGGGCACCGACGCCGCCGAGCTCGGCGTGTTCGGCGACCCGGCGACCGGCATGACCGTCGTCGTCTGCGCGCTCGACAACCTCGGCAAGGGCGCGGCCGGGCAGGCGGTCCAGAACGCGAACGCCGCCCTCGGCCTCGCCGACACCGCCGGGCTCCGGCTGCACGGAGTCCTCGTATGAGCGTCACGGCCGCCAAGGGCTTCGTCGCGTCGGGCGTGCACGCGCGGATCCGCAAGGAGAAGCGCGACCTCGCGATCGTCCGGTCGACCGTGCCCGCGACGGGCGCCGCGATGTGGACGCAGAACCGCGTCCTCGCCGCGCCCGTGGTCGTGTCGAAGGAGCACCTGGCCGCCGCCGAGCCGCAGGCGGTGGTCGTCAACTCCGGCATCGCGAACGCCGCCACGGGCGCGCAGGGCGAGGCGGACGCGCGCGCGATGGCGGACGCGACGGCTGCCGCGCTCGGGCTCGCGCCGCAGGAGGTCGTCGTGCTCTCCACGGGCGTGATCGGGGCGCCGCTCCCGATGGACCGGATCGGCGCAGGCATCGAAGCCGCGGCGCGGGCGCTCTCGGCGGACGGCGGCGCCGACGCTGCGGACGCGATCCTCACCACCGACACGAAGCCGAAGACCGCCGCCGTGCAGCGCGACGGCTTCACGGTCGGCGGCATGACCAAGGGCTCCGGGATGATCCACCCGAACCTCGCGACGATGCTCGCGGTCGTCACCACCGACTATCCGCTCGAACCCGGCGAGGCGATCGAGTTCCTGCGCCCGGCCGTGGCCGAGAGCTTCAACTCGATCTCGGTCGACGGGGAGTGCTCGACCAACGACGCCGTCGTGCTCCTCGCGAACGGCGCCTCCGGCGCCCGCCGCGACGACGCCGCCTTCGCAGAGGCGCTGCACGCCGTGTGCCGCGACCTCGCCCAGCAGATCGTCGCCGACGGCGAGGGCGCGACGCTCGTCGCCGAGATCAACGTCTCCGGTGCCGCGAGCGACGCCGAGGCCAGGGCCGTCGCCTGCCGCATCGCCACCTCGCCGCTCGTCAAGACCGCCCTCTTCGGCCGCGACGCCAACTGGGGCCGCGTGCTAATGGCGGCCGGCAGCGCGCCGTTCAACGGCGGCTACGCGCACGTCGACCCGCTCAAGGTCAACCTCGCCTACAACGGCACGAAGGTGCTCGTCGACGGCGCGCCGACCGGGATCGAGCCGCCGGTCGACGGCGCGGTGGCGACGATCGACCTCGACCTCGGTCTCGGCGGCGGCAAGGCCGGCTACCTGACCAGCGACCTCTCGTACGACTACGTCCGGATCAACGCGGAGTACCGGTCATGACGCGGCTCATCGTCAAGGTCGGCGGGGCGGTCGCCGGCGACTCGGCCGACCGGATCCTCGGGCTCGTCGAGGAGGGCCACCAGGTCTGCGTCGTCCACGGCGCCGGCCCGCAGATCACCCAGGAGATGCAGCGGCGCGGGATCCGGGTCGAGTTCGTGGGTGGGCGCCGCCGCACGACGCGCGCCACGGTGGACGTCGTCCGGGACTCGATGGCCGCCGTCAACGCCGCGCTGTGCGCCGAGCTCGGCGAGGTGGCCGTGCCCGTCTTCGGCGACCGCGACGGCCTGCTCGCCGTGCCGGTGCCGCCGCTCGGCTGGGTCGGCGACCCGCTCCCCTGCCGCCCGCGCGCGATCGTCAAGGCGCTGGCCGCCGGGAAGGTGCCCGTCGTCGCGCCGCTCGCCGTCGGCCCGCTGAACGTCAACGCCGACGACGCTGCCGCCGCGCTTGCGCTCGGCCTCGGCGCGCAGAAGCTGCTCTTCCTCACCGACGTGCCGGGCCTGCTCGTCGACGACGCGGTCGTCGCGTCGATCCGGGCCGGCGAGGCGAACGACCTGATCGACGCCGGCGCGTTCGACGGCGGCATCGTCCCCAAGCTGCGCGCCGCCGCCATCGCCGCGGCGCACGGCGTGCTCGCGGAGATCGGACGGACGGAGGTGACCGCGTGAACGCAACCGCACAGGGCGCCCTGCTGCCCACCTATGCCCGCCTGGGCGTGACGTTCGTCGACGGCGAGGGCTCCTGGCTCGTCGACGACGCCGGGAAGCGCTACCTCGACCTCTTCGCCGGCATCGCGGTCGTCGGGCTCGGTCACCGCCATCCGGCGCCGGCCGCCGCCGCGCACGCGCAGCTCGACCGGCTCTGGCACGTGTCGAACCTCTACTACACCGAGCCGATGGTCGAGCTCTCCGAGAAGCTGTCCGACCGGTTCGGCGGCGCGCACGCGTTCTTCTGCAACTCGGGCGCCGAGGCGAACGAGGCGGCGATCAAGTGGGCGCGGAAGGCGACGGGGCGGCACGAGATCGTCGCGCTCGAGGGGTCGTTCCACGGCCGCACGATGGGCGCGCTGTCCGTGACCGGCCAGCCGGCGAAGCGGGCGGCGTTCGAGCCGCTCGTGCCGGGCGCGCGGTTCGCGACGCCGGACACGCTCGCGGAGCACGTCGGCCCGCGGACGGCCGCGATCCTGCTCGAGCCCGTCCAGGGCGAGGGCGGGGTGCACCCGCTCGGGACAGAGACGCTCGCCGAGGCGCGGGCGCTCGCCGACGAGCACGGCGCGTTGCTGATCCTCGACGAGGTGCAGACCGGCGTCGGCCGGACCGGAGCGTTCTTCGCCTGGCAGCGCTACGGCGTCAAGCCCGACGCGGTCACGCTGGCGAAGGGGCTCGCCAACGGCCTGCCCATCGGCGCGTTCCTCGTCTCGGACGAGGCGCCGGTCGGCTTCGAGCCCGGCGACCACGCCTCGACGTTCGGAGGCAACCTCGTCTGCTCGGCCGCGGCGTGCGCGGTCCTCGACACGATCGACGACGCGCTGCTCGCCCACGTGGACGAGCTCTCCGAGCGGCTGCAGGCCGGTCTCGCCGCGTTCGGCGAGGTGCGCGGGCTCGGGCTGCTGCTCGCGGTCGAGCTCGACCGGGAGGCGGGCCCGGTGGTCGAGGCGGCGCTCGGGCGCGGGCTCGTGATCGGCAGCGCAGGCCCGACGACGCTCCGGCTCACGCCGCCGCTGACGCTCTCCCTCGACGAGGCCGACCAGGCGCTTGCGATCATGGCCGAGGTGGTGGCGTGACGACGAAGTTTGAGCGGCAGGGCACGATCCTCCGGCTCGTCCAGACGCAGCCGCTCTCGACGCAGAGCGAGGTCGCGGACGCGCTCAGGGCCGAGGGGATCCCGACCGTGCAGGCCACGGTGTCGCGCGACATCGCGCAGCTCGGGCTGGTGAAGGTGCGCAACGAGGCCGGCCGGCTCGTGTACGCGCTGCCCGGCGCGGCCGACCTGCGCCGGCTCGACGAGCTGACCGCGGCGCTCCGCCGCTGGATGGGCGCGTCCACCCCGGCCGGCCAGCTGCTCGTCATCCAGACCCCGCGCGGCTTCGCGGCCGCGCTCGCCGACGCGATCGACGCGGCGGCGCTGCCCGAGGTAGCCGGCACGATCGCCGGCGACAACACCGTCTTCGTCGCGGCGCGCGACGGCCTCACCGGCGCCGAGCTCGCCGAAGAGCTCCGGCACCACCTCGATCGGGACTCCCGCGGATGACCCAGACGTCGGTCCCCGGCGGCGCCATCCTCGCGGCGCTGCCCGTCGGCGAGCGCGTCGGCATCGCCTTCTCGGGCGGGCTCGACACCTGCTGCGCCCTCGCGTGGATGCGCGAGAAGGGCGCCGTCCCCTACGCCTTCACCGCCGACCTCGGGCAGTACGACGAGCCGGACATCGACGCCGTCCCCGAGAAGGCGCGGCGCTACGGCGCCGAGGACGCCGTCCTCGTCGACTGCAAGGAGGCGCTCGCGCGCGAGGGCCTCGCCGCGCTCCAGTGCGGCGCGTTCCATATCTCCACGGCGGGCCGGCGCTACTTCAACACCACGCCGCTCGGCCGAGCGGTCACCGGGACGCTCCTGGTGCGCGCGATGGCCGACCTCGGCGTCGACATCTGGGGCGACGGGTCCACCTACAAGGGCAACGACATCGAGCGCTTCTACCGCTACGGGCTGCTCGCCAACGAGCACCTGCGGATCTACAAGCCGTGGCTCGACGAGGCATTCGTGTCGGAGCTCGGCGGCCGGAAGGAGATGAGCGAGTGGCTGGCGGAGCGCGGGCTCGCGCACGGCAGCTCGGTCGAGAAGGCGTACTCCACCGACGCGAACATGCTCGGCGCGACGCACGAGGCGAAGGACCTCGAGCTGCTCGCGACGTCGATGAAGATCGTCGAGCCGATCATGGGCGTCGCGTCGTGGGACCCCGCCGTCGAGATCGAGCCGGAGACCGTCACGATCGTCTTCGAGAACGGCCTGCCCGTGTCGGTCGGCGAGGTCGCGACCGACGACCCGGTCGCGCTCGTCCGCGCCGCCAACGAGATCGGCGGTCGGCACGGCCTCGGCATGTCCGACCAGATCGAGAACCGCGTCATCGAGGCGAAGAGCCGCGGCATCTACGAGGCGCCCGGGATGGCGCTCCTCCACGTCGCGTACGAGCGCCTGCTCACGGCGATCCACAACGAGGCGACGCTCGAGCGGTACGCCGTCGACGGGCGTCGGCTGGG
>DASZWI010000054.1:0-18104 GCA_035546715.1 Gaiellaceae bacterium | reverse complement strand
TCGCCGTGGCGCGCGTCGGGCCGCTGCGGAACCAGGCGAACACGAGGCAGGCGAGGCCCACCAGGAACGCCGCGATGCCGTGCTTCGCATGGTGGTGCGTCGACCCCGCGTCATGTCCCGGAAAGAACGACGGGAGGGACTTCGCCGGCTCGGCCCAGTAGACGACGGCGACCGCGACGAGGACGAGCCCGACGAGGACGGCGAGCCCGACGAGGAGGCGCTCGGTGCGCACGACCCGAGCGTAGGGCCGCGGAGCGCCCGCCGGGCGGCCGGTCAGGAGATCGACTCCATCCGTCTACCGGCCGTTCACCAGATGCGCGCCCGGACCGTCACGCCCTCGACTCCGAACGTCTTCCCACGGGCGTGCGACCCGCCCGGAGAATCGCCGCGTGCTCCGCGACCGCGGCCTCCGGCTCGTCGAGATCGTCGCGCTCGCCGCGGCGCTCTTCCCGATCGTGCACCTGCGCTGGTGGGCGGTGCTGCTGACGCTGCCGGCGCTGCTGACGGCGGCGCTCGCCGACCGCGCCCGGCGCGCCTGAGCCCGCACCCGGACGGCTCAGGGACGGATCGCACGGTCGCGCCAGACCAGCGCGAGCACGGGATCCGTCAGCCGCTCGACCAGCCGGACGAGCAGCGCGATCAGCGGCCGGGCGAAGCGCACCACGATCACCGCCGCGACCGTGCCGACGAACGCGCCGGTGATCGCGTCGAGCGGATAGTGCTCACCGACGACGACCCGGCCCACGCCGATCAGGACGGCCAGCACGAGGAAGCACGCGCCGGCGACCGGGTCGATCAGCAGGACGGCCACCGCGATCGCGAACGCGGCGCTCGAGTGGTCGCTCGGGAACGAGGCGTCGGCCTTGCGCGGGCCCCAGATGTGGGCGACGTGGTGGGAGACGTACGGCCGGTCGCGGTGCCACGCCGTCGAGACGATCCGGTTCACGAGCAGGCCGAGGGCCGCGGCGCCGAGCGCCGAGCCCGCCGCCAGCTTCCACTTGCGGTCGCCGCCGGGCCGGGCGAGGAGCCACAGCGCCACCGCGGCGACGCCGATCGCGATCGTCCCGTACGTCTCGACGAACCGGAAGACCTGGCCGAGCCACGAGTGATGCGCCGTGAAGGAGTTCACGGCGTGGTAGACGCGCCAGTCCACGGCGCCAGCATAGGGACCCCGGCAGCGCCCCGCTCGGCAGCCGATAGTCACCAGCCATTCACCCACCGTTCACCACGCTTCCGCGATCCTGGAAGACCCGTGGCGGCCGCAACCGAATCGGAGGTCGGCGGTCCCGAGATCGCCTTCCTCAACCGCGAGCTCTCCCAGCTCGACCTGATCGAGCGCGTCCTCGAGCTGGCCGCCGATCCGGGGGAGCCGCTGCTCGAGCGGGTCAAGTTCTGCGGGATCGTCTCGTCGATCCTGGACGAGTTCTTCATGGTCCGCGTCGCGGGCCTCCACGACCAGGTCGCCTCGGGCGCCGCGACCCGCACGCCCGACGGCCGCTCGCCGCAGCAGACGCTCGACGAGATCCGGTCGCGCGTCCTGCCGCTGACCGACGCGCAGACGCGGCTCTGGCGCGACGAGCTCTGCCCCGCCCTGGCCGCGGAGGGCATCGTCCTCGGCACCGTCGAGGACGCGACCGACGAGGAGCGCGAGGAGCTGGACGACGTGTTCCTCCGCCAGATCTTCCCCGTCCTGACCCCGCTCGCGGTCGGGCCGGGCCAGCCGTTCCCGTACATCTCCGGCCTGTCGCTGAGCCTCGCGCTGCTCGTCCGCGACCCCGAGAACGGCGAGGAGCGCTTCGCGCGCGTCAAGGTGCCCGAGGGGCTCGACCGCTTCGTCTCGATCGGCGCCCGCGGTCTGCTCGTGCCGCTCGAGAACGTGATCGCGCACTCGCTCGACCGGCTCTTCCCGGGCATGGAGATCGTCGAGCGGGTCCCGTTCCGGCTGACCCGCGACGGCGACACCGAGATCTCCGACGACGCCGACGACCTGCTCGAGGCGGTCGAGACCGAGGTGCAGCGGCGGCGGTTCGGCTCCGTGGTGCGGCTCGAGGTGTCGAGCTCGGTGTCGCGGGAGCTGCTGTCGCAGCTCCGGGCGCGGCTCGGGGTGACGGCCGACCAGGTCTACGCGATCCGCGGCCTGCTCGACCTCGACGACGTCTCGCAGCTCTGGGCGCTCGACCGGCCCGACCTGAAGGTCGAGCCGTGGATCCCGTACACGCAGCGCCGGCTCGCCAAGGAGCGCAGCGAGCTGTTCGCCGAGATCGACCGGCGCGACGTCGTCGTGCAGCATCCCTACGACTCGTTCGCGACGAGCGTCGAGGCGTTCGTCCAGGCGGCCGCGTCCGACCCGGACGTCGTGACGCTGAAGACGACCGTGTACCGCACCAGCCGCGACTCGGCCATCGCGCCCGCCCTGATCCAGGCCTCGCAGGCCGGCAAGCAGGCTGTGTGCGTCGTCGAGCTCAAGGCGCGCTTCGACGAGGAGCGCAACATCGGCTGGGCCCGCTCGCTCGAGCAGGCGGGCGTCCACGTCGTCTACGGCTTCCCGGACATGAAGATCCACGCGAAGACGACGCTCGTCGTGCGGCGCGAGGGCGACGACCTGCGGCGCTACGTCCACATCGGCACGGGCAACTACCACGCGACGACCGCGCGGACCTACGAGGACGTCGGCCTGTTCACCGCCGACCCGGACATCGGCGCCGACGTCGCCGACCTCTTCAACTTCGTGACGGGCTTCGGGCGGCCGCAGCGCTTCCGCAAGCTGCTCGTGGCGCCGTTCAACCTGCGCCGGCAGCTGACCGAGGAGATCCGCGCCGTCGCGACGGCCGCGGAGGCCGGCGAGCACGCCCGCATCCGGCTCAAGTGCAACAGCCTCACGCACCCGGAGATCATCGAGGAGCTCTACAAGGCATCGCAGGCGGGCGTCGAGATCGACGTGGTCGTCCGCGCGTACTGCACGCTCGTCCCGGGCGTGCCGGGGATGAGCGAGACGATCCGCGTGCGGTCGATCCTCGGCCGCTTCCTCGAGCACAGCCGCCTCTACTGCTTCGAGGCCGGCGAGCGGAAGACGTACCTGCTCGGCAGCGCCGACCTGATGCCGCGGAACCTCGACCACCGCATCGAGGTGGTCGTGCCCGTCGAGGACACGCACGTGCGGAACGAGATCGAGTCCATTCTCAAGGCGCTGCTGTCCGACAACACGAACGCCTGGGAGCTCGACGCGGACGGGCGCTGGACGCGCGTGACGCCCGGCAAGAGCGAGCGGCGGCGCACGGCGCAGTCCGTGTTCATGCGCCGGCGGCAGCGCGCGCGCACCGCCCGCGCCCACCGAGACGTTTGACCGTCATGTGGCGCCGTCACCATGACGACGTGGCCGTCGGGGTCGTCGACGTGGGGTCCAACACCGTGCGCCTCCTCGTCGCCGAGGGCGACCGCCCGCTGCTGCAGCTCCGGGAGGCGCTGGGCCTCGGCGCCGCCGTCGAGGAGCACGGGGCCATCCCGCCCGCCAAGCTCGCCGAGACCGCCGGCGTCGTCGCGCGCTTCGCCGACGCCGCACGCGCCGAGGGCGCGGAGGCGCTGGAGATCCTCGTCGCCAGCCCGGGGCGCCAGGCCGCGAACGCCGGCGAACTGATCGAGGCGCTCGCGACGGCCTCGCGGTCGCCGGTGCGCGTGCTGAGCGCCGCCGAGGAAGGGCGCCTCGCGTTCGTCGGCGCGCTGAGCAAGCTGCGCGTCCCCGCCCGCAAGACGGTCGCCGTCGTCGACGTCGGCGGCGGGTCGGCCCAGGTGACGATCGGCAGCCGCCGCACCGGCCCGCTCTGGATCCGCTCGATCGACCTCGGCTCCCTCCGGCTCACCCGGCGCTGCCTGCCCGGCGACCCGCCGGGACGCGAGGCGATCGAGGCGGCCCGGCGCGAGGCGGCCCGGATGCTCGAGGGCTTCGACCCGCCGCTGCCCGCACGCGGGTTCGCGGTCGGCGGCAGCGCCCGGGCCGTGCGCCGCGTGGTCGGCGACGACCTCGACGCGGAGCGCCTGGCCGAGGCGATCCGCATCGCCGCGATCACCCCTGCCGACGAGCTGGTCGCGAGCTGGGGCCTGAACCCGACCCGCGGCCGCACGGTCGCCGGCGGCGCCGTCCTACTCGAAGCGCTCCAGGCCCGGCTCGACGTGCCGCTCCGCGTCGTCCGCGCCGGCCTGCGCGAGGGCGCACTGGCCGAGCTCGGCAACCGCCTGGCCGCCGCAGCCTAGGGCCCGCCGCTTTCCCCGACCTGGTGGTGACTCAACACAAGGTCGGTTCGGGGTTCCAGGGCGGGCAGCATCAGAGCGCCTTGCGGCCGGCCGAGAGCGCCGCGTCGAGCAGGCTGCGGTAGCCGGCGCGCGCCGCGGCGCGCCGTGCGCGCTCGCGCTCGATCAGGCGGCCCGTGGCGATGGCCGTCCTCGCCCGCGCCAGCGCCCGCAGGCGCTCCTCCGCGACGACCGCGTCCTGGTGCTCGCCGATCGCGTCCTGCACGACCTTCAGCGCGTCCACGTAGCGCGCGACGGCGCGGCTCCCGCCGAGCGCCGCGAGCTCGCCCGCGTAGCGGGCCTTCTTCGCGCGCTTGCGGAGGTCGTGCAGCTCGTCGTCCGCCGGCTCGTCCGGCAGCTTGCGCGCGTCGCGGGCGAGCCGCTTCAGCGCCTGGGCGGCGGTCGGCTTCCAGCCCCCGTCGACGTCGAGCTCGGGCAGCAGCGCCACGCTCTCCTCGAAGGACGTCAGCAGCGCCAGGTAGCGCTCGCTCGACAGCCCTGCGAGCAGGGCCTCCCGCGCGCGGTCGCGCTCCTCGACGAGCGCGGCGACGATCGTCGCGGCGCCCGCGGCGTCCTCGTCGAGCGTCTCCGCCTCGCCGAGCAGCCGCTCGATCAGCACGTCGAGGTCGCGGACGTCTCCCAGCAGCCCGGCGAGCCACCTCAGCTCGCCGGCGAGCGGCGCCAGGGCCTCGCCCAGCACCGGCTTCGTCACGTCGATCAGCGCGCGCGAGCGGCGCGTGGCGACGCGGAGCCTGTGGACGTCCTCGGGGTCGTCGCCGTGCCGCGCGCCCGGGTCGTACCGCTCGATCGCCGCGAGCTGGGCGGCCAGGAGCGCCTGCAGCCGGGCGGACGCGGGCGCGCCGGCGGCGAGGTCGGCCTCGGGCGGCAGGTCGAGGACGCGGAGGAGCTTCGGACGGCCGTCCGAGCGCTGCGCGCCGGCCCGCCGCAGGAGGCGTCCCAGGCGCTCCAGGTCGTGGTCGTCGCCCTCGACCAGCTCGACCTCGAGCTCGACGAACCCCTGCGACGCGCGCCCGCCGTCGACGACGTCGACCGTGTCGACGGTGACGTCGGCGAGCGGCCGCGGGCCGTCGGTGACGCGCACGCCGGAGCGGCGCGTCCGCAGCGTCGCGACCGGCTCGAGCGGCCCGTGCCGGAGGTGCACGGTGAGGAGGTCGCGGAGCTCCGCCGGCGGCCCGGCCGGCCCGCCCGCGGACTCCAGCTCGGCCCGCCCCTCGGCCCGCGGCAGCTTGAGCTGCCAGCGCGAGCGGCCGTTCTCGAGGCGGCGGCGCAGCGTGATCCCCGCGCGCGCCAGCGACCGCGGCGGCGTGTCGACGTACGTCGAGGTGAACACGCGCGGCTCGAGCGCCGTGCCCGGCAGGTCCGGGAGGTGGAAGCCCGCGTCCGGGTCGAGCTTCAGCTCACGTTCCAGGAGGCGCTCCATCGCTCGATCCTAGTCCTGAACGCCCGGCCCGAGGAGCGTCCGTGGCTCCCCGGGCCGACGTTCCCCCAGGCACGCGAGCCGTTCGCACGCGGCCCGTCCAGCCTAGGGAGAAGCGCCGTTCACAAGGGTGACGAGACGGTCTCGGTCCGGTGGCAGCGTGGCGGCCGGGCCTTCCGCCCCACCCGCATCGGCCGCACCATTCCGGCCATGGGGTCTCTCTGCATCGTCGCGCACCGCGCGACTCCGACGAACACCCGCCTGGGCGCCGTCCTCACGCCTGCCCAGGCGCTCGCCCGCCTGGGCCGAGGCGACGTCGCGCTCGGCCGTCTCGACGTCGTGCCGTCTCTCGACGGGGTCGAGCCCGGGCTGTGGGCGCTCGACCGCCTGGGCGCGCGAGGCACCCGCGTGCTGAACCCGCGGCCCGCGCTGCTCGCCGCCCACGACAAGCTCGCCACGGCCCGGACGCTGTTCGCGGCGCGCGTCCCGCATCCGCGCACCGTCCACGTCGCGCCCTGGCTGCCGCTGCCCGAGCTGGTGCCGCCGCTCGTCCTCAAGCCGCGGTTCGGCTCGTGGGGCGAGGACGTGCTCCGCTGCGACGACGAGGCGGCGATCGAGAAGGCGCTCGCCCGCGCCTCGACGCGCCCCTGGTTCCAGACGACCGGGGCGGTGGCGCAGAAGCTCGTCGCGCCGCGCGGCTACGACCTGCGGCTCGTCGTGGCGCGCGGCCGGGTGATCGGCGCGGTCCGGCGGGTCGCGGCGCCGGGCGAGTGGCGCACGAACGTCGCCCTGGGCGCGCGGCGCGAGCCGATCCGGCCGGCGCCGGACGCCTGCGACCTCGCGATGGCGGCGGCCGTCGCGATCGGCGGCGACCTCGTCGGCGTCGACCTGCTGCCGGCCGACGTGGGAACCTGGGTGGTGATCGAGGTGAACGGCGCCGTCGACTTCACGTCGCTCTACCGATTCGACGGCGACATCTTCGCCGAGGCCCGCTCGGCGCTGCTCGCGACCGCCGAGCCCGAGCCTCAGCTGGCGGCGGTCGAGTACTCGTAGAAGCCGCGGCCGCTCTTGCGGCCGAGGCGCCCCGCCTGCACGTACTGGCGCAGCAGCGGGCACGGTGCGTACTTCGGGTCGCCGAGCCCGCGGTGGAGCACCTCCATGATCGCGACGCAGGTGTCGAGGCCGATCAGGTCGGCGAGCGCCAGGGGCCCCATCGGATGGGCGAAGCCGAGGCGCGCGATCGTGTCGATCGCCTCGGGCTCGGCCACCCCCTCCATCAGGGCGTAGGCCGCCTCGTTGACGAACGGCATCAGGATGCGGTTCGAGACGAACCCGGGGAAGTCGCGCGCCTCGGCGGGCTCCTTGCCGAGGTCGCGGGCGAGAGCGACGATCGCGGCGGCGGTCTCGTCGGACGTCTGGACGGCCCGGATCACCTCGACGAGCCGCAGCACCGGCACGGGGTTGAAGAAGTGCATGCCGATCACCTGCTCGGGCCGCCCGGTGACCGCGGCGAGCGAGGTGATCGGGATGGAGCTCGTGTTCGAGGCGAGGATCGCGCCGGCGGGCAGGGTCTCGTCGGCGCGGCGGAAGACGTCCTCCTTCGCCGCCGCGTCCTCGGTGATCGCCTCGATCATCAGGTCGGCGGGCACGAGGTCGTCCGCCGGCTCGATGCGCGCGAGCACCTCGCCGGGCTCGGGCCCGCCCTTCTCGGCGAGCTTCGCCAGGCTGCGCTCGATCGTCCCGAGCCCGCGCTCGACGGCGCCGGGGAACGGGTCGTGCAGCGAGACCCGCCGGCCCGAGGCGGCGACCACCTGCGCGATCCCGCCGCCCATCTGGCCCGCTCCCACCACGAGGACGTGCTCGAACGCCATCGGCGGGTGAGCGTACCGTTCGGCCGTGACGCGCAAGGTGGAGGCGCTCCGCTCGGACGTCCGCCCGCCGCAGCTACGGTACGCCTGGCCGCTGCGGCGGCCCGCCCGATGAAGCGCCTTCCCCTCCTGCTCCTCCTCGTGCCGCTGCTCGCGGCGTGCGGCGGCTCCTCGAAGCCGGCCGCCGCGCCGTCCACGGCCGCCCAGGCGAACGCGATCTGCCGTCAGTACCACCGCACGCTCGACGAGTACAACCAGCCGCAGACGATGCCCGGGATCGTCGTCTACTACGGGGTCGTCGAGAACGCGCTCACGCGGATGGTCGCGCGTCTGTCGGCGGTCCGGCCCCAGACGCCCGCGCTGCGGCGGTTCACCGCGGCGACCCGGGCCGAGCTGAAGCCCGTTCGCGACCTGCGGGCCGCTGCGAAGGCGGGCAGCGTGGCGCGCGTCCGCAAGGTGGCGATCCGGGGCGCGCTGCTCGACAAGAAGGCGCACGCCCTCGCCGTGCGGGCGAAGCTCGGCACCTGCGCCGAGACGCCCGGGTCGACCGGCTAGCCGGCCTCGAGCAGCATGCGCACGAGCTCGCGGTCGTCCGCGTAGTCGAGCAGCTCGCGGGCCTCCGCCGGCGTCACCCAGCGCACCTCGTCGACCTCGTTCTGCGCGGTCGCCTCGCCCTCGGCGCGCATCCGGAAGTACCGCACCTCCTTCGGGCCCGCGGGCACCCGGTAGCTCGTCCGGCCCACCTCGGGGCCGGCGGTGCAGCGCAGGCCGGTCTCCTCCTCGACCTCGCGCACCGCAGCCTCCTCCCAGCTCTCCCCGTCCTCGAGCTTGCCCTTCGGCAGCGACCAGTCGCCGTGGTGCGGCCGGTGCACGACGAGGACGCGGCCCGCGTCGTCGACGACGATCCCGCCGGCGGCGCGGACGAGCGTCACGCTTCGATCAGGAGCGCGTCGCCCTGGCCGCCGCCGGAGCAAATCGCCGCGAGGCCGAGCCCGCCGCCGTTCCGGCGCAGCTCGTGGACCATCGTCGCGACGATCCGACCGCCCGACGCGCCGATCGGGTGGCCGAGCGCGACCGCGCCGCCGTTGACGTTCACCTGCTCCTCGTCGGCGCCGAGCAGGCGCGTCGAGTTCAGCGCCACGGACGAGAACGCCTCGTTGATCTCCACGCGCGCGACGTCGCCGATCGACATGCCTGCGCGCTCGAGCGCCTGCGCGCCCGCGCGGGCGGGCGTGCGCGCGAGGTACGCGAAGTCGTCGGCCACGTAGCCCTGCGCGACGATCGTCGCCAGCGGCTCGAGCCCGCGCCGGCGTGCCCACTCCTCCGAGCACACGACGACGCAGCTCGCCCCGTCGTTGACGCCCGGGGCGTTGCCGGCTGTCGTCGTCCCCTCCGGGTCGAAGACGGGCTTCAGCGCCGCGAGCTTCTCGACGGTCGTGTCGCGCCGCACGCCCTCGTCGGCCTCCAGCTCGCCGACGGGGACGATCTCGTCGGCGAACCGCCCCGCGTCCTGGGCGGCCGCGGCGCGTGCGTGCGAGCGCGCAGCCCATGCGTCCTGCTCCTCGCGGCTGATGCCGAGCTCCCGCGACACCTTCGAGTTCTGCTGGACCATGTGCAGCTCGTCGAACGTCGACGTGAGCCCGTCGAAGACCACGGAGTCGAGCAGCTCGCCGTGGCCGAGGCGGTAGCCGAACCGCGCCTTGCGCAGCAGGTACGGGGCATGGGTCATCGACTCCATGCCGCCGGTGACGATCACGTCGAGGTCGCCCGCGCGGATCAGCGAGTCGGCGAGCTCGATCGCGCGGATCGACGACGCGCAGACCTTGTTGATCGTGTCGGCGGGCGTCTCGACGGGCAGCCCGGCGCCCACGGCCGCCTGCCTCGCCGGCGCCTGCCCGGCCCCGGCCTGGAGCACCTGTCCCATGAGCACGTACTGCGGCTCGTTCGGCTCCAGCCCGATCCGCTCGAGCGCCGCCCGGATGACGTGCGCGCCGAGCTCGGTGGCGGTGTACCCGGCGAGGCCGCCGCCCAGCTTCCCGAACGGCGTCCGGACGGCGGAGACGATGACGCTGCGACTCACCTCTACGTCTTACCTGACGAACGACTGGTCACGCGCCAGGCGGCGGGCGAACGCGACGATGAGCGCGATCGTCGCCTCGACGTCGTCGAGCGAGCAGAGCTCGGTGGGGCTGTGCACGTACCGGAGGGGGATCGAGAGCAGCGCGGTCGGAACGCCGGCACGGGTGAGGTGGATCTCGTCCGCGTCCGTGTTCGTCTGCCTCGTGTTCACCTCGAAGCCGTGCGCGATCCCCTCCGCCTCGGCCGTCTCCGTGAGGAGATCCGTCACCCGCTTGTTGAGGATGGGGCCGACGCCGATCAGGGTGCCGCCGCCGAGGTCCGCCCGGCCGCCGATCTTCGCGTCGCCGCCCGGCGTGTCCATCGCGGGGCTCACGTCCACCACGATCGCGACGAGCGGCTCGAGCGCGTACGCGGCCGGCCGCGCGCCGTAGGAGCCGAGCTCCTCCAGGACGGCGCCGACCGCGACGACGTCGACCTCGAGCGGCGCCCCCTCCGCGAGCCGCCTGGCCGCCTCGAGGGCGACGTAGGCCCCGAGCCGGTTGTCGAGCGCCTTCGAGACGATCCGGCCGTTCGGCAGCTCGACGAGCTCGCCCCGCCACACGCCGGCGTCGCCCACGCGGACGAGCGCCTCGGCGTCCTCGCGGTTGCGCGCGCCGATGTCGATGTGCAGATCCGCCTGCTCCAGCCGGCCCAGGTCCTTCCGCTTCGCGGGCGGCACGTAGCGCCGCTCGATCACGCCGGGGACGAGCCCGTTCCGCGTCATCAGGTCGACCCGCTGCGCGACGAGGGACTCGGCCGAGATCCCGCCGAGCTGGGCGAACGACAGCAGGCCGTTGTCCTCGATGTTCGTGACGGCCACGCCGATCTCGTCGAGGTGGCCGACGATCGCGACGGTCGGCGCGCCCTCCTGCCGCGCGCGGACACGGGCGAACGACGTGCCGAGCGTGTCGGAGCCGACCTCGGCGAACGACGCCGCGGCCTCCCGCCACACGCGCGCGGCCGGCTCCTCGTGGCCGGACGGCCCGGGAGCTGCGAGCAGCGCTGCGAGAAGGTCGGGGACGGCCATCGAGCTTGCGCATTCAACCAGGAGCGCCTACCCTGGAAGACGGCATGACCGCCCCGACGCTCATCAGCAGCCTCCAGGAGAGCTGGGCCTGGCGCCACGAGCGGGGCGGGAGCCTGCGCGCGTAGAGCGCCGTACAGCCCGCACCGCTCGACCCGACGACCCGCGAGGGTCGTTTTCTTTTTCCGGAACACGCACCCATGACCGTCCACGCCGTCGAAACAGACCTGATCACGCCGCTCGGCGCCTACCTCGCCCTCCGCGAGCGCGGCCGCGCGTCGTTCCTGCTCGAGTCGGTCGAGCAGGGCCGGCTCGGCCGCCACTCGTTCGTCGGCTGCGGCCGGCGCCTCGTCTCGTTCGAGGAGGCAGAGGCGCTCGACGAGCCCGTCGTCGGCTACCTCGGCTTCGACCATGTCGCGACGCTCGAGCCGACCGTGCCGCTCCCGGCCGCCGGGCCGGAGCTGCCCGAGAGCCGCTTCGTGGTGGCCGACGTCTTCCTGCGCTTCGACCACGCCACCGGCACGGCCGACGTCCTGCACGGGGACCCCGAGGACGTGGCCGGCCTGCTGCGCAGGCCGGTCGCGACCCCCGCCCCGACGCCTGCGGCCGGCGGGCCGACGGTCCGCTTCCCGGACCGCGACGAGCACGTCCGGCGCGTCGAGCGGGCCAAGGAGCACATCCGGCAGGGCGACGTCTTCCAGGTCGTGCTCGCGCAGCGCGCCGAGCGGCCGACGCACGCGAGCCCGCTCGCCGTCTACCGCGCGCTGCGGCGGCTCAACCCGTCGCCGTACCTCTTCCTGCTCGAGCTCGACGGGATCGCGCTCGTCGGCTCGTCGCCCGAGACCCACGTCAAGGCGGAGGGCTCGCGCGCCAGCCTCAACCCGATCGCCGGCACGACCCGGCGCGGCGAGGGCGACGCCGAGCGGCTGCTCGCCTCGGAGAAGGACCGGGCGGAGCACGTGATGCTCGTCGACCTCGGGCGCAACGACCTCGCCCGGGTGTGCGTGCCGGGATCGGTGCGCGTCGAGCGGTTCCTCGAGCCGGAGCGCTTCTCGCACGTCACCCACCTCGTCTCCGAGGTCGCGGGCGAGCTGCGCGACGACGTCTCGCCGTTCGACCTCCTGCGGGCGACGTTCCCCGCCGGGACGGTGTCCGGCGCGCCGAAGGTGCGCGCGCTCCAGCTGATCGGCGAGCTGGAGGGCTACCGCCGCGGGACCTACGCCGGCGTCGTCGGCTACCACCTGCCCGGCGTCGGGCTCGACACCTGCATCGCGATCCGCACCGTGGTGCTGCGTGACGGCCGCGCGTACCTCCAGGCGGGCGGCGGCATCGTCGCCGACTCGAACCCGGTCGCCGAGCACGAGGAGTGCCTGAGCAAGCTGGCGGCCCTGGAGGCCGCGCTCGAGCAGGCGGAGGTCGCCGGATGATCCTCCTGGTCGACAACTACGACTCGTTCACCTACAACCTCGCCGACCTGTTCGGCCAGCTCGGCTGCGAGGTGGACGTCCGCCGGAACGACGCGATCGACGCGGACGGCGTCGAGGCGCTGCGGCCGTCGCACGTCGTCGTCTCCCCCGGCCCCGGCCGGCCCGAGCACGCCGGCGCGACGCCCGAGATCGTCGCGCGCGTCGCCGGGCGCATCCCGCTGCTCGGCGTCTGCCTGGGCCATCAGGCGATCGTCCAGGCGTTCGGGGGCGAGGTCGGGTTCGCGCGCGAGCTCGTGCACGGCAAGGCGACGATCGTCAGCCACGACCGGCGGGGCCTCTTCGCCGGCCTGCCCGACCCGTTCCCCGCCGGCCGCTACCACTCGCTGGCCGCCACGGCGGTCCCGGACTGCTTCGAGGTCTCGGCCCGCGCGGCCGACGGCGAGGTGATGGCGGTGCGCCACCGCGAGCTGCCCGTGGACGGCGTCCAGTTCCACCCGGAGTCCGTCCTGACGCCCGACGGGCCCGCACTCGTCCGCAACTTCCTGGAGGCCCACGCATGATCCAGCAGGCGCTCGCGCAGCTCCTCGACGGACACGCGCTCTCGCGCGAGCAGTCCCGCGCCGTGATGAACCAGATCATGGTCGGCGAGGCGACGCCGGCCCAGATCGGCGCCTTCCTCGTCGCGCTGCGGCTGAAGGGAGAGACCGCCGAGGAGATCGCCGGGTGCGCCGAGGGCATGCGCGACCACGTCGTGCCCGTGCGGCCCGCCAGCGACGACCTGGTCGACACCGCCGGCACGGGCGGCGACGGCGGCGGGACGTTCAACATCTCCACCGCAGCGGCGCTCGTGGCGGCCGCCGCCGGGGCGCACGTCGCCAAGCACGGGAACCGCTCGATCTCGTCGCGCACCGGCTCCGCCGACGTGCTCGAGGCGCTCGGCTTCCACCTCGACCTGCCGGCCGACCGGATCGCCCAGTCGATCGACGAGCTGGGCTTCGGGTTCATGTTCGCGCCGACCCACCATCCCGCGATGCGCCACGCCGCGCCGGTCCGGCGGGAGCTGGCCGCCCGCACCGTCTTCAACGTGCTCGGGCCGCTGACCAACCCCGCCGGCGCGCGCGCCCAGGTCGTCGGCGTCTACTCGGCGGCGCTCGCGCCGACCATCGCGACCGTGCTCGCCCAGCTCGGCACCCGCCGCGCCTTCGTCGTGCACGGCGCCTTCGGCGTCGACGAGCTCTCGCCGGCCGGGCGGAACCTGGTCTGCGAGGTGGTCGACGGCACGGTGCGCGAGCGCGAGCTCGACCCGGTCGACCTCGGCATCCCCCGCTGCGACCCGGACGAGCTCCGCGGCGGCGACCGCGACGAGAACGCCGACGCCATCCGGCGCGTGTTCGACGGCGAGGAGGGCGGCCGGCGGTCGGCCGTGCTGCTCAACGCCGCGGGCGCCATCGTCGCCGGCGGGCACGCCGCCGACCTGCGCGAGGGCGTCGAGCTGGCACGCGAGGCGATCGACTCGGGCGCCGCGGCGCGGCGGCTGGACGAGCTGGCCTCCTTCTCACGCGCGGAGCTGGTGCGGTGAGGTTCAGGGACGCGCTCGCCGCGCCCGGGTTCGGCGCCGTCGCCGAGTTCAAGCGGCGCTCGCCGTCTGCCGGCGATCTGCGACCCGACGGCGACCCGGCGGCGGTCGCTCGCGCCTACGAGCGGGCCGGGGCGCGCGCCATGTCGGTGCTGGTCGACGAGCGCTTCGCCGGCGACTGGGACGACCTGCGCGCGGCCCGGGCCGCGACCGCGCTCCCGCTGCTCGCGAAGGGCTTCTTCTCCACGCCCGAGCACCTGCGGACGGCGCGCGAGGCAGGCGCCGACGCGGCGCTGCTCATCCTCCGGGACCTGGACGACGCCACCTGCGCGGCCTTGCTCCGCGAGGCGGAGGCGCTCGGGCTCGACACCCTGGTCGAGGCCCACGACGCCGAGGAGCTCGCGCGCGCGGTCGCGCTCGACGCCCCCGTCGTCGGCGTCAACGCCCGCGACCTGTCGACGTTCGCGATCGACCGCGACGCCCAGCTCGACCTGCTCGCCTCGGCGCCGCGCGACCGCGTGATCGTCGCCGAGTCGGCCATCGCGACGCGCGCGCAGGCTGCGGCCGCGGAGCTGCGCGGCGCGAACGCCGTGCTCGTCGGCTCGACGCTGATGCGCGCCGGCGACCCGGGCGCCAAGCTCGCCGAGCTGATCGCGCGCCCGCTGGTGAAGGTCTGCGGCCTCACACGGCAGGACGACGTCGACGCCGCCGTCGAGGCAGGGGCCGACCTGCTCGGCTTCATCCTCTCGGACACGAGCCCGCGCCGCGCCGACCGCGTGCTGGACGCGCCGGACACCGTGCTGCGGGTCGCCGTCTTCGTCGGCGACCTCGAGGAGACCGACGCGGACGTCGTCCAGCACTACGGGCTGGTGGACGGCCACCGGACTCGCGACGCGGTCCTCCTGCGCGGGGGCGAGCGGGTCGGCACCGTCGTCGACCTGCCGTGGCTCGAGGGAGACGCGACGCACCTCGACCGCGCCCGGGCGACGGAGGGGCGCGTGATGCTGGCCGGGGGCCTCGACGCCGCCAACGTCCGGGCGGCCGTCGACGCCGTGCGGCCGTGGGCCGTCGACTCGGCCCGATCGACCGAGGCGGCGCCGGGGATCAAGGACCACGACAAGCTGCGCGACTGGGTGGAGGCTGCGAGGACATGACTGCGACGAGGACGTTCGGAACCTACGGTGGCCGCTACGTGCCGGAGACACTGATCCCGGCGCTCGACGAGCTCGAGCGGGGCTGGCGGGAGGCGCAGGCCGATCCCGCCTTCCGCGCCGAGCTGGACGACCTCCTGGCGACGTACGCGGGCCGGCCGACGCCCCTCACCCGTGCCGGCCGTTTCGCGCCGGCGAAACGGCTCTACCTGAAGCGCGAGGACCTGCTGCACACCGGCGCGCACAAGCTGAACAACGCGCTCGGCCAGGTCGTCCTCGCCCGCCGTCTCGGCAAGCAGCGGATCCTCGCCGAGACCGGCGCCGGCCAGCACGGCGTGGCGACCGCCACCGTGTGCGCGCGCTTCGGCCTGCAGTGCGTCGTCTACATGGGCAGCGAGGACATGCGGCGCCAGAAGCCCAACGTCGAGCGCATGCGCCTGCTCGGGGCCGAGGTCGTGCCGGTCGAGTTCGGCACGCGCACGCTCAAGGAGGCGACGAGCGAGGCGATCCGCGACTGGATCGCCAACGTCGAGGACTCGTACTACCTGATCGGCTCGTGCGTCGGCCCGTCGCCCTACCCGGAGATCGTGCGCGAGCTCCAGCGGGTCATCGGGCGCGAGGCGCGGGAGCAGATCCTCGCCGCCGAGGGCCGGCTGCCCGACGCCGTCGTCGCGTGCGTGGGCGGCGGCTCGAACGCGATCGGCGCCTTCTACGACTTCATCCCCGACGAGGACGTGCGGCTGGTCGGCGTCGAGGCCGCGGGCGCCGCCTCGCTCGGCACGGGCCGCCCCGGCGTCCTGCACGGCGCGCGCTCGTCGGTCCTCGCCGACGACGACGGCCAGATCGTCGACGCGCACTCCATCTCCGCCGGTCTCGACTACCCGGGCGTCGGCCCGGAGCACGCGTGGCTCCGCGACTCGGGTCGCGCGCACTACGTGACCGCGACCGACGCGGACGCCCTCGCCGCGTTCCACCGGCTGTGCGCGACCGAGGGCATCGTCCCCGCCCTGGAGTCGTCGCACGCGCTCGCCCGCGCGCTCGACCTCGACGCCGAGCTGATCGTCGTCTGCCTCTCCGGCCGCGGCGACAAGGATCTCGCCGAGGTGCCCGCCCGATGAGCCCGAACGGCGGCAAGAAGCTCGTCGTCTACCTGATGGCGGGGCCCGGGACGCCGGAGCTGGCCCAGGCGGCGGTCGAGGCCGGCGCCGACGCGATCGAGTTCGGCATCCCGTTCTCGGACCCGCTGGCCGACGGCCCGGTGATCCGGCGTGCGGGCGAGCGCGCCCTCGCCCAGGGCATGCGCCCCGGCCGGTGCCTCGAGCAGCTCGCGGACATCCGGGCGCGGGTCGACGTCCCGCTGATCCCGATGACGTACGCGTCCATCCTCGAGGCCTACGGGTGGGACCGCTTCGCGGCCGACGCCTCCGCGGCGGGCGCGACCTCGCTGATCGTCGTCGACCTCCCGGCCGACGACCAGCCGGACCTGCGGCGCGTGCAGCTCGTCGCCCCGACGTCGACCGACGAGCGCCTGCGCGCCGCGGCCGAGGCGACGGACGGCTGGCTCTACGTCGTCACGGTCACGGGCACGACCGGCGCCCGCGCCGAGCTCGCCCCCACGCTCGCGCCGCTCGCCGAGCGCGTCCGCCGTCTGACCGACGTGCCCCTCTACGCCGGCTTCGGGATCTCGACGCCCGGCCATGCGCGGGCCGCCGCGGAGCTGGTCGACGGCGTCGTCGTCGGCTCGAAGGCGGTCGAGACGGCGGAAGAGGGGCCGGGGGCGCTCGCGGCGTTCGTCGGGTCGCTGCGCGCCGCGCTCGACTGAGCCGCAGGTCGTCCTCACGGCGGAGGGGATCGTCGCGCGCAGGCAGAATCGCGGCGTGGCCACCGCGACGGTCGTCGGCGCCGGGGTGTTCGGCGCCTCCACGGCGCGCGCGCTCGCGCGGCGCGGCTGGGACGTGACGCTCGTCGAGCAGTACGTCCCGGGCACCGTCCGCTCGGCCTCGGGCGGCGACACGCGGATCCTGCGCGCGGCGCACGGCGGCGTCGACTGGTACGCCGAGCTCGTCTGGGACGCGCGCCGCCAGTGGCTCGAGCTCCAGGAGCGGCGCGGCGTCCGCATCTGGGAGCCGATCGGCGTCGCGTGGTTCGCGGCGCGCCCCGACGCGTTCGAGGCCCGGAGCCGGCCGGCGTTCGACCGGCTCGGCATCCCGTACGAGTGGCTGTCCCCCGACGAGGCGCTCCGCCTCTACCCCTCGCTCGGCGTCGTGGACCTGGAGGCCGTCCTGTTCGAGCCGGAGGCCGGGATCCTGCTCGCACGACGGGCGACGCAGCTCCTCGTCGAGGACGCCCTCGACCTCGGCGTGCGGCTCGAGACGACCCGCGTGTCGGTCGACGACCCGCCGCGAGCCGACGTCGTCGTCTGGGCGTGCGGCGCCTGGCTGCCCGGTCTCTTCCCCGGCCTCGTCGACCTGACGATCAGCCGGCGCGAGGTGTTCTTCGTCGGCGCGCCGGGCGGCTGGGACGGCACGCCGGCGTTCTGCGACTACGACCGGATGTTCTACGGCCACGGCGAGATCGGCGGGCTGGGCGTCAAGATCGCACCCGACCGCGGCGGCGCGGAGGTCGACCCGGACGAGCTCGAGCGGATCGCGTCCGCCGACGGCCTCGCCGAGGCGCGCGCGTACGCCGCGCTGCGCTTCCCGGCGCTCGCCGACGCGCCCGTGGTCGGCGCCCGCGTCTGCCAGTACTCGCTCACCTCGGACACGCACTTCCTGGTCGACCGCCACCCCGGGCGCGCAGGCTGGTGGCTGATCGGCGGCGGCTCGGGCCACGGCTTCAAGCACGGCCCCGCGCTCGGCGACTACGTCGCGGACTGCGTCGAGGGGCGGGACCCCGAGCCGTTCCACCGCCTCGGCCCGCGCGTCGGCAACGCCGGCCTCCGCACGGGCGCGGCCGGCTGACCCCCGGCGCCCGACCCTCGCGCACAGCCGAGGCCCGTCACGCGACGTTGTGCTGACTCAACACAAGGTCGAGCGGTTCGCCCCTCGCGAACGCTCCGGGGCGGCGCCGCGCGCTAGGCGGCGTTCTTGGACTCGTCGGCCAGCTCGGCCTCGCGGCGCTCGAACGCGAGCATCAGCTTGCGCAGCAGCCCGTTGAGCTCCTGCTGCTCGGCCCGGCTCAGCGCCGACGCGAAGAACGCCTCGCGGCGAGCCTGCATG
>DASZWI010000053.1:0-7072 GCA_035546715.1 Gaiellaceae bacterium | reverse complement strand
ACACTCCGCCTGTGCAGGTGCTGCTCTCCTTCGGCGCGGCGCTCCTCGCGCTGCGGCTCGCGGGGACGCTCTTGCGTCGCCGGTCGTTCGCCTGGGGCTTCGGGCTGCTCGCGTACGCCGCCGCGTGCGCGGCCCTCGCGTGGGGCGCGGCGCACGGCTGGGACGGGCCGTCGTTCCGCGTCTACTACCTCGCCGGGGGGCTCCTGACCGCGCCGCTCCTGGGTGTCGGCTCGCTGCTCCTCGCCGGGCGGCACTGGGCGGCGACGGCCGGGCTGATCTACGCCGGCCTCGCCGTGGGCGTCGTCCTCGCGATGCCGGTGCACGGCGCGTTCGGGTCGGACATCCCGGCGGCGCAGGACCACGTCGGCTGGCTGCCGAGGATCGTCGCCATCGCGGCGAACTCGCTCGGCACGCTCGCCGTCGTCGCCGTGGCCCTGGCCACGATCCGGCGGCGCCCGCTCGGCAACGCGCTCCTCCTCGCCGGCATCGCGGTGGCGGCGGCGGGGACGGCGGTGGCCGGGACCGGCGTCGCCGCCACCGCCGTGTTCGCAGCGGTCGCCGTCGTGCTGCTCTATCTCGGCGTCACGCCGCCGGCGCTGCGGCGCCCGCAGCTCCGGCGGCCGGCCGTCCACGCCCCGCGCTGACGACCGGCCTGGCGGCGCTCGGCGTGGCGCCGAGCAGCGGCGAGCGCTCAGGGCGTCGCCGTCTCGACCCCCACGGCGCGTAGCGACGCGTCCGCCGCGACGGCGAAGAGACTGGCGAGCCGCTCGGCCGCGCCGCGCTCCTGCGCGATGATCTCGCCCGCCATCCGGGCCGTCTCCTGGTCGCCCGCGCGCTCCGCGACGAGCCGGAGCTGCTCGTAGCCGCCGATCTCGAGATGCTCGAACGCGTACGCGAACGCCACGAGCTTCCCGGGCGTGTCCGGGTGGCCGCGGAAGAACGTGCCCCAGTTGAGAGCGCCGAGCCGCATCGCCGCGTCCTTGAACATGCTCGCCTTGCCGCCGAGCGCCTCGAGGCGGCTGTCGATCAGCTCCAGGTGCTCGCGCGTCTCGACGAGGTGGTCCTCGAAGGCCGCGGCGAGCGGTCCCGAGTCGACGATCTTCGGCGCGCGCTCGAGCAGCCCGACGGCCTGGTGCTCGATCGCGTGCGCATCGGCGAGGTACGACCGGAGCTGGTCGCGCAGGTCGTCCGGCGAGAGCTTGCGGAGCGACGCCTCCACCGAGCGGTCGGCGTAGCCGAGCAGCCGCTCGAGCATCGCGTGCTCCTCGGCGCGGATCCTGTTCGCCTCGTCGCCCACGGCGGTGTCCCCGGCGCGCATCGCCACCTCGCCGAGCAGCGCGTAGGACGCCTCCTCGAGCGCCTCGTACGAGACGGCGTGCGCGAGCAGCTTGCCCGGGGTGTCCGGCTGCGAGCGCGCGAAGAGCAGGAAGCCCTTGCCGCCGGCGGCCATGACGACGTCCTTGAGCTTCGAGGGGGACGCGTCGCGCTCCTCGAGCATCCGGCGCGTCGCGGTCTCGTGGCCCTCCGTCTCGGCGAGGTGGGAGCGGAACGCCGCGGCGATCTCCGGGTCCCCGGCCAGGTCCGGCGCGGTCCGCAGCTGGGCGAGCGCCTGCTCCTCGATCGAGTGGGCGTCGGTCAGGTACTTGACGAGCTGGTCGTCGATGTCGCGAGCCATGTGTGGGTCCCCCTCGGAGTCGCTTTGGCTCCGACGGTTCCCACCTCGGCGGCGGCTGACACCTACGACGCGGCGAGCTTCTCGCGGAGTCGCTCGTTCACCGCGCGCGCGTCGGCCCGGCCGCCCGTCTCCTTCATCACCTGGCCGACGAAGAACCCGATGAGCCCCTCCTTGCCGCCGCGGTACTGCTCGACCTGGCCCGGGTGGGCCGCCAGCACGGCGTCGATCACGGGGTCGAGCGCGGAGGCGTCCGAGACCGCCTTCTGGGCCACGTAGGGCGCCGCCGAGAACCCGTCGTCGCCGACCCTGGCGAGGGCCTCGTCGAACGCCGCGCGCGGGATCTCGGCGCGGGCGGCGACGAGCTTCGCGAGCTCGGCGGCGTTCACCCGTCCGGGGTCGACGCCCGTCGCGACGAACTGGTTCGCGAGGACGTTCGCCGCCTCCTTCGCGTCGGCGCCCGCCGCGACGGTGTCCGACCACAGCACGTCGAGGCCGCCCGTGACGAGGACGTCGGCGTCGTAGAACGACAGCGTGTCGGCGATCCGCCGGATGCGCGCGCCGGGCAGCTCGCCTACCTCGTCCCGCAGGCGCTCGACCAGCTCGCGCGGAGGCTCGACCGGCACGAGGTCGGGCTCGGGGAAGTAGCGGTAGTCCTGCGCCTCCTCCTTGGAGCGCATCGGCGGGGACTCCTCGTGCGCCGGGTCGAAGTGGAGCGTCTCCTGCTCGACCGTCCCGCCCTCCTCGTAGATGCGGATCTGCCGCGCGATCTCGCGCTCGATCCCCTTCGCCGCGAAGTTGAACGAGTTCATGTTCTTCAGCTCCGTGCGCGTGCGCAGCTCGTCGCTGCCGGCCGGGCGGACCGAGACGTTGACGTCGAACCGCATCGAGCCCTTCTCCAGCTCGGCGTCCGAGAGCCCCAGCTCGACCACCGTCTGTCTGAGCAGCTGCAGGAACCGCTTGGCGGTCTCGGCGTCGTGGATGTCCGGCTCGGTCACGATCTCGACCAGCGGCGTCCCGCAGCGGTTGAAGTCGACCAGCGTGGCCGTCGCGCCGTGGATGCGGCCGGACGCGGCGACGTGGACGTTCTTCGCCGCGTCCTCCTCCAGGTGCGCGCGCGCGATCCCGATCTCGACGTCGCCGTCCTCGCCGGGCACCGTCAGTCGCCCGTTCGCGCACAGCGGCTCGTCGTACTGGCTGATCTGGTACGCCTTCGGGTTGTCCGGGTAGAAGTAGTTCTTCCGGTGGAAGACGGCCCGCTCGGCGATCGTGCAGCCCAGCGCGTGGCCCAGCTTGATCGTCTCCTCGATCGCGCGCCGGTTCGGCACCGGCAGCGCGCCCGGGAAGGCCAGGCACACGGGGCAGACGTTCGTGTTCGGCGGGTCGCCGAAGCTGTTGCGGCAGCGGCAGAACATCTTCGTCTCGGTCTTGAGCTGGACGTGGATCTCCAGCCCGATGACCGCTTCCCAGTCGCCCGTGCTCATCGCAGCCGCTCCGGGACGCCGTCGAACCCGATCGCCTGCTCCAGCGCGTGGCCGACCTTGAACAGGGTGTTCTCGCCGAACTGCGGGCCGATCAGCTGGAGCCCCACCGGCAGGCCCTCCGAGAGGCCGACCGGGACCGACAGCCCGGGCAGGCCGGCCATGCAGGACGGGATCGTCAGCACGTCGCTGAGGTACATGGCGACGGGGTTGTCGACCTTCGCGCCCAGCTCGAACGCGACCGTCGGGCTCGTCGGCGAGACGAGGACGTCGAAGCGCTCGAACAGCTCGTCGTGCTCGCGCTTGATCAGCGTCCGGACCCGCTGCGCCTTGCCGTAGTACGCGTCGTAGTAGCCGGACGAGAGCGCGTACGTGCCGACCATGATGCGCCGCTTCGGCTCGTCGCCGAGGCCGTCGTGGCGGGTGTTCATCACCATCTCGCGGAAGTCCGCGCCGGCGGAGCGGAGCCCGTAGCGCACGCCGTCGTAGCGCGCGAGGTTCGACGACGCCTCGGCGGGCGCGACGAGGTAGTAGCAGGCGAGCCCGTACTCGACCGAGCGCGGCAGGGAGCACTCCTCCACCTCGGCGCCGAGCGACGCCGCCAGCTCGACGGCCTCCCGCACGCGCTCGGTCACCCCCGGCTCGATGCCCTCGGCCTCGTTCATCTCCCTCGGCACGCCGATCCGGACGCCCTTCAGGTCCTCGGCGGTCGGCAGCTCGACCGCCGGGGCGTCCACCGTCGTCGAGTCGCTCGGGTCGCGGCCGGCGATCACGGAGTAGAGGAAGGCGCAGTCCCGGACGTTCTTCGCCACCGGCCCTACCTGGTCGAGCGACGACGCGAACGCGACGACGCCGTAGCGGCTCACGGTGCCGTACGTCGGGCGGAGGCCGACGTGGCCACAGAGAGCCGCCGGCTGCTTGATCGAGCCGCCGGTGTCCGAGCCGAGCGCCCACGGGGCGAGGCCGCCCGAGACCGCCGCCGCGCTGCCGCCGCCGGAGCCGCCGGGCACCCGGGCGGGATCCCACGGGTTCCGCGACGGGCCGTACGCGGAGTTCTCGGTCGACGACCCCATCGCGAACTCGTCGGTGTTCGTCTTGCCGAGGACGGAGAGCCCGCGCTCCTTCGCCTTGACGATCACCGTCGCGTCGTAGACCGGCACGTAGCTCTCGAGGATCCTCGAGCCGGCGGTCGTCGGGATCCCGCGGGTGCCGATCACGTCCTTGACCGCGAGGGGCAGGCCGTCACCCGTCTCGCAGACGTGCAGGTACGCGTGCAGCTCGGGGTCGCGCTCGCCGATCGCCTCGAGGTACGCGGCGTGGAGCTCGGCGCCGGAGACCTCCCCGGCGCGCAGCAGCGCGTCGGCCGCCTCCGCGGTGAGCCTGAGGGTGTCGATCGTCATGCCGGCGGCGTCCTGAAGTGGTCGTCCTCGACGTCGGGTGCGTTCGCGAACGCCTCCTCGTGCGTGAGGCACGGCGCGGGCACGTCGTCCGCCCACGCGTTCGCGATCTGCAGCGGGTGCGCGGTCGGCGGGACGCCGTCGAGGTCGAGCTCGCTCACCTTCGAGACGGCGTCGAGGATCTGCGACAGCTGCTCCTGGAACAGCGTCACCTCGTCGTCCGTCAGCTCGAGGCGCGCGAGCCGCGCCACGTGCAATACCTCGTCTCTCGTGATTCCCGCCATGTCGTCCGTTCATCCTCCCAAACGCGAAGGGCTCCTTTCGGAGCCCTCGCAGATCTTGGTTCCGAAAAGGATTAGAGCGCCGAAACGTTCGCCGCCTGCAGGCCCTTGTCGCCCTGCACGACGTCGAACGAGACGCGCTGACCCTCGGTCAGCGACTTGTAGCCCTCACCATTGATCGCGGAGAAGTGGACGAACACGTCCTGCTCGCCGCCACCACGCTCGATGAAGCCGTAGCCCTTCTCGTTCGAGAACCACTTGACCGTGCCTTCAGCCACGCTGACCTACTCCTTGCTCGACGACTACGAGCCCGTCTTCCCGACGGAGCGGCGCAACACTAGCATCCAATCAGCCTGGAAATGCAAGCCCTCCACGGTGGTAACGGGCGCAGCGAACAGCGTTCTGGAGGAGGCAGGCGATGGTCAGCGGGCCGACGCCGCCCGGCACGGGGGTGATCGCCGAGGCGACCTCCTCGGCGCCGGGATCGACGTCGCCGACGAGGCCGGCCTCGGTGCGGTTCACGCCCACGTCGACGACGACCGCGCCCGTCTTGACCATGTCCGGCGAGATGAGCGCCGGGACGCCCACGGCGGCGACCAGCACGTCGGCGTCGAGCGTGTGCCGGTCGAGGTCGCGTGTGTGCGAGTGGCAGACGGTGACGGTGGCGTTCGCCTGCAGGAGCAGGTGGGCCATCGGCTTGCCGACGATGTCGCTCCGGCCCACGACGACGGCGCGCCGACCGTCGAGCTCGACGCCGTGCTCGGCCAGGAGCGCCATGACGCCGCGCGGCGTCGCCGGGACGAGCGTCGGCCGCCCGAGGTAGAGGTTGCCGGCGTTGACGGGGTGGAAGCCGTCGACGTCCTTCGTCGGGTCGACCGCACGGATCACGGCCGCCTCGTCGATCCCGTCCGGGAGCGGCAGCTGGACGAGCAGCGCGTCCACGTCGGGCGACTCGTTGAGGTCGGCGATCGTCGCCAGCAGCTCGTCCTGGGTGGTCGTCGCCGGCAGGCGGAGGTCGGTCGCGTCGATGCCGGCCTCCACCGCGGCCTTGTGCTTGAGGCGGATGTAGACCTCCGATGCCGGGTCGTCGCCGACGAGGATCGTCACCAGCCCGAGGCGCCCGAGCGTCGAGACCTCCTCGGCGACGACGGAGCGGATCCGGTCGGCGAGCGGCTTCCCCTTCATCGGCACGGCGGCCACGGGACGAGGCTACCGGCCCGGCCACCCGTCCTCGCGGGACATGTCCCCGTCGCGGGCCGCCCTCGTCCCCATGAGCCATGTCCAGGGGACAGTCCCTCGGACCGGTCCGCAATGGACAGGGGCGCGATCCCGCACGGCGACGGCCGTGCGACCGCGCGAGGCCGGCGGCAGGTGTCTCCGCCGGCCATGTCTGGGGGACAGTCCCTGGGACATGGCCCGAGGGGCCGCGTCTGCCCGGGCCGCGTCCTTGCGTCCGGCCCGCGGAGACGGCCCGGCGGGACGATCGCGGGAGCGCGACGGCGGCTGCACTAGGCTCTCCGCCATGCGCTGGCCCCGGAAGAACGACGCCGCCTCCATCGACGCGCGGCGCGCCGCGATGGGGCTCGACGGCGGGCTCGTCACCTCCGTCGACCTCGAGCCGTTCGCGTCGGCCGCCGAGTCGCTCGTCGGCGTGGCCGTCATCCCGGTCTCGGCGGTTCCGCTCCAGATCGAGCTGGGCGCCTACGAGCTCGACGACGCCGGCGACGTCGTCGAGACGGGCCGCGCGGAGGAGACGGTGCACGTTCCCCTCGCGCACACGGAGGGCGGGCTCACCGCGTCGATGACCCGCGGCGCCCTCGCCGCCGGGACGATCCGCACGTACGTCCTCGCCGACCGCATCACGCGCGCCTCGTGCTTCGTCTGCGGCAGCGCCGGCGAGGCCGTCGCCCTCGCCTGCTGGATCGAGTCCCAGGTGGACGAGATGCGCGCCTGGCTCGAGGCGAGCGACGACCCGATGCTCTCCCGCCGCGCGAAGCTGCGCGAGGTGCGCACGCACGTGGTCGGCCCGATGTGCCACGTCCTCTGGCGCTGGACGACCGGCGACGCCGTCGGCCCGAACATGATGACGCGCAACAGCTACGCCCTGAACATGGGCTACGTCATGCAGCGCGCGCCGGTGAAGCCCGAGCGCTCGATCCTCGAGGCGAACATGGGCGGCGACAAGAAGCCGTCCCACGAGTACTTCCGCTCCGGCCACGGCAAGACCGTGCTCGCCGAGGC
>DASZWI010000052.1:0-26755 GCA_035546715.1 Gaiellaceae bacterium | reverse complement strand
GGACGGGCCTTCCGCCCCCCGAAGCGCCGTGGACGGCCCGAGCCGAATCACTCCCGCCCCACCGCCTCGCGAGCCTTCCACGGCCATCCCGCGGCGGTGGACCTGGCGGGCGATCCAGGTGTGCTGCGGGAACCGGCCGGCGTCGGGCCGGTATTCGTCCCGGCGGCCGCCGTGGGTCGGGTCGACGGAGTTGCACCCGGGCGGGGCGCCGGCGCCGCGGTGCTCGCGCCGAGCGTCGCCAGGCCGAGGACGACGGCGAGCGGCCTACGCACGCTCGAGCACGACGACGGGGATCTCGCGGTCCGTCTTCGTCTGGTAGGCGTCGTAGTCGGGCCACTGCCGCGCCGCGAGCTTCCACAGGCGCTCGCGCTCCTCCCCCGTCGCGGTGCGCGCCCGGGCGGGGAAGACCTCGTCCTTCACCTGGAGCTCGACCAGCGGCTCCTTGGCGAGGTTGCGATACCAGCCGGGATGCTCGGGGGCGCCGCCCTTCGAGGCGACGATCACGTAGGCGTCGCCGTCGTTCTCGTAGATCAGCGGCGTCGTGCGCGGCTCCCCGGTCGTCCGCCCCTTCGTCGTGAGCAGCAGGATCTTGGAGCCCTTGCGCCACTCGTGGCCGACCTTCCCGCCGGTCTCCCGGTACCGGCGCACGTGCTCCTCGCCGAACAGGTTCTCCGCCTCGCTCATCGCAGCCCTCCTCCGGTCCGTTTTCCGGATCTTGCTGGACGGGGGCCGGGTGCCGTCGAGCCAGCGCGGCTCGCATCCCCCCGCGCCCGGCGCAGCCGACGGATCCGGCCTCGAGAGGCCGGATCCGTCTGCCGGATGTGCCGGGTCGACGGGCTCGCCCTACGGCAGGAAGTAGTTCGGGTTCGGCAGCTTGAACGTCCGGTCCGCCGCACCGCCGGTCAGGTCGCTGAGCTGGTCGCCGAAGTTCGCGACGATGTCGTAGCCGAGCGACTCGATGTGCTCCCGGGTCGCCGCCTTGTAGTGGATGGTCGTGCACGACCCGCCCGCGTCGCCGCTGCACGCCTGCTGCAGGTAGGACGGGTAGCTGCCGACCGGCGGCTTCGTGAACAGGCCGTCCTCGCCGTCGCTGAGCGTCGTCGGCGCAGGGTAGCCCGCGTCGACCCCGACGCCGTCGGCAGTCAGGTTCCCGAGCGTCGCCTGCTCCTGGGACGCGGGCCGGCCGGTCAGGAAGATGATCGTGTAGCCCTCGCTCGCCGCCTGCCGGACGAGGTCGACCATGCCCGGGACCGGCGGGAACTTCTGGTCGGTGACGTACTGGCCGTTCGTGGTCGGGTTGAACGCCCAGTTGCTCGCGATCTCGTAGTTCCAGGTCGCCAGCGTCGTGTCGTCGACGTCGAGGACGATGGCCTTGCGGCCGCTGGTCTGCGCGAGCGCGCGGGCGGCGAGCCAGTGGGCGCCCTGGTTGGCGACGAACCTGGCCTCCTTGGCGTAGTTGCTGCCGTCCGTGAACACGCCGGTGCCGAGCGGATCGCCGTAGTAGTTGCGGATCTGCTGGCGGAGCACGTCGATGTTGGTGATCTGGCCCTCGGACTGCGGCGTGAACGTCGTGATCGCCGGCTGCGGCCCCGCCGCCACCGCGACCGTGACGACGACGGCGACGGACGCCGCGGCGACGGCGACCGCCGCCAGGAGAAGCCGCGGTGCGCGCCGCGACACGGAAAGAACCTGCCTCACGATCGAACCTCCCCCTTGCTCGGTGCTGCTAGGTGCTGGACCGGCCGACCATATCGAGCGGCGCGAAGACGGTTCAACGGGCCGCTCGAGGACGGTGGCGTCGCAGCGGCGGTGGAGCTCGATCGCCGGCCGGCACGCGCATCGCCCGGGCGCGCCGGATGGTTGAGACGACGGGCGCAGGGCACGTGTCCGGCATGGAGCCGACGACCGCCGAGCGAATCGCCCGGACCAACGACACCTTCCGGACCGCGAACGACCGGATCGAAGAGGTCGCGGTCGTGCAGGCTCGCCCGGCCGACGAGCCGCTGCCGTTCGTCTGCGAGTGCGCGGATCCGTCGTGCACCCAGGTCATCCGGGTCACGCTGGCGGCGTACGGCCGCATCCGCTCGGACCCGCGCCGCTTCCTCAGCGCCCCAGGCCACGAGACCCAGGACGACGACTTCATCCACGTCGTCGAGGAGCGGGACGGCTACGTCGTGACGGAGAAGACCGGCCGCGCCGGCGAGCTCGTGGAGGAGCTGGCGGCGGAGGGAGAGCCCGCATGAGCGAGCGCGCGCTCCGCGTCGGGCGCAACGAGGCGCTGTTCCGCCAGGTCAACGAGCAGATCGACGACCTGAACCGGACGCTCTCCCAGCTCGGCGACCGCACGATCCACATCGTCTGCGAGTGCGGCGAGCTCGCCTGCAGCCAGGTGCTCGTGGTGCCGGTCGCGGCCTACGAGCGCGTCAGGTCCGACCCGGCCCGCTTCTTCGTCGTACCCGGGCACGAGCTGCTCGACGTCGAGGACGTGGTGGAGGAGCACCACGACTACTACGTCGTCCGCAAACACTCCGGCGTGCCCGAGCACGTCGCCGCCGCCACCGATCCGCGCTCCTGAGGGCTCGCAGCGCCGGCCGGCCTGTGCGAACATATGTTCGTGTCCGCGTCGATCCTGCACGCCGACCTGGACGCGTTCTTCGCGTCCGTCGAGCAGCGGGACGATCCGCACCTGCGCGGCCGGCCGGTCGTCGTCGGGCTCGGCGTCGTCCTCGCCGCGAGCTACGAGGCCAAGGCGTACGGCATCCGCACCGCGATGGGGGGCGCCCAGGCCCGCCGTCTCTGCCCCGAGGCCGTCGTCGTGCCGCCGCGCATGTCGGCGTACTCGGAGGCGAGCAAGGCGGTGTTCGAGGTCTTCGACGACGCGTGCCCGGTCGTCGAAGGGCTCTCGATCGACGAGGCGTTCCTCGACGTCCGAGGGATGGAGCGAAGCGTCGGGTCGCCGCTCGAGATCGCCACGCGCCTGAAGCGCGCCGTGCGGGAGCGCGTCGGGCTGCCGATCACCATCGGGATCGCGCGGACGAAGTTCCTCGCCAAGGTCGCGAGCGGCGTCGCGAAGCCCGACGGGCTGCTCGTCGTGCCGCCCGAGCGCGAGCTCGCCTTCCTGCATCCGCTCGAGATCGAGCGGCTGTGGGGCGTCGGCCCGGTCACCTCCCGCAAGCTGCGCGAGCGCGGCGTGGCGACCGTGCGCGACGTGGCCCGGCTGCCGGAGGAGATCCTCGTCTCCCTGCTCGGGCGCGCTGCCGGCCGCCACCTGCACGCGCTCGCCCACAACCTCGATCCGCGACCGGTGCACGCACGCCGCCGCCGGGGCTCGATCGGGTCGCAGCGGGCCCGCGGCCGCGGCCCGTGGACGCTCGAGGAGATCGACGCCGACCTCGTCGCGCTCGTCGACCGGGTCACCCGGCGCATGCGCGCCGCGAGGCGTGTCGGTCGCACGGTCGTCCTGCGGCTGCGCTTCGCCGACTACACGCGGGCGACCCGGTCGCACACGCTCTCCGCGCCCACCGCGAGCACGCGCACCGTGCTCCGAACCGCACGCGGGCTGCTCGCCGCCGCCGTCCCCACCATCGAGCAGCGCGGGCTGACCCTGATCGGGATCTCCGTCGCGAGCCTCGAGGACGCCGACCGCATCCAGCTCGCCCTGCAGCTCGACCCGAGCGAGGCGCTCGACGCCGCCGTCGACCAGGTGCGCGACCGCTTCGGCGCCGGTTCCCTCACCCGCGGGGTCCTGGTCGGACGGCCCGAGGGGATCGCGATGCCGCTCCTCCCCGACTAGCCGCCGAACCCGGCGATCAGCTCGGCCGTCTCGAGCGGGACGTCGAGCTGGGGACAGTGGCCGACGTCGTCCAGGACGACCCAGTCGGCCTGCGGCAGCCACTCCTCGCGGTACCGCGCAGCCGCCTCCGGCCACGGAAGCAGCGCGTCGGCGCTCCCCCACACCACGCGCACCGGGCACGTCACGCGCTCGGCGTCGAGCGGCCAGCCCTCCGTCCGCGCGGCGTCGGTCATCGGCCGCACGTCCGCGCACGCCGCGACACCGCGCAGCTGGTGGGCGAGCAACCCGGCGGGGATGTGCGCGTAGCGCCTGGTGGTGAAGCGGGTGGCCCGCCGCCGGCCGTCGTCGGTGGCCATCAGCTCGTCGGCGCGGGCCGCGAGTGGCCGCACCAGGCGCTGCGTCTCGACGAAGTGCTCGTCGAGCGCGGGATCGCGCTCGATCCACCCGCCGGCGGGAGCGAGCGCCACGACCGACCGCGCGCGGCCGCGTGCGGCGAGCCGCAGGCAGAGGTAGCCGCCGAGCGAGTTCCCCGCCAGGTGCGCCGTCTCGAGCCCGGCCTCGTCGAGCACCCGTTCGAGCGCGTCGACCGCGTCCGCGGGCCCGAACCCTGCGCGGGCGCGGGGACCGCCCGCATGCCCCGGCAGGGTCGGCGCCAGCACCTCGTGCCTGCGCTCGAGCGCCGGGAGGACGAGCTCCCAGGTCCGCCACGTGTCCGTGAAGCCGTGGACGAGCAGGAGCGGCGGGCCCGAGCCTCCTCGGTGCAGTGGGGTGAAGCCGCGCACCGGCTCGCCGAGCTCCGCGATCCCGTCCGCCGTCACGATCCCATCGAACCACGCGGGGAATCCGGCGCGTCGCCCGCTCGTTGGCGACGGTATGAAGGTCGAGATCTGGTCCGACGTCGTGTGCCCGTGGTGCTACATCGGCAAGCGCCGGTTCGAGCGCGCTCTCGCCGAGCTCGGCGACGACGCGGACGTCGAGATCGTCTGGCGCAGCTTCGAGCTCGACCCCGACGCCCCGAACGTGCAGGACGGGCGCACGGTGGAGCATCTCGCGCGCACGTACGGGATGACGATCGAGCAGGCCGAGGCTGCGCAGGCCCGCGTCGCCCAGGTGGCCGCGGGCGAAGGGCTCGAGTACCGGCTGGCCGACACGCAGCGCGGCAACTCGTTCGACGCGCACCGGCTCATCCACCTCGGCCGGGCGCACGGCCTCCAGGACGCCGTCAAGGAGCGGTTCCTCCGGGCGTACTTCACGGAGGCCGAGCCCATCGGCGACCGCGACACGCTGGCGCGCCTGGCGGTCGAGGCGGGGCTCGACCGGGCCGAGGTCGAGGAGACCCTCGCGACCGGCCGGTTCGGCGACGCGGTGCGCGAGGACGAGCGCCGGGCGCGGCTGCTCGGCATCAACGGCGTCCCGTTCTTCGTGCTCGACGAGCGCCTCGGCGTGTCCGGCGCCCAGCCGACCGAGGTCTTCGTGCAGGCCCTGCGCCAGGCCGCCGCGCAAGCCGCCGCCTGAGCATCGCCCCCCGGGGGCCGCGAAATCCGTACTTCCTACGCATGAACTCGGGGTCGCCCCTCAGATAGATAAACGCCCGATGGGACGCACCGCGACGATCATCGCCGTGTCGTACACGCTCGTGTCGGGCCTGGCGATCCTGTTCATGCTGTTCGTCGCGGTCTCCACGCGGCGCCGGCGGCAGGCCGACCGGGAGACGCTCGTGCGGCTCGGCGAGCACGAGAAGACGTGGTTCGGCGTCGTCGTCGTCCTGCTCGTCGCGGTGCTGTTCGCGACGATCTTCTTCACGCCGTACGGGCGGAGCGCCGGCTCCGATCCGCAGGTCGTGCGCATCACCGGCGTGCAGTTCGCCTGGCTCATGCCGAGCACGCCGATCCGGGCAGGCCGGCGGGTCGAGTTCAAGCTCACGTCCAAGGACGTGAACCACGGCTTCGCCGTCTACACCGCCAAGGGCAAGTTCCTCTTCCAGGTGCAGGTGATGCCCGGGAAGACCCAGGACTACGTCTACACCTTCAAGCGGCCGGGGACGTACAAGGTCCTCTGCCTCGAGTTCTGCGGCGTCGGGCACGACAAGATGCAGAGCGAGCTGCGGGTGGTGGCGTGAGCGAGGCGATCCGCGCGGGGCGGCGCGTGCCCCGCGCCCATGTCGCGCCCGTCGCCGTCCCGCTCGAGGCGGGCGCCGAGCTCGAGCGCGCGCGCTCGCTGACGCTGCGCTACCTGCTCGCGTCCACGGCGATCCTCGGCGCGGCCGGGAGCATGGGCGTGCTGATGCGCGACAGCCAGGCGGGCGTCGGCCGCGTCCCGGACGCGTGGTTCTACGCGCTGATGACCGCGCACGGCCTGGGCGCGTTCGTCGGCTGGGCCGGCTTCGCGGTCATGGGCCTCTCCTACTGGGTGCTGGCGCAGGTCGGGTTCCCGCTCCGGCGGCTCGGCGTCGTGCTCGCCGAGGCGACGTGGTGGCTGATGGTCGTCGGCGTCGCCGGCGTGGTGATCACCTGCGTCGGCTTCAAGTTCGGCGGCTCGTGGGTCTTCCTCTACCCGCTCTCCTTCCACGGCGCCGGAGAGTGGGGTCGCTGGACGTCGTTCTTCTTCAGCTTCTCGGTGCTGCTGGTCGGGCTGTCGATCGTGACCTGGTGCGTCGCGATCCTCGACACGGTGCTCGGGCCCGCGCTCCGCGCCGCCAGGCGGAGCATCCCGAACCGCCTCGGCGTCGCGATGGGCTTCGGCTACGCGGCGCCGGGTCGCTTCGCGACCGAGACGCCGGTGCCCTACGCGGTCATCCCGCTCACCGTGATCGCGCTCGACATGATCGTCGCGACGCTGCCGCTCGCGGTGCTCCTCGTCGAGATGATGATCCAGTCGCTCGACCCGGGCGTGCACGTCGACCCGCTGCTGGCCAAGAACGTCCTCTGGTGGTTCGGCCACCCGGTCGTGTACCTGCTGCTGTTCCCGGCGGTCGCCATCTACTACGTGCTCGTCCCGCGGTTCGCCGGCCGCAACCTGGTGGCCGGCAACGTCATCTCGGTCGCCTGGGCGATCGCCGTGACCGCGAACGTCGTCGTCTGGGCGCACCACATCTACATCGACTACCCGTCCGGGTCGCCCCAGGCCGCGATCAACACGACGATGCAGCCCCTGACGTTCTCGCTGACGATCGTCTCGGCGCTCTCGCTGTACAGCCTGTTCTTCACGCTCTACCGCTCGCGCTTCCCGTGGAACGCCGCGGCGACCGCGCTCTTCCTCGGGCTCGTGAGCTGGCTCCTCGCCGGGCTGTCCGGCGTCGTGAACGCGACGATCGCGTTCGACCAGGTCGTCCACAACACACTCTGGATCGTGGGCCACTTCCACCAGATGGCCCTGCTGAACATCGGGCTCGCGATCATCGCCGCCACCTACGTCTGGCTGCCCGAGCTCGTCGGCAAGCCGCTCTACAGCGAGGCGATGGCGAAGTGGCACGTCTGGCTGACCTTCGTGCTCCAGACGACGAGCTCCGCCATCTGGCTCTACCAGGGCCTCCTCGGCGCGCCGCGCCGGTACGCCGTGCTGCCGCACGAGTACGACGGCGCGACCCGCGCGGCCGTGCCCGTGGTGATCGCGCTCGGCGCCAGCCAGCTCCTGTTCGCCGCCAACATCGTCCAGACGCTGCGGGGGAAGGGCGTCGACCGGCGCGTCGTCTCGATCCCGCTGCGCGACCGGCTCGGCGAGGCCGCCGCCGAGGCGGTGATCGTGATGCTGGCGGTGGGGCTCGGCTTCGCCGGCGCGGTAGCCGGATTCGTTGTCGGCCGAGGCACGGCCCATGCGAACCGGGCGACCGTGACCGTCACCGCCGGCGCGACCGGCGGAGGCGCGACCGTCTCGACGAGCGAGACCGCGCCCGCTCCGTCCACGGTCGGAGGCGGCAGCGTCGCCGCAGGGAAGACCGTCTTCCTCTCGGTCGGCTGCTCGGGCTGCCACACGCTGAAGGCGGCCGGCTCGGCCGGCAACGTCGGCCCCAACCTCGACGAGGCGAAGCCTGCGCTCGCGCTCGTCCTGGACCGCGTCACCCACGGCGCGGGCGCGATGCCCGCCTTCCAGGGGCAGCTGACCCCGCAGCAGATCAAGGACGTCGCCGCGTTCGTCGTCGCGTCGACGGGCGGCGGCTAGCCCGGGCTCCCGCCGGCCGGCTCGAGCTCGGTGACGCGCTCGACGTGCGACCAGACGAGGAACGCGACCGCCGTTCCGAGCGTCGCGATCTGCTCGCCCATCATGAGAAGGGCCGCCTTGCTCTGGTCCTCGCCCGCCGTCCAGCCGAACGGGCGCGAGGCGACGTCCGCGTAGTGCGGGTAGAGCGATCCGGTCGCGAGCAGCACCTCGCCGAGGACCATCCCGACGGCGAACACGGCCGCACCGAACGCCGCGCGGCCGCCGTAGGAGAGCCGGCTGTGCCGCGCGGGATCGACGAGCTGGATCCACACGAGCGTCCCGACGACGACGAAGCTGACGTGCTCGAGCACGTGCACGCCGGGATGCTCGATGGCGTAGTCGTAGGCCGCGGGCACGTGCCAGCCGACGACGGCGGCGACCCACCCGGCGAACGCCAGACGCGGCCGGAACAGGAACGCGACGACGCGCCGGAACGCGCCGCTGCGCGCGATCGCGCGCAGGACGCCGACCGGGACGGCGAACACGCTCAGCGGGCCGCGCAGACCGAGCACGACGAGCAGCGGCGCCAGGTCGCCGAGCATCAGGTGCTGCAGCATGTGCATCGAGAGGAGCTCGTCCTCGCCGATCCGGTCGATCGGCGAGACGATCGCGCAGACGCCGACGAGGACACCCGCCGCGAAGGACGCCGCCTGCCACAGCGGCGCATACGCCCGGCGCCTGCGGCGCAGCCGCGCGAAGCCTTGCGCGTACACCGCCAGCGCCACGGCTCCCGCCGTCAGGGTCGCGGGATCGAGATCCCAGGTTCCGAGGCCCGACACGCCCCCTCGAGCCTACGCACGTCCGCGTCGACCCGCCAGTCCCCGAGGACGGCGAGCGCGCGTCTAGGCTCTCCGCCGATGCCCGGCCTCGTCAACGCGCGCCTCGCCCTCGACCGCGTGCCGCCGCCGAGCCGCGAGGCAGCGGCGTTCCACGCGTCGCTCGCCGGCTACCGCTACACGCCGCTGCACCGCCTCGACGATCTCGCCGGAGAACTCGGCCTCGGCGCAGTCTTCCTCAAGGACGAGTCCGAGCGGCTCGGACTGCCGGCCTTCAAGGTCCTCGGCGCCTCGTGGGCGGTCGAGCAGGCGATCCGCCGCCGGCCCGATCTCGAGCTGCTCGTCGCGGCGAGCGCCGGCAACCACGGCCGCGCGGTCGCGCACGTCGCCGCAGCCCGCGGGCTCGGCTGCCGCATCTTCCTGCCCGCCCGCTCGGCCGCCGCCCGCCGCGAGGCGATCGCCGCCGAAGGGGCCGACGTGATCGTCGTCGACGGGACGTACGAGGACGCGCTCGCGCTCGCCCGGCTCGAGGCCGCGCAGCCCGGGGCGATCGAGATCGCCGACGTCGGCGACTCCGACACGGCGCGCTGGGTGGTCGACGGCTACGCCACGCTGTTCACCGAGATCGCCGACGAGGAGGAGATCGACGTGCTGCTCGTCCCGGCCGGCGTCGGCTCGCTCGCGGCGGCCGCCGCCCGCTTCGGGGCCGCGGCCGCCGGCAGCCGGGTGGTGGCGGTCGAGCCGCGCACCGCCGCCTGCGTCACGGCCTCCCTCGCGGCGGGCGAGCCCACGGCGGTCGAGACGCCCGGCACGACGATGGCCGGCCTCGACTGCGCCGAGGTCTCCGCGGCCGCCTGGCCCGACCTGCGCGACGGCCTCGCCGGCACGATCGTCGTCGACGACGCCGAGACGCACGCGGCGATGCGCGAGCTGGCGGCGCTCGGCTACGCGATCGGCGACTGCGGCGCGGCGCCGCTCGCGGCGCTCCGCGCCCTCGTGGCGGAGCCGGGCTGCGCCGCCCTCCGCGAGGCGGTCGGGCTCGGCCCGTCGACGCGGGTCGCGCTCGTGGCGACCGAGGGGCCGACGGACCCCGACGGCTACCGCGCCGTCGTCGGCGGCTGACGCACCTGCTCGGCCGGCTCGGCGCGTCCAGCTAGAACTCGTCGGTGAGCGGCGACGCGACCCTCTGCGAGCCGGCCCCGGTCGCCGCGACCCGGCGGCTCCTCAGCCCCAGACGCGCGGTCGCGCTCGCGTACGTCGCCGCGGTGTTCATGACCGCGATGGACATGCACATCGTGAACGTCGCGCTGCCGACGCTCAGCCGCGCCTTCGGGGCGACGATCGCCGAGACGCAGTGGACGGTCGTCGCCTACCTGCTCAGCCTCGCGGTCGTCATCCCGGCGTCGGGCTGGATCGGCGACCGCATCGGCACCAAGCGCGCCTTCCTGATCGCCCTCGGGACGTTCACCGGCGCCTCCGCGCTCTGCGGCGCCTCGCAGAGCCTCGCGGAGCTGATCGCCACGCGGGTGCTCCAGGGGATCGGCGGCGGGATGCTCATGCCCGTCGGGACGGCGCTGCTCTTCCGGACGTTCCCGCCCGAGCAGCGGGCGCGGGTCACCTACACGCTCATCGTCCCCGTCCTCACCGCTCCCGCCAGCGCGCCGCTGATCGGCGGCGCGCTCACGCAGGCGCTCTCCTGGCGCTGGGTGTTCTTCGTCAACGTGCCGGTCGGGCTGGCGACGCTCGTCGTCTGCGCGCTCTATCTCGACGACGCGCGGGAGCACGTCTCGGGCCGGCTCGACGTGGTCGGCATCGTCCTCGCCGCGGTCGGGCTCAGCGCGCTGGTCTACGCGATCAGCGAGGGCTCCGTGCAGGGCTGGGGCTCGACCGGGATCCTCGCGAGCGGCATCGGCGGGCTGGCGGTGCTGGCGGCCTTCGTCCGCTACGAGCTGCGCCATCCCGATCCGCTCCTCCGCATCGAGCTGCTGCACGACCGGCTCTTCCGCGGGACGCAGGTCGTCTTCGCGCTCACGTCGGCGTCGTTCCTCGGCTGCCTCTACCTCACGCCGATCTTCCTGCAGGAGCAGCACGGCCAGTCGCCTCTCGGGTCGGGCAGCACGACGTTCGTCGAGGCGGTGGGCGTCATGCTCGCCTCGCAGCCGTTCGGCTGGCTCTACCGCCGCGTCGGCCCGCGCGTGCTGATGACGGTCGGGAGCCTCGGCGTCATGCTGACCCTCGGCGCGTTCGTCTTCGTCGACGGCGACACGAGCCTCTGGACGATCCGCGGGCTCCTGTTCGCGGCCGGCGCGATCAACAGCGCCACCTTCCTCGCCGTCCAGACGTCGATGTTCGCCACGATCTCCGCGCGCGACACGAGTCACGCCTCGGCCATCTACACCGCGCAGCGCCAGGCGTCGATCGCGGCCGGGATCGCGATCCTCTCCACGATCGTCGCGAGCCGGCACGCCGATCCGCTTGCGGGCTTCCACGACGCGTACCTGGCGGCCGCCGCGCTCGCCCTGCTCGGAGCGGTCGCGACGGTCCTGCTCGTCCGCACCGAGGACGCGCGGGCGACGATGCGGCCGCGCGAGGCCTAAGCCACGCCGAGGCGGAGATCGGTCGGCCGCAGCACGAGCGTGTCGGCCGCGGAGAGGCGCTCCAGCTCGTGCTCCTCCACGAGCGCCGCGAACTCGGCGGCGAGCTCGGGATCGTCGGCGACCGCCTTCGCGACGTGTGCGACGGGGTGCGCGAGCGTGCACCTGGCGCCGGTCGCCACCCGCGGGTGCCGCACCGCGAAGACGACGGCGGTCATCGCCGTGTTCATGGCGAGGCTGAGCGCGTTCGGGAGGATCAGCGTCATGTTCCCGAGCAGCAGCGCGTAGACGTTCCAGACGACCGAGTTCGCGAGGGCGCCGATCACCCAGACGGTCGAGATGCCCTCCGCGCTGCGGTTGCGCCAGAGCTTCGAGATCTGGATCGCGGGCAGAGCCCCGGCGAGCAGGGCCGAGACCGTGGCGACGGTGGCGACGAAGGGAAGCATCGAGATGAAGGGTCGGGAGCGAGACGCACAAGCCGCAGGCGTTTTCGCTCCAATACAGGGATCGGCGTGTTACGAACTTCCTGGAGTCACCGAAACGGCGCGTCGCGCCTGACGCGTTCGGGGGAGGCGGCTCAGGCGGAGACGGCCGGCGCGGCCGGCGTGGCCGCCTCGCGCTCGCGCAGGAGCACGACCGCGAGGGCCAGCGCGGCGATCGTGAGCATCGCGGCGACGATCACGAAGAGCGCCTGCACCGAGATCCAGCGCAGCGCCTCGCCGGCGCCGAGGAAGCCGAGCGGCCCGGCGAGCGTCGCGCACGTGAGCACGGCGGACATCACCTTCGGGCGCAGCGACGCCGGCGTCCGCACCATCAGGACGGCCACCACCGGCGCGTTCACGAGCGGCGTGAAGAACGAGAACGCGGCGACCACGACGAGCACGACGACCCACGGCAGGGCGGCGCCGAGCACGAAGAGCGGGAGCGGCATCAGCACGATCGCCACGGCGGCGAGCCGGAGCAGGTCGCCCTTCTGGGAGAGCCTCTGCGCGACGATCGCACCGGCGAGGGCGCCGACGCCGAAGCCGCCGAACAGGATCCCGGCCACGTGCGAGTCGTAGGAGAAGTACGCGAGCGCGTTGATCCCGACCATCAGTCCCTGGACGAACAGGTTCAGGGCGCAGGAGACGACGGCGAGCGGGCCGAGCAGCGAGTCGCGGCGCAGGAAGCGCAGCCCGGCGAGCAGTCCCTGCGACTCCTCGGAGGGCGCCACCCGGGCCCCGACCCGGACCAGGCTCGCGATCGCGAGGAACGAGAAGACGTACGTCCCGGCGTCGACGACGAGCACGTCCGCCGGGCCGAGCGCCGCGATCAGGACGCCGGCGAGCACCGGGCCGACGACCCTCGTCACCTGGTTGCCGCCCGCGGCGATCGCGCTGAGGCGCGCGGTCGCCTTCTCGTCGTACCCGGCCACCTCCGGGGCGATCAGGTTCGACGAGGTCAGGTAGGGCGCGGCGAAGCACCCGACGGCGAACGAGGCGAGGAGCAGCGCCGGGAACGAGAGGTGCCCCGTCCAGTGCAGGATCGGGAGCACGAGCATCAAGGGCCCGCGGGCGGCGTCGCACACCAGCATCGTCCGCTTCGCGCCGAACCGGGCGATCGCGGCGCCCGACGCGAGCCCGAACAGGCCCATGGGCAGGATCTGCGCCCCGAGGACCCACCCCATCTTGGCCGTCGAGCCCGTCGTCGCCAGCACGAACCACGGGAGCGCGACCGTCGTCATCGCCGTCCCGGTCAGCGAGACGAGCTCGGCCGCGACCAGGCCCAGGAAGGAGCGGTTCCGGAGCACCGCGAAATAATAAGACGTCTGTACGGTTTTGTAAAGTACGGCCATGCCCAAGGTCAGCCAGGCCCACCTCGACGCCCGCCGGGCGGAGATCCTCGCCGGGGCGCGGCGCGCGTTCGGACGGTGGGGCTACGAGGGCACGACGGTCGCACGGCTCGAGGAGGAGATCGGCCTGTCGCGCGGCGCGATCTTCCACTACTTCCCGAACAAGAAGGCGCTGTTCGCCGAGCTCGCGATCGAGGTGAGCCAGCACTACGGCAGCGTGATGATCGAAGGCGGCGTCGAGGCCGGGATCCGCGAGGCCTCCCGCGAGAACCCCGACTGGCTCGGCGTGATGGTCGAGACGCACGCGCGCCTCCGTCACGACCCCGAGTTCCGCGAGCTGATGGAGGCCGGCAAGGACGTGATGGCGCCGTTCCGCAACTGGTTCGCGGCCGAGCAGGCCACAGGGCGGTTCCGGCAGGACGTCGACTGGCTCGAGCTCGGCCGTTTCGCGGCGATCGTGGTCAACGGCTTCGCGCTCCGCGTCCTCGCGGGCGAGCCGAGCGACGTCGAGGCGACGATCCGCCTCCTGCACGACGCGCTCGCCCCGCGGTAGATCTCACGTACGGCCGCCGCGGTACGTTGGACGAGCATGATCCTCTTCGACACCGACCTCGGCGTGTGCGGCATCGACTGGAGCGACCGGGGCGTGACGCGCGTCTCGCTGCCCGGCCCGCGGCTCGCGGGCACGCCGATCGAGGCCGCGGCGGACGTCCCGGCGCCGGTCCGCGAGACGATCGAACGCATCGTCGCGCTGCTGGCCGGCGGCGCCGACGACCTGCGCGACGTGACGCTCGACGAGACGGACGTCGACGAGTTCCGGCGTGCCGTCTACGCCGCGACCCGGGCGGTCGGGCCGGGCGAGACGGCGACCTACGGCGAGATCGCCCGGGCGATCGGCCGGCCGGACGCCGCCCGCGCCGTGGGTGCGGCGCTGGGGGGCAACCCGTTCCCGATCGTCGTCCCGTGCCATCGCGTCGTCGGGTCGACCGGCGCGCTGACCGGCTTCTCGGCGCCCGGGGGCCTCGCGACCAAGCGGCGCCTGCTCGAGATCGAGGGCGCGCCGGGGTTCCGGCAGCAGGCGCTCTTCGGCTGAGCTAGCGCGCGACCGCGTCGGCCCGCTTCGGCAGCACCCAGTTCGGGCGCGGGAAGTGGCACGTGTAGCCGTTCGGGTACCGCTCGAGGTAGTCCTGGTGCTCGGGCTCGGCCTCCCAGAACGGGCCCGCGGGCTCGACCTCGGTCACGACCTTGCCCGGCCAGAGGCCCGACGCCTCGACGTCGGCGATCGTGTCCTCCGCGACGCGCCTCTGCTCGTCGTCGAGGTAGTAGATCGCCGACCGGTAGCTCAGTCCGACGTCGTTGCCCTGACGGTTGAGCGTCGTCGGGTCGTGGATCTGGAAGAAGAACTCGAGCAGGTCGCGGTACGACGTCTGCTCCGGGTCGAAGACGATCTCGATCGCCTCCGCGTGCGTGCCGTGGTTGCGGTAGGTGGCGTTCGGCACGTCGCCGCCCGTGTAGCCGACCCGTGTGGAGATCACCCCCGGCCGCCTGCGGATCAGGTCCTGCATCCCCCAGAAGCACCCACCGGCCAGGATCGCCTTCTCGCTCATCGTCTCCGCCTCCTCGCTCGAGAACCGCTCGCCGTCCACGGTACCGGCGGCGCCCCGGCCGGGAGGGCATCCGGCCCGGCGCCCGTGAGCGCTCCCGGATCGCCATGCGGCGCGGTCGTCGCGTCCAGGATGCCCGCCCGGCCCGGCCCCGTCCCCTAGACTCGTGGCGATGGCCAGCTGGGCGATCGCACACCTCGACGAGATCCTGCTCGTGGACGACGGCCGCGAGCCGATGCACGCCGTGCGCCAGCACTTCGGCATCGAGGCCTTCGGCGTCAACGCGTGGCCGGCCCGCGAGGCCGGCGAGCGCATCCTCAACGAGCACTCCGAGGACGAGCCCGACGCGAACGAGGAGCTGTACGTCGTCCTGAGCGGCCGCGCCACCTTCGAGCTCGACGGCGAGCGGAAGGACGCGCCGGCGGGGACGTTCGTCTTCGTCCGGCCCGGCGTGCGGCGCACGGCGTTCGCCGAGGAGGCCGGCACGACGATCCTCGCGATCGGCGGCACGCCGGGGAAGGCGTACGAGAACAGCGGCTGGGAGCTCTGGGCCCCGCTGCGTCCCCTCTACGAGGCCGGCGAGTACGAGCAGGCGGCCGACCGGGCCCAGGAGATGCTCCGCGACGCGCCGCCGAACGTGTTCCTGCTCTACAACACCGCGTGCGTCGAGAGCCTCGCCGGCCGGACCGACGCGGCGCTCGACCACCTCCGGCAGGCGGTCGAGCTCTCGGAGCGGGCGAAGGAGTTCGCGAAGGGCGACTCCGATCTCGACCCGATCCGGGGCGAGCCCGCGTTCGCCCAGATCATGGGCGCGTAGCGGCGCTCCAAGGGCTACGCGACGCCCTCGCCTACCAGGCCGGGCGAGCTCCGAGCCGCGGTAGCGGCAGCGAAGGGCGAAGCCCCCGTACCCAACGACTGCCCGCCGTCCGGAGCTTGCCCTCCGGACGGAGCGCTCGCGAGGGGCGCACCGGCAGGGTCAGACCCGGGTCTGACCCTGGGGTACGCCCCGGCCCAGCACGGCGCCGTCGGAGGCCGAGCCGACGAGCGCCGCGTAGCGGGCCAGGACGGAGCTGCCGTGCGTCGGCGCGGGCGGCGTCCAGCCCGCGAGCCGGCGGCGGAGCTCGTCGGCGTCGACGCCCAACTCGATGGAGCGCTCGTCGACGTCGATGGCGATCGGGTCGCCGTCGCGGACGGCGGCGAGCGGTCCGCCGCGCGCCGACTCCGGGCTGACGTGGCCGACCATCAGCCCGCGCGTCGCGCCCGAGAAGCGGCCGTCCGTGACGAGCGCGACGTCGGGGCCCAGGCCCGACCCGACGAGCGCCGCCGTCACCTTGAGCAGCTCGCGCATGCCGGGTCCGCCGGCCGGCCCCTCGTTGCGGACGACGAGCACGTCGCCCGCGACGACGAGGCCGGCGGCGATCGCCGCCGCGCAGTCCTCCTCCGACTCGAAGACGCGCGCCGGCCCCGCGTGACGGCGCAGGCTCGTGCCTGCGACCTTCACGACGCAACCCTCCGGCGCCAGGTTCCCGCGGAGCGTCACCAGACCGCCGGCCGGCTTGAAGGGCGATTCGACCGCCGCGAGCACCGAACCGTCCGGCGACGGCGCGCCCGCGGTCGCCTCGGCGAGCGTGGGCCCCTCGACCGTCGGGGCGCCGCCGTCGACGTGGCCGGCCCGCACCAGCTCACGCAGGAGCGCCGGGACGCCGCCCGCGTCGTGCAGCTCGGTCGCGACGTGCAGGCCGGAGGGCGTCAGGTTCGCCACGATCGGGACGCGAGCCGACACGCCGGTCAGCTCGTCGAGCGTCAGGTCGACGCCGGCCTCGCGTGCGATCGCGAGGAGGTGGAGCAGCGCGTTGGTCGAGCCGCCGCTCGCCGCGACGCCCGCCATCGCGTTCAGGAGCGCCCGCCGGTCGAGGAACGCCCGCGCCGTCGGACCACCCGCGCGCGCGAGCTCGACGGCGAGCCGTCCGCACCGGGCCGCGTCGTCGCGTCGCGTCGCGGCGTCGTCCGCCGGGACCATCGTCGTGCCGAGCGGCGCGATGCCGAGGCACTCGAGCGCCAGCGCCATCGTGCTCGCCGTGAAGTGCCCGGCGCACGTGCCCTGTCCGGGACAGGCGGCCGCCTCGAGCTCGTCGAGCCCCGCCCGGTCGAGCTGCCCCGCGTCGTATGCGCCCACCGCCTCCCAGAGCTCGAGGATCGTGGCCCGCTTCCCCCGCCACGTGCCGGACCGCATCGGCCCGCTCGCGAGCACGACCGCGGGCTTGTCGATCCGCGCCAGCGCCATCAGCGCGGCGGGCACCGTCTTGTCGCACCCGACGATCGCGACGGCCGCGTCGAAGTCGTGCGCCACGTCCATCAGCTCGATCGAGTCCGCGATCACCTCGCGCGACACGAGCGAGGCCCGCATCCCGGGCGTCGCCTGCGTCTGGTTGTCGGACACGGCGATCGTGTTGAACGGAAGCGGCACGCCGCCGGCAGCGGCGACGCCCTCCGCCACCGCGTCGGCGAGCGCCCGGTGGTTCAGGTTGCACGGCATCGTCCCCGTCCACGACGAGGCGATGCCGACGATCGGGCCGCGAAGCCGGGCCGGCTCGATGCCCATCGCGCGGAAGTGCGAGCGCGCGGGCGCACGCTCGGCGCCGCCGGCCAGCTCGGCGCGGGCCCGGCGGCGCGCCTCGTCGCCGCGGACCGGGCCGCTCATCCGAGCACCAGGGTCGCCTTGACGCCGTCGTACGCGAACGCCTCCGCGAACGCGTCGAGCGGGACGCGCCGCCCGACGAAGGCCTCGAGCGCGTCGGGCCAGCGCGCGCGGGCGCGGTCGAGGAGGTCGACGGCGGCGTGCCAGTCGTCGCGCCGCGCGTTGACGCTGCCGAAGACGGCGCGGTTCTGGAGGACGACGTCGACGCCGACCACCGGCCCCTCGAGGCTCACCCGCTGCGGCCTCCCGTCGAGCCCGAGCAGGCACGCGACGCCGTTGCGACGCAGCAGCCCGACGGCGCCGAGGAGCGTCTGCGCGTCCGGCACCGCGGCGACGACCAGGTCGAAGCCGTCGACGGCCCGGGCGAGCTCCTCGGGCGACGTCTCGTCCACGCACGCGTACTCCGCGCCGGACGCTGCGACGAGGCCCGCCTTCGAACCGCTCGCCGGCTCGCGCGCGGCCGTCCATACCTCGACGCCGTCGAGCCGGAGGAAGTACGTCGCCAGCATGCCGATCGCGCCTGCGCCGAGCACGAGCGCGCGCCGCGGCGCCCAGTGCTGGCGGCCTCCGACGGCGTCGACGTGCCGCAGGGCGCGGGCGCACACCGACGCGGGCTCCGCGAGCACGCCGAGGCGACCGAGCGAGGCGGGAACCGGCACGAGCTGGTCGGCCGCCTCCGCGACCAGCTCGCACGCGAACCCGTCGAGCCGCGTGATGCCGCGCTCGAGGTACTCGCCCGTCTCGCAGGCGTCGGGCGAGCCCTCGGCGCACGCCGCGCACTGCAGGCACGAGCGTCGCACCGTCGCCGTCACCAGGTCGCCGCGTGCGAACCCGTTCCCGTCGCGCTCGACCCGCGCCAGCACCTCGTGTCCGAGCACGAGCTGCGTGCCGCCGTCCGGCGCGACGCCGAAGAGACCCTCGGAGATCTCCCGGTCGGTCCCGCACACGCCCACCTCGAGCGGGCGCAGGAGGACGGTCCCGGCGCCGCCGCGAGGCTCCGCCACCTCCGCGACCCGCGTCGCGTGCGCCTCGCCCGGGACGGTGACGAGCGCCTGCATCAGCCGGCGTGCACCTCCCGCACCGGGTTCCGCAGCGCCCCGACGCCTTCCACCGAGACCTCGACGACGTCGCCGTCGCGGAGGCTCCGCTTCGGGTCCATGAACTCGCCGCAGCCCCACGGCGTGCCGGTGAGGACGAGGTCGCCGGGCTCGAGCGTGAAGCTGCGGGAGCAGAACGCGAGGATCTCCGCCACGTCGAAGATCATCTTCGCGGTCGACGAGTCCTGGACGACCTCGCCGTTCACCTTCGTGGTCAGGCGCAGGCGCTGCGGGTCGGGGATCGCATCGGCCGTGACGATGCGCGGGCCGAGGGGGCAGAAGGTGTCGAGGCTCTTGCCGCGGACCCACTGGCCGTCGCCGAACTGGACGTCGCGCGCCGACACGTCGTTGCCGGCCGTGTAGCCGAACACGTGGCCGAGCGCGTCGCCCGCCGGGACGTCGCGCAGCGTCCGGCCGATCACGACGCCGAGCTCCACCTCCCAGTCGACGCGCTCCGTGACCCGGCGGTCGACGACGATCTCGGCGTCCGGTCCGATCACGCTCGACGGGAACTTCGCGAACAGCAGCGGGCGGGCCGGCGCCTCGGTGCCGGCCTCCTCGACGTGGTCCAGGTAGTTCAACCCGACGGCGACGATCTTGCCCGGCCGCAGCGGCGCGAGCGGCCGGCCGCGCTCGACCGCCTGCTTCGCGGCGTCGCCTGCCACGACTGGACCCGGCAGCGCACGCCCGAGCGGCGCCGCCGCCGCGGCGGACTCCGCCTCCGGGAGCAGGCCGTCGTCGTCGGTGACGACCACCACCGGGCCGCCGTCGGTGTCGAACGCGTACAGGTGCAAGGGCTCTCCCTTCGCGTGGGTCAGGTGTGCGGTGGCGTGACGAGGCCGCGCGCCAGCAGCGCGCGGAACCGCTCGACGGCGTCGGCGACCCCATCTGCGAGCGGGCGGTTCACTGAGCCGCCGAGGAGCTCGACGAACGAGCTGCCGTCGACCTTGCCGGGAAACGGCAGCGGGTCGCCGCCCCAGCCGATCGACCCCGGGTCGGCGCCGCTCGCCTCGGCGATCAGGCGCACGACCTCGTCGACCGGCGCCGACGGGCCGTCGAGCGTGTGGACGGCCGCCCCCGACCAGTCGAGCTCGCTCGCGCGCACGAAAGCCTCCGCGACGTCCGGCAGGTACTGGAGCTGGAGGCTGCCGCCGAACGGGATCGTGTAGGGCACGCCCGCAGCGGCCGCCAGCATCGCGACCGTGGCCGCCGACGTCAGCCCCTGGTCGCGTCCGGGCCCGTACACGGTATGCGGCCGAAGCCCGATCGACGCGACGCCGTAGTCCTCCCAGTACCGTGCGGCCGTCTCCTCGTTCGTGCGCTTGAAGATCCCGTAGAGCGTCAGGGGCGGCTCGCCCGGGGCCGGGCCGAGCGCGGCGATCGACGAGGCGTAGACGACCGGCCGCGCGATCCCCGCCCGGCGGGCCGCCTCGAGGACGTTCACCGTCCCGACGACGTTGACGAGCGCGCCACGGGCAGGGTCCGCCCGGACGAACGGCACCTGGAGCGCGGCGAGGTGCAGGACGTTCGTGATCGAGTGCTCCGCGAGCACGCGCTCGAGACCATCGAGGTCGGCGATGTCGCCCTGCACCAGCTCGAGCCCGTCGCGCTCGTCGGATGCGAGGACGAGCTCGAGGCGGTGTCCGCCGGTCGCGAGGTCGAGGCCGACGACGTCGGCGCCCCGGTCGAGCAGCGCCTTGACGGTCCAGGCGCCGATCGCGCCGAGAACGCCCGTGACGAGGTAGCGCCGCTGCTCCGGCTCCGCCATGGGCCAACGTTATCCGGGCGGCTGGCGGCCGATAGGCTGAGGCCGTGGCGGCGGCAGCTTCGATCCCGAGGCTCGCGGCGCCCTCTCCCGACGTCCGGCGCGCACGCCGGGCGACCGCGGTCGTCTTCGCCGCGCACGGCGGCGTGACGGGGAGCCTCGCCGCGCGCGTCCCGTGGGTCGCCTCCCACGTGGGCGTCGACGTCGGCCACCTCGGCCTCGCGCTGCTGATGCCGGGCGTCGGCGCGCTCCTCGCGATGCCGTTCTCGGGCCGGCTCGCCCACCGCTACGCGTTCCCGCCGCTCGTGGCGGCGACGATCGCGGCCTTCTGCGCGTCCCTCGTCCTGCCCGCGCTGCCGACGTCGCTCGCGCTGCTCTGCGTCGTCCTCGTGCTCTTCGGCGCCGTGGCCGGGCTGGCCGACATGGCCATGAACGCGCACGGCGCGCTGGTCGAGAAGGAGTTCGGGCGCTCGGTGATGTCGAGCTTCCACGGCTTCTGGAGCTTCGGCGTGCTCGCCGGCTCGGCCGGCTCGGCGCTGGCGTCCCACGCCGGCCTCGACACCCGCGTCCAGTTCGTCGTCGTCGCGCTCGCGCTCGGCACGGCTGGCGTCGCGACGTCGCGCTTCCTGCTCGACGATCCGACGGGGGCGGAGTCGGCGGCGCCGCCGGCCTTCGCGCTGCCCGCCCGGCCCGTGCTGGTGATCGGCCTGGTCGGCCTCTGCGCCATCTTCGGCGAGCAGGCCGGGACCGACTGGTCGGCGCTCTTCATCCGCCGCGAGCTCGGCGGCTCGGCGAGCACCGCCGCGCTCGCCGTCTCGGCGTTCGCCGCCACCATGGCCGTGGTGCGGGTGCTCGGCGACACCGTCATCCGCCGCCTCGGCCCGGTCGCCACCGTCCGCGCCTCGGGCGTCTGCGCCACCGGCGGCGCGCTCGCGGTCGTGCTCGCTCCGAGCCTGGCGCTCGGGCTCGCCGGCTTCGCGCTGCTCGGCGTCGGGGTCGCCCTGGTCGTCCCGCTCGTCTTCGCGGCCGCCGGCCGCGTCGGCCCGCACCCCGCGCGCAGCATCGCGGGCGTCGCCGGCGTCGCCTACGGCAGCGGTCTCGTCGCGCCGGGGATCATCGGCGGCATCGCCTCCGCGTCGTCGCTGAAGACGTCGTTCTGCGTGGTCGCAGGCCTGGTCGCGGTGACGGCGGTCGCGGCCGGCGTCCTGCGCAGCCACAGCGGCTCGCCGTCCGGCTGAGCGGCCTGGACGCCTCTGGCTGGGCGACGCGGTGCGTCAGGCGCCGGCGTCCGGGTCGTCCGGCCCGCCGGGGCCGAGCAGCTCCGCCTTGCGGGCGTGGCGCACCTCGGTGACGGGGCCGCCCCCACGGAAGAGGCCGATCGCCGCCCAGATGAGCATCAGCACGCCGATGACGAAGAGCGGAACGGCCACCCAGGGCAGTGCGACGACTGCCGTGATGACGGCGATGACGACCAGGAGAATGCCGAGTAGGAGCGGGGTCATACGTCTCCCCTACCCACGGGACGCCCGCTGACACCTGGCCGGTGACGGAACGCGTACCCGCCGACCGCAGACCGGGGCGTTTGCTTCCTGCGCAACGGGAACAACGGGCGGCGTGGCGGACGTCCCCGACTACATCGTCCTCAAACGGCATCGCGATCTCGAGGGTCTGCGCCAGCACTCGTGGCCGCGGCACCTGATCCTCGCGCTCATCGCGGCGTTCTCGATCCTCGCGCTCGCCGGCGTCTTCGGGCAGCGGCCGTCGACCACGACGGCCTCGGCCGCGCCGGCGAAGCTCGAGCTCTACGCGCCCTCCCACCTGCGCGGCGGGCTGCTCTTCTCCGCCCGCTTCCGGATCGACGCCGTCCAGGAGGTCAAGGACGCGACGCTCGTCCTCGACTCCGGCTGGGTGGAGGGGATGGCGATCAACACGATCGAGCCGAGCCCGCTGGGCGAGGGTTCGACCGACGGGAAGCTGACCCTGGAGCTCGGTCACATCCCCGCGGGGAAGGCGTACGTCCTCTGGATGCAGTTCCAGGTGAACCCGACGAACCTCGCCTGGCACCGGCCCGCCGGGGTCACGCTCCGCGACGGCTCGCGCACCCTCCTCCACGTCGACCGCAGCGTCACGATCTACCCGTAGATGGACATCGTCCTCCGCGCCGTCGCCGTCTTCGTCTTCCTGCTCGTGCTGACGCGCGTGATCGGCCGGCGCGAGCTCTCGTCGCTCCAGCCGCTCGACCTGATCCTGCTGATCATCCTTGGGGACGCCGTCCAGCAGGGACTCACGCAGGACGACTACTCGCTCACCGGCGCGTTTCTCGCGGTCGGGACGATCGCCATCCTCCAGGTCCTCGTCTCCTGGCTGGGATGGCGCTTCAAGCCGCTCCGCGTCGTGCTGGACGGCGAGCCGATCGTCGTCGTCCAGGACGGCAAGCTGATCGAGCGCAACCTGAAGCGCGAGCGGCTGACGCCCGAGGAGGTGGCCGAGGAGGCCCGCGCCCAGAACATCGCGCACCTCTCGCAGGTGCGGTACGCGATCCTCGAGACGAACGGCCGCATCACGTTCATCACGAGCGACGCGGGCTGACGCCGCGCGATCGCGGACGAGGCGCCGGCGTGGCTCAGCGAGCTGCCGCGAGGCGGTCGATCGCCGTCACGAGCGTCTTCGCCGCCTGGCCCTCCTCGTCGAGCGACGGCCGCAGCACCGCGACGACCTCCTTCGACAGGAGCGGCAGCACGCTGCGGTACGCGGCCATCTCCCAGTGCTCGACGTGGAGCGCCGCCTGCGCGTGGAAGAGGTCCGCGAGCCTCGGGTCGACGAACGACGCGGCGAGCTCGTCGTGCTGGCCCACGGCGCTCTCGAACTGGGCGCTGCGGTTCGAGGTCGGCGCCACCTCGAGCTTCCGGAACGCCGTCTCGAGGCGCTCGGCGTGCTGCCGCGTCTCCTCGCGGTGCTGCTCGAGGCCCGCCCGCAGCTCGTCGTCGCCCACCGACGCCGCCAGCTTCCCGATCACGTCGTCCGCGAGCCGGCGCTCGACGAAGAGCAACTCGCCGAGCTGCTGCACCACCAGGTCGCGCGGGTTGGAGACGGTCACAGCAGGCTCGCGCAGCGGTCGGCGAGGGCCATGATCGCGAGCGCCGGATTGGCGGCTCCCTGGGTCGGCATGACCGACCCGTCGACGACGAAGAGGTTGTCGACGCCCCACACCCGGTGGGAGGAGTCGACGACCGAGTCGTCCGGGCCGAAGCCCATCCGCGCCCCGCCGACCAGGTGGGCGTAGCGGTCGATGGTGAGCGTCTCCATCGCGTTCGCACCGTCCCAGATCTCGCCGAGCACCCGCTTCGCGTAGGCGACGATCGCCTTGTCGTTGTCGCACCGGCTGTAGTTGAAGTGCGCGACCGGCACCCCGAAGCGGTCCTTCTGCTCGGAGAGCGTGACGCGGTTCTCCGCCTGCGGCAGGAACTCGGCCAGGAACCCGAGCACCGTCCAGTGGTTGTAGTCGCGCATGTACTCCCGCAGCGCCTGGCCCCAGTGGCCCTCGGCGAGGACGTGCTCCGCCCATCCGATCGGGAGCGGCGAGATCGTCTGGATCGAGAAGCCGCGCGCGAAGCCGCGCTTCTCGTCGGTCTCGTAGAACTGCTCGGACGAGATCTCCGGCGGCGGCGCCTTGTACATCCGCATCATCTCGGGGAAGCGGGCTGCGACCTGCGACGCCCCCTGCACCATCACGTAGCGGCCGACGAGGTCGGCGTTGTTGCCCAGCCCGTTCGGGTGCCGCGGGCAGGCGGAGTTGAGCAGCAGCCGGGGCGTCTCGATCGCGTAGCCGCAGACCGCGACCGCGTCGGCGCGCTGGAACCGCTCGACCCCGTCCTGCACGTAGACGACGCCGCTCGCCCGGCCCGTCGCGTCGTCGATCTCCACGCGCGTGACGAAGGAGTCGGCCCGCACCTCGCAGCCGTGCTCGATCGCGTCCGGTAGGTGCGTGACGAGCGGCGAGGCCTTCGCGTTGACCTTGCAGCCCTCCAGGCAGAAGCCGCGGTAGATGCAGTGCGGCCGGTTGCCGAACGAGCCGTTCGTGATCGCGACGGGACCGACACGCATCTCGATCCCGTAGTTGCGGGCGCCCTCCCACGCCACCACCGCGGCGCCCGCGACCGGGTGCGGCGCGTGCGGGTAGCCGTGCGGGTCGCCCCAGGGCCAGAACTGGCCCGCCACGGGCAGCTCGCGCTCGACGCGCTCGAACGACGCCTGCAGCTCCCAGTAGGAGATCGGCCAGTCGGCGCCGACCCGGTCGCGCGTCCACACCTCGAAGTCGGACGGGTGCAGCCGCGGCACGTAGCCGGCGAAGTGCGTCATCGAGCCGCCGACGCCGGTGCCCGAGTTGTTCTTGCCCATATCGATCGGGTCGTTCCCGGAGACGACGCGGTTGTCGAGCCAGTACAGGCCGGCCTGCCCGGCGCCCTTCTCGTCGCTGACCCAGTCGCGGTCCGGGTCCCAGAACGTCCCCTTCTCGAGCACGACGACCTTCCAGCCGCGGCGCGCAAGCCGCTGGGCGAGGACGCCGCCGCCCGCACCCGCCCCGACGACGACGAGGTCGACCACGTCCTCGTCGCGGTAGCGCGCCATCCGGTCGAGGTTCTGAAGGCCGCGCTTGTGCTTGTCGAGCAGGAACGCCGAGTCGTTGTCCGGCGGCATGAGCAGCGAGCCCTTCAATCGAGCTCTCTCCTGCGTGTGTCGGTCACCGGGTCGTAGTGCACGGACTCCTCGCCCTCCCACGACTCGCGCTCGCCCAGGTGCGGCGAGCCGAACGAGCCGTAGCCGCGCGGGTAGGCGGGCCCTCCGAAGCCGATCTCGTTCCAGGCCCACGGGTGCGAGTAGAAGGCCTGCGCGACGTAGCGCATGACGACCTTCCAGGCCCGGCCCACGTTCATCGTGTCCCAGACGCCGCCGTGCAGGTCGGCCTTCGAGAAGCGGTGGACGATCCCGACCTGCGCCTCGACGGGCGCCGCCGCGAAGGAGTCGAACGACAGCCGCCGCGCCTCCTCGTCCAGGCCGCGAGCGACGCGCCGCCACACCTCGCCGTCCGCCGGCAGGTCGAAGTACTGCCAGCCGTCCCCCACCCCGCCCGCCAGCTTCTCGTCGATGTACGAGAGCACCGGGATCCGCGGCTCCTCGTCCTGCGCCGTCGCGACGTCGCAGAACGCCTTCAGCGTGTCCGCCTCCGCGCCGCTGAAGAACCCGATCGGCGGAACGTTCTCCACGCGGTCGAGGACGACGCGGCGGGTCGCCTCGTCCCAGTGGCTCGTCTCGGCGAGCACGTCGTAGTGCGGGTAGCGGCCGACCATCTGCGGGGTGGTCCCCTTCACCTGCCGCGGCAGCCGGTGCGGGTCCGGATGGGCCTGGTCCTCGAGCGCCATCGACCTAGCGCTCGCGCTGGACGATCGCGGCGGCCAGGCCGAGCGCGCCGACGAGGCACAGCGACCCCGGCGCGAGGAGCGGCGGCCCCATCACGAGGTTGTAGTGCGCCTCCTGGAACCCGCCCGGCCGCTTCCGCAGGCCCTGCACGTGCGTGACGATCCCGGCGAGCCCGTCCAGGACGTACAGCGCCGACACCGCGGGCAGCGCCGTCCTCGCCGCCCTCTCGGAGACGAGGCCCGCGAGGCCGGCCGCGGTGAGCGGGGGCGTCAGCACGAGCGGCGTCCACATCCACTTGTCGCCGAACGAGCCCTTGTAGTGCTCGAGGTAGACCTCGAGGCCGAGGGCGGGCGCCGAGAGCGCCGTCGTGAGCGCGAGCAGCTTCTGCACGCGGCCGTTCCGGATGTTGTCGAGCAGCCTCACGCGGCCCACCGCTCCGCCTCGGCCCGCTTCAGCTCGAGGCCGTGGCCGGGACGCGACCGGTCCGGGACGAGCGCGCCGCCGACCGGCTCGAGCACGCCGTCGAAGAGCATCGCCTCGATGCGGACGTGGTCGTGGAAGTACTCCAGGTGGCGCAGCCGGTCGACGCCGCACAGCGCATGCGCGGAGAGTTGCGGCGCGCAGTGGCCGGACACGTCGAGACCGTGCGCCGCCGCGAGGCCGTTGACGCGCAGCAGGCCGGTGATCCCGCCGCAGCGCGTGACATCGGCCTGCAGGCAGTCGACGTTGCCGACCAGGTTGCGGAAGTCCGCGAGGGTGTACCCGTACTCGCCCGCCGCGACGTCGAGCAGCGACCGCTCGCGGACGAAGCGCAGGCCGTCGAGGTCGGCCGACGAGACCGGCTCCTCGAACCAGCGGACGTCCCAGTCGGCGACGTAGCGCCTCGCCCAGCGCACCGCCTCCTTCGGGGTGAACGCGCCGTTCGCGTCGACGAAGAGCTCCGCGTCGCCGATCGCCTCGCGGGCGGCGTCGAGCCGCTTCG
>DASZWI010000051.1:0-1903 GCA_035546715.1 Gaiellaceae bacterium | reverse complement strand
CGGCCCCGACGCCTCGGCGTTCGGGTTGGCCCGCAGGTCGACGAGCGCGTCGCCAACGAGGAGGATCCGCTCGAGCAGGTCGTCGAGACCGATGCCCTGCTTGGCCGAGACGCGCGCGACCTCGACGTCGCCGCCCCAGTCCGACGGCTGCAGCCCCTCCGTCGCGAGGTCGGTGAGCACGCGGTCGGGATTCGCGTCCGGCAGGTCGATCTTGTTGACGGCGACCACGATCGGCACCCCGGCCGCGCGCGCGTGCGAGATCGACTCGCGCGTCTGCGGCATGACGCCGTCGTCGGCGGCGACGACCAGCACCGCGATGTCGGTCACCTTCGCGCCGCGGGCGCGCATGGCGGTGAACGCCTCGTGGCCCGGCGTGTCCAGGAACGTGATCTTCCGGCCGTCGATCTCGGTCTGGTACGCGCCGATGTGCTGCGTGATCCCGCCCGCCTCGGTCGAGACGACCGACGTCTCGCGGATCGCGTCGAGCAGCGTCGTCTTGCCGTGGTCGACGTGGCCCATGATCGTGACGACCGGCGGGCGTGCCTCGAGCGACTCCTCGTCGTCCTCGAACACCTCCGGCTCGGCGTCGTCGTCGCCCGCGTGCTTGATCGTCACCTCGCGTCCGAGCTCGGCCGCGATCAGCTCGACCTCGTCGTCGGACAGCGTCTGCGTCGCCGTCTTCATCGTGCCGAGGCCCATCAGCAGCTTGATCAGCTGCGGCATCGCGACGCCGAGCGCCTGCGAGAAGTCGCGCAGCGTGACGCCGGACTCGACGGTGACGGGACCGGTCGGCTGGACCGCCTCGCGTGGCTGGCGCGGCTGGCGATCCGCGGGGCGGTCGCCGGGGCGCTGCCGTTGACCGGTGCCGGGACGGCCGGTGCCGCCCTCGATGACGACGCGGCGCCGCCCCTTCGGGCCGCCGCCGCGCGGTCTGATCGGTCTGTTCGGCTTGCCGTTCGCCATGTCGGTCAACCAGTGTAGAGACGGGAGAGATCCGGGTCGACGCGCACCGTCCGCCGCAGGATGCGCGCGAAGGCGCGGCGGCTGACCGCCCGCTCGAAGCACGACAGGCGGCGGCACGTGTAGACCCCGCGCCCCGGCCCGGCCCCCGGAGCCAGCTCGCCGTCTTCCGCGTGGAAGCGCAGCAGCTCGCCCTGGGGCGCCTTGCGGCCGCAGCCGGCGCAGGTCCGGATCGGGCTCGCGTCAGGCGCTGGCGTCGCTCCCTTCCGTCGCTTCCACCGCATCGATCGGCACGCCGCCGGCGGGATCGTCCTCGACGTGGCCCGCCTCGGGAGAGACCGCCGGCTCGTCGTCGACCGTCGCCTCGACCGGAGCGTCCCCGGGGCCGGCCGGGAACTCGTCGGCGAGCTCCGCCTCGGCCTCCAGCTCGGGCTCGGACTCCGCGACGCGCTCGGCGTGCGTCGCCTCGAGCGCCTGGTGCGCCGGGACGCCGCAGTAGTGCGAGCCGGGGAGCGCGGCGTTCGGGCAGCGCTTCCCGTTGGACAGGATCGCGGCGCACCGGCCCGAGAAGTCCTCGCCGTCCTCGCCGTCGCCTCCGAAGGCCGCCTCGGCCTCCTGCTGCGCGAACTCGGTGTCGGAGACGATGTCGACCTTCCAGCCGGTCAGGCGGGCGGCCAGGCGGGCGTTCATCCCCTCCTTGCCGATCGCGAGCGCGAGCTGGTCGTCCGGCACGACGACGGTGGCCTCGCGACCGTCGTCGTCGAGGTAGACCTCGCGGACGCGGGCCGGCGACAGCGCCTTGGCGACGAACCGGGCCGGCTCGTTGTTCCACGGGATGATGTCGATCTTCTCGCCGCGGAGCTCGGAGACGACCATGCGGACGCGGGAGCCGCGCGGGCCGACGCAGGCGCCGACCGGGTCGACGCCCTGGGCGTGCGACTCG
>DASZWI010000050.1:0-5617 GCA_035546715.1 Gaiellaceae bacterium | reverse complement strand
GTGAACGTCCGCTCGTGCGGCGGCCCTTCGACGTCGATCACCTCGTAGGACACGCTCCGCCCGATGCGGGCGACCGCCTCCTGGAGCTCCGTCTTGTGATCGACGTGGCTCGTCAGCGCGTACTCGATCCGCGACTCGAACGCGGCGACGATCGCCGGCTCGACCCGCTCGAAGCCGTGCTCGAGGTACACGGCGGCGAGCGCCGCCTCGAGCAGGGCGGCGAGCACGTTGCGGTTCGTCGACAGCCGGTCGGCCTCGTCGGTCTGGAGGTCGTCCGGCGCGGCCGCGCGCAGCGACTCGCCCAGCCCGAGCCCCTGTGCGACGACCGCGCAGCTGGCGCGCGAGACCACGTGCGAGCGGATCTTCGCCAGCCGCCCCTCCGAGAACTCCGGAAAGCGGTCGTACAGCGTCCGGGCAACCGCGAGCTCCAGGACGGAGTCGCCCAGGAACTCGAGCCGCTCGTAGGACGAGGTGCGGTCGGCGGCCCACGACGCGTGCGTGAAGACCGCCGCCTTTCTCCCGTCGGGAAGCTCGTCGATCAGCGTCCCGAGAGTCGCACCGTTCGTTCCCCCGCGCTTCGCGCGCGAGGGTCGCGCGAACCTACTGGTGGGACGTGACGTAGTCGACTGCCTGGCCGACGGTCGTGATCTTCTGGGCGTCCTCGTCCGAGATCTTGATCCCGAACTGATCCTCGAGCTCCATGATCAGCTCGACGAGGTCGAGCGAGTCGGCGTCGAGGTCGTCCTGGAACGATGCCTCGTCCGTGATCTGATCGTCGTCGACTCCGAGTTGCTCCGTCAGGACTTCCTTGACGCGCTCGAAGACCTCTTCACGCGACGCTGCCATGTCACCTCATTGAGTTCGTAGGGGGTTGCAAAAACCGGCCGATCATACACGGACGCGCTCGGGAAGCCGCTCCGCGAGCCGGTCGACGACGCCGTGCTCGGCGCCGCGGGCGGCCAGGCGGATGGCGTTCGCGATCGCGCGGCGGCTCGAGTTGCCGTGCGCGATGACCGCGAGCCCGCGCAGACCGAGCAGGTAGGCCCCGCCGTAGGTGTCCGGGTCGAGCCGCGTGCGCAGGCGGCGGCTCGCGGGGCGGATCAGGAGGCCCCCGAGCTTCCCGCGGGTCGTCGCGGTGATCTCCTCGCGCAGGGCGTCGAGCAGCTCCCGGATCGTCCCCTCGAGCAGCTTGAGGGCGACGTTGCCGGTGAAGCCGTCGGCGACGACGACGTCGGCCGCCCCGCGCAGCAGGTCGCGGCTCTCGGCGTTGCCGGCGAACGCGATCGCCGGCTCCTCGCGCAGGAGCCGGTGCGCCTCGAGCGTGAGCTGGTTGCCCTTCTCGTCCTCCTCGCCGATCGACAGGAGGCGCACCTCGGGCTCGTCGACGCCGAGGATCTCCCGGCTGAACACCGAGCCCATGTGGGCGAACTGGACGAGGTGCTCGGGCCGCGCGTCGGCGTTCGCGCCCGCGTCGAGCAGCACCGACGGGCCGCTGCGGGTCGGGATGGGGACGGCGATCGCGGGACGCTGCACGCCCGGCAGGCGGCGCAGGTGGAGCAGTCCGGCGGCGAGCATCGCGCCGGTGTTCCCGGCGGACACGGTCGCGTCCGCCGTCCCGTCGCCGACGGCGCGGACGGCGGCAACGAGGCTCGAGTCGGGCTTGGCGCGCACCGCCTCGGCCGGCTTCTCGGCCATCTCGATCCGCTCGGTCGTCTCGACGAGGGGCAGACCCCCCGTATCGAGCCCGGCCGGGCCGAACAGGGTCACCTCGATCCCGTCGCGGGCAGCCTCCACCGCGCCGGCGACGACCTCCTCCGGCGCGCGATCCCCTCCGAGCGCGTCGACGGCGACGCGCACGGGCTACGGAGCGTTGAAGCGGAGCGGCTCGACCTCGCGGCCCTTGTAGGTGCCGCAGGTCGGGCAGACGCGATGGGGGAGCTTGGGCGACCCGCACTGCGGGCAGCTGTTGACGCGCGGGGCGTCGATCTTGTGCTGCGCACGCCGCTGGTCGCGCCGGGCCTTGGACGTTTTCCGCTTCGGGACTGCCATGAGCGGGCGCAGTCTAGCCGAAGCGGCCGGGAATCCGCGTTCCGACCCCCGGGTGTCCTGCGCAGACGCGTCCGCGCGGGCCAGTTCCGTGGTCAGACCAGGGTCACAGAAGCGTGACGAACGATCCACAGCTCCAGCGACCGGCTTGGTTGTGCGGAAACCCGTCTTCCGCGGACGCGTCCGCAAGGGCCGATTTCCTGGTCAGACCAGGGTTACAGAAGTGTCACGGACAATCCACGGACAACCGGGTCCCTTCCATCGGACGCCGTTCGTCGGCCTTCGCAGGCGGGCCCTCGGGGACCAGGTTGGGGGACGTGGCACGCGCTTCCACTACACTCCAGGACGAGCCTCCGGGCTCCACCTATGCGCGCCTCCTAGGTCATCACCGCCCGCTCCACACCGTCGGTGCGTCGAGCGACGACGTCGACCGAAGGAGGCCCCGTTGCCGGGCTCGCTGTCTGCACGTGACATCTCGAAGGGATACGCCGCCGTCCAGGTGCTGCACGGCGTGTCGCTGACGGTCGCGCCGGGCGACCGCATCGGCATCGTCGGCCCGAACGGGATCGGCAAGTCGACCCTGCTCCGGCTGCTCGCCGGGCTCGAAGAGCCCGACCGCGGCACGATCGTCCGCTCCGGCCCCGTCGGCTACCTGCCGCAGGAGCCCACCCCCCGTCCGGGCGAGACCGTCCTCGGCTATCTCGGCCGTCGCGTGGGCCTCGCGGCAGCCGAGACGGAGATGGACGCCCTCGCCGCACGGCTCGCCGCCGAGCCGGAGCTTGCCCAGGAGTACAGCGACGCGCTCGACCGCTTCCTCGTCCTCGGCGGGGACGACTTCGACGGGCGGGCACGGGGCGTCCTGGCCGATGTCGGCCTCGTCGGCCGCGAGGAGGACGAGGTGGCCGGCCTCTCGGGCGGCGAGGCGGCACGCGTCTCGCTCGCCGCGATCCTGCTCGCCCGCTTCGACGTCTTCCTGCTCGACGAACCGACGAATAACCTCGACTTCGCCGGCCTCGGGCGGCTCGAGCGCTTCCTCGACGGACTCGCGGCCGGGGTCGTGCTCGTCTCCCACGACCGGGCGTTCCTCGATCGCACCGTCAACCGAGTCGTCGAGTTCGAGGCGGAGACGCGCCGGGTGAGCGAGTACGCGGGGACGTGGAGCGACTACGAGACCGCACGTGAGCGCGCGCGCAACGAGCACGAGCGCGCCTACGCCGACTACGTCGACGAGCGAGGCCGGTACTCGGCCCTGCTCGCCGACCGGCGCCGGCAGGCGCACACGCTCGGCGGCGAGCACAAGCTCGCCCGGCAGACAGGCGGCTCGGACCGGCGGGCGACGAACGCCCTCCGCGGCAAGGTTCGGCAGGCCGAACGGCTGCTCGACACCTTGGAGGAGGTCGAGAAGCCGTGGACGCCGTGGCGGCTCCAGCTCGACCTGCGCGTCGCGACGCGGAGCGGCGACGAGGTGGTCATGCTCGCCGGCGCCGTGGTCGAGCGCGGTTCGTTCCGGCTCGGCCCGGTCGACCTCGACCTCCGCGCCGGCGACCGTCTCGCCGTCCTCGGACCGAACGGCGCCGGCAAGAGCACGCTCATCGGCGCCCTGCTCGGGAGGGTGCCGCTCGCCTCCGGCATCCGTCGGGTCGGCCGCGGGACGGTGTTCGGCGACCTCGACCAGGACCGGGCGGCGTTCGCCGGCGACGGCTCGCTGCTCGACCGGTTCGGCGAGGCCGCGGGGCTCCCACGGGCTGCAGCGCGCACGCTGCTCGCGAAGTTCGCCCTCGGCGCCGACGATGTGGTGCGCCAAGCAGCCTCGCTCTCTCCCGGTGAGCGCACCCGCGCGACGCTGGCGCTGCTCCAGTCGCGCGGTGTCAACTGCCTCGTGCTCGACGAGCCGACCAACCACCTCGACCTGGAGGCGATCGAGCAGCTGGAAGGTGCGCTCGAGGGGTACGACGGCACCCTCGTGGTCGTCACACACGACAGGCGCTTCCTCGAGCGGCTCGAAATCTCGCGGACGTTGGAACTCGGTGCGTAGTCTCGTGGCGTGGTGATCGACGACCTCCGCCCCGAGGACTGGCCCGCCGCCGCGGCGATCTACGAGGAGGGCCTCGACGTGGGCACGTTCGAGGAAGTCGTGCCGTCGTGGGAGGAGTGGGACGCCAAGTACCTGCCGGCGCCTCGGCTGGCGGCACGCGACGACGCGGGCGAGCTCGTCGGCTGGGCGACGCTCGGCCCCGTGTCGCAGCGGGCGTGCTACCGCGGCGTGACCGAGAACTCGATCTACGTCGCCCGGGCCGCGCGGGGCCACGGCGTCGGCCGGGCGCTGCTGACGGAGCTCTGCCGCCGCGCCGACGAGGCCGGCATCTGGACGATCCAGGCCGGGATCCTCGACGGCAACGACGCGTCGGTGGCCCTGCACGCGTCGTGCGGGTTCCGCATCGTCGGGATCCGGGAGCGGCTTGCGCAAAAGCGGGGCGCGTGGCGCAACGTGACCCTGATGGAGCGCCGCGGCCCTGACCCGGCCGAGGCGTAGGGCTCGATCTAGCTCTCGTCCCGCAGCGCCTCGAGGGCGGCCCAGCGGGGGTCGCCGACGGCCTCCTCGTGGACGTGCGGCTCCTCGTTCAGGTTCTTGCCGCACTCGGCGCAGATGCCGGCGCAGTCCGGGCGGCAGAGGATCGTCTCGGGGAGGGCGAGCGCGACCGCGTCGCGCGCCATCGCCGACAGGTCGAGGTTGTCGTTCTCGAGGTAGGGCGTCGTCAGCTCCGCGTCGCCTGCGGGCTCGTTCGCCTGGTACTCGCGCGCCTGGATCGGCACGTTCAGCACCGCGTCGCCGAGGCAGCGGTAGCAGGGACCGTGCAGGCGGGCCGTGAACGACAGCGAGAACACCGTCCCGGTGTTCGCGCGCGTCACCTCGAAGTCGGCAGGCACCTCCTCGGGCACGGGCACGTACCGCTCGCCGCCGAACTCGAACGCCGGCAGCTCGACCGTGATGCGGTCGCGGTACTGCTCGCCCGGACGGAGCTTCACCTGCCTGAGGCTGAAGCTCGTCATGGCTCCAGGGTACCCCTCGGCGCGCTCGTCGAGCCGCGTCCCGTTGAGGTAGAGGTAATTGGAGGTCGCCCGGACGCAAGTCGTCCTTCGTCACGAAAGCCTGACAATCGATCCACAGGCAGCACGGGCCGAGGCCTGCCCCCGGCGTCGGGAGAGGGGCTCGCCGAACGCGATGTCGTACCCGGCCGGAGCGGTCACCCCGAGCTCGAGAAGGCCGTGCGCTTTCGCGTGGAGCGAGTGTGGATCGGGCAGCCCCGCTCCTGCACCTCGGCGGAGACGGAGCGGACGTCGTCGAGCGAGCAGGTCGCGATAGAAGGCGACCGTGCGCTCGAGGTCCCGCACCGGCAGGACCGGCGACACGCTCGTGAGCGCCCGGGATTAGTAGCTCGAGCCGTTGGCGTCGATGTCGACCGGCCCGATGCCGGCGACGACCGACTCCTGCGAGCGCTCGTGCAGCCGCTCGCGGCCGCGGCGCACCGCGACGAGGAACTTGTCGAGGTTCGTCTCGAGCGTGGCGAGC
>DASZWI010000049.1:0-25608 GCA_035546715.1 Gaiellaceae bacterium | reverse complement strand
CCGACATGTATCCCAAGCTGTGGCAGGGATACATCCAACCCCGCGCGGTAAGGAGGAGACACATGAAGAGGCTCGCTGTCCTCGCGGCGGCGTCTCTGTCGGCCATCGCGGTGGCCGCGGTCGTGGTCGCGACCGCCTCTGGCGGAGCGCAGACTCAGAGGACGCCGGCGAAGACGAAGAAGACGATCAACATCGCGGTCTTCCTCGCATCGGCTGCCAACACGTACGCGGAGGCGACTCGGCTCGGCGCGCAGGACGCCGCGAAGAAGGCGGGCAACGTCAAGCTGACGATCTTCGACGGGCAGTTCAACACGAACAAGCAGCTCGGCGAGCTGCGCGACGCGCTCGTCTCGAAGAAGTACGACGCCTGGCTCGTCTACCCGAACGACGGGGGGCCGCTGACCCAGACGATCAAGAAGGCGATCTCGCAGGGCGTGAAGGTCGGCTGCGTCCTCGTCCCGTGCGGACCCGACGTGCGGCAGACGAAGGTCCAGATCCCGGGCCAGGTCGTCTTCGACGGCGTCGGCTTCTTCAGGAACGGCCAGCTTCTCGGCAAGCTCGTCGAGCAGGGCTGCAAGGGCATCAGCTCGTGCGAGGTGTTCTGGATGCCCGGCCTCCCGACGCTGCCGCTCGAGCAGGCCCGCACGGCCGGCCTCAAGTCGGTGATCAGCAAGGACAAGAACATCAAGATCGTGGCGACCCAGGCGGGCGGCTACCTCGCGGCGCCCGCGCTCACCGCGACCCAGAACGTCCTGCAGGCGCACCCGAACCTGAACGTGATCGTCTCGTCGGGCGACCAGATGATCGCGGGCGCTGTCCGCGCCGAGGCGGCCGCCGGCAAGTCAGGGATCAAGATGTACGGCAACGGGTGCACCTTCGAGGCCAAGCAGCTGATCCTCCAGGGCAAGCAGACCGGCTGCATGGTGTACCTCCCGCGGACCGAGGGCCGTACGGTCACGAGCCTCCTGATCAAGGCCGTGAACGGCAGCAAGCGCACCGGCATCTCGCTCGATCCGCTGTCGGAGAGCCCCATCGGCCCTCTCGGGACCAAGGCGAACATCGCGAAGTTCAATCCGGAGTTCCACTCGTAGGCAGGTAACGGACGGGGCGGGCGGTGCGCGCCCGCCCCGTCGCCGACTCACGTGAACCGTCCGACCGTCAACAGCCTCCTTCGCCGGGCGATCCTCGCCGCAGCCGCCAGCCCGGCGATCCGCCGGCTCGTGAACCGCTACGGGATGCGCCTGGGCGGCGCGCGCTTCGTGGCCGGCGAGACCTTCGACGAGGCGGTCCCGGTGCTCCGCAGCCTGAACGACGCGGGCCTGCTCACGAACACCACGCTGCTCGGGGAGCACGTCGACGACGCCGCGGCGGCCGAACGGGTGGTCGCGACCTACGAGGAGGTCATGGCGCGGATCGCCGACGAGGGACTGCGGACGAACATCGCGCTCAAGCTGACCCACCTCGGGCTCGACCGCGGCGAGGAGGTCGCGTGTGCGGCGGTCGAACGGCTCGTCCGCCGCGCGGCCGAGCTCGGGAACTTCGTCCGGATCGACATGGAGGAGTCGGCGCGGGTCGATGCGACCCTGCGCATCTATCGCCGGCTGCGCGAGGCCGGCCACGAGAACGTCGGCACGGTGCTCCAAGCGTACCTCTACCGCACCGAGGCCGACCTCGAGTCGCTGCTCGACCTGCGGCCGAACCTGCGGCTCGTCAAGGGCGCGTACCTGGAGCCGGCAGACCGCGCCTATCCGGCGAAGGCCGACGTCGACCGCGCCTACGCGCGCCTGCTCGACAAGATGCTCGGCGCCTGCTCGTTCGTCGCCGTCGCGACCCACGACGAGGCGCTGATCGGGCACGCGCTCCAGACGGTCGAGCGGATCGGTCTGGCTCGCGATCGGTTCCAGCTCCAGATGCTGTACGGCGTCCGCCCGCAGCTGCAGCGCGAGCTGGCGGGGCGCGGCCTCTCCGTCCTCGTGGCGACGCCGTACGGCCCCGACTGGTACCCGTATCTCATGCGGAGGCTGGCCGAGCGGCCTGCGAACGTGCTCTTCCTCATGAGGAACCTGCTCGCACGATGACCCGCACGACGACGAGCACGCGCGCCGCGCGCTTGCCGCGCTCCGGCATCCGCGCCGTGGCCGACGCCGCGCGGTCCACGCCCGGCGCGATCCGCCTCGATATCGGCGATCCCGACTTCCCGACGCCGGATCACGTCGCCGACGCCGTCCGCGCGGCCGCGGCCGCCGGCCACACCCACTACGGCCCGGCTGCGGGCCTCCCCTCGCTCAGGTCTGCGATCGCGGAGCGCCTCTCGCTGGAACGCGGATCCGTGTGCGCCCCTGACGAGGTGGTCGTGAGCGTCGGCGCGGCCGGCGGCATCTTCTGCACCCTGCTCGCGCTGCTCGACGACGGAGACGAGGTGCTGCTGCCCGACCCCGGCTGGTCGAACCTGGTCGGGATGTGCGCCGCCGCCGGAGTGTCGCCGCGGCACTATGCGCTCGACCGCTCTCGCGGGTTCGAGCCGAACCTCGATTCCGTCTCGGCGGCGGTCGGGCCGCGGACACGCGCAATCGTCGTCAACACTCCCGCAAACCCGACAGGTGCGGTCTGGCCGGGCGAGTCGCTCGCCGCGCTCGCCGCGCTTGCCGCCGAACGCGGGCTGTGGCTGATCGCCGACGAGTGCTACGACGCGTTCGCCTACGACAGGCCCCACGTTCCGGCCGCGGTCGTCTCGCCCGACCCGGACAGCGTCGTCACCGTCCGCTCCTTCTCGAAGACCTACGCCATGACGGGCTGGCGCGTCGGATTCGTCGTCGCGGCCCCGGCTGCGGCGGGCCAGGTGGCGCGAGCGCAGGAGGCGATCCTCTCGTGCCCGGCAACGCCCGTCCAGCTCGGCGCCGAGGCCGCCCTCACCGGCCCTCAGGACGCAGTGGTGGCGATGCGCGGCGCGTACCGGCGCCGGCGCGACCTCGCGCTCGCCGCACTGGACGGTGCCGGGATCTCGTACGTGCGGCCACGCGGCGCGTTCTACGTGATGGTCGACGTCTCGACGTCGGGCGAGCGTTCGACCGACGTCGCTGCGGGGCTGCTGCGCCTGCACGGCGTGGCGGTGGTGCCGGGCGACGCGTTCGGCCCGTCCGGCGAGGGGTTCGTGCGCGTCTCGCTCGCCGCGCCCGACGTGGCGATCGAGACGGGCATGGAGCGGCTCGCGCGAATGCTCGGCCGGGATCGGACGGCGGCATGAGCGAACGGGCCGGCCGTGGCCGCCTCACCGAGCGCGCCTACGCGTACGTCCGGGAGGGCATCCTCGACGGCAGCATCCCCGTCGGCACGTTGTTGGTCGAGGAGGAGATCGCCGCGGCGATCGGCAGCTCCCGCACCCCGGTCAGGCACGCGCTCTCGCAGCTGCTCCAGGAAGGCCTGCTCCAGGTCGGACACCGCCGCCAACTCACGGTCCGCGGCTTTACGCCAGAGCATCGAGCGGAGATCCTCGTGCTGCGGCAGGCCCTCGAAGGGGTGTCCGTGCGCCGCGCCTGCGAGCTGATGAGCGTGGAGGCGATCGACCAGCTCCACCTCAACCTGCGCCGCCAGCAGCGCGCGGCGAGCGACGGGCTCGAGGACGACTTCATCGATCTCGACGAGCAGTTCCACCTGGCGATCGCGGCCGGCGCCGGGCTGCCGCTGCTCGAGCGCTTCCTGCGCCAGCTGCGTGAGTTCGTGCGCGTGGCGCGGCTCGGCACGCGCCGCCCGGCCGAGGTGCTCGTGCAGGTGGCTGCCGAGCACGAGACGATCCTCCGCGCGATCGAGGCGCGGGACGCCGACGCTGCCTTCGCCGCGCTGATGCACCACCTGACGCACAGCGCCTACGAGTACAGCGAGCCCGTTCCCGTGCCGGACGTGTCCCAGGAGCTCGAGGCATGAGCCGCTTCTGCCTGCGACAGGCCAACGTCCTCGACAGTGCCGGCGAGTTCTCGGGGCCGCTCGACGTGGTCGTCGAGGACGGCATCGTCACCGCCGTGCGCGCCGACGCCCCCACCGACGCGCCGTCGTATGACGCCTCCGGCCTGTTCCTGCTGCCGGGCGTCTTCGACTGCCACGACCACCTGACGATGTCGACCGCGGACGCGCTCGAAGCGCTTTCGACGCCGTTGAGCCAGGGTGTGCTCGAAGCGGCTCGCAACGCGCGCCTCACGCTCGAGGCCGGGGTGACCTTCGTCCGCGATCTCGGCGGCCTCGACCGGGGAGTCCGCGACGCGATCGCCCGCGGGTACGTCCCCGGACCGCGCATCCAGACCTCCGTCGTGATGCTGTCGCCGACCGGCGGGCACGGCGACGGCTTCCTGGCCGGCGCCGGCCTCGAGCTCTCGCCGCTGTCGCTCGACTATCCCGGCCGGCCGCCCATCGTCGTCGACGGCGTCGAGGCGATGCGGCGGGCCGTCCGCGAGCTGCTGAGGGCGGGCGCCGACTGGATCAAGCTCGCGACGACAGGCGGTCTCGTGTCCGACTTCGACCAGCCCCTCGTCGCCGAGTTCACCCCCGACGAGATCGCCGTCGCGGTCAGCGAGGCGCGCCGGCGGAGCCGGCCCGTCGCGGCGCACGCCTACGGGGGCGACGGCCTGACGAACGCGGTCGAGGCCGGCGCGCGCTCGATCGAGCACGGGGGGTTCCTCACCGAGGAGCAGGCGGCGCTGATGGCGGAGCGCGGCTGCTGGCTCGTGCCGACCCTGGCGGCCATGCGCGACTGCCTCCGCTTCGCCCAGGAGGGCTCGTTCAGTCCAGCCCAGTGCGAGAAGGTGCTGTCGCTCGGTCTCGAGGTCGGCGCCTGCGTCCGCATCGCGAAGGAGTACGGCGTGCGCCTCGCGAGCGGCACCGACTACATCACCCGGCGCCAGCACGGCCGGAACCTCGAGGAGCTCGCCCTGATGCGAGAGGCGGGATTGACCCCCGCCGAGGCGCTCCTCGCTGCGACGAGCGGGGGCGCCGAGCTGTGCGGAGTCGACGACACCTACGGCCGCATCGCGCCGGGCTACGTGTTCGACGCGCTCGTGCTCGACGACGATCCCGGCGACCTGTCCTGCTTCCACGAGCCCGGCGTCGTCCGCGGCGTGTTCAAGCAGGGCCTGGCCGTCGTGCGGCACCCCCGTCTCGACGCGGGCGTTCTGGGAGAGGTCGGATGACCGGCGTCGCGGCAGTCCCGCATGTCGAGCTACGGGGGATCGGCAAGAGCTTCGGCGCCGTGCACGCGCTGACCGACGTCAGCGTCGCCGTCCAGGCCGGCACGATCCACGCGCTCGTCGGAGAGAACGGCGCCGGGAAGTCGACCCTCGGCAAGATCGTCGCGGGTGTCCACCGGCCCGACGCCGGCGAGCTGCTGGTGAACGGTCGGCGGGTGGACTACCGCTCGCCGCGCGATGCGCTCGCAGACGGCCTGACGATCATCGCGCAGGAGCCGACGCTCGTGCCTCACCGCACGGTGCTCGAGAACGTCTTCCTCGGCATCGAGCCGCGCCGGGGCGGCGTGCTCCAGCGGAGGGCGATGCGCCGCCGCTACGACGAGCTCGTCGACCAGGCGCAGATCGACCTCGAGCCTGACCTCTACCCCCGATCCCTGCGCGTGGCCGAGCAGCAGAAGGCGGAGATCCTGCGGGCGCTCGCGCGCGACGTCCGCCTCGTCGTGATGGACGAGCCCACCTCGGCGCTCTCCGCCGACGAGACGGAGCGTCTCTTCGCGACGACGCGCCGCTTGCGCGACGGCGGCACCACCGTCATCTACGTCTCTCACTTCCTCGACGAGATCCTCGCCCTCGTCGACACGATCACCGTGCTGCGGGACGGCCGGCACGTCCGCACCGCCCCGGCGAGCTCGGAGACGGCCGAGACGCTCGTGCAGGCGATGCTCGGCCGCTCGCTCGAGCTGACCTTCCCGCCCAAGGCGGAGCCGGCGCCCGATGCTCCCGTCGTCCTCTCCGTCGAGGGCCTGGCGAGCGCCGGCATCGTCTCGGACGTCTCGTTCGACGTGCGGGCGGGGGAGATCGTCGGCCTCGCGGGGCTGATCGGCAGCGGACGCTCCGAGGTGGCCCGTGGCATCTTCGGCGCCGACCGCCCGGACGCCGGGACGATCGCGCTGGATGGCGCCCCGGTGCGCATCCGCTCGCCGCGCGACGCCGTTCGCAAGCGGATCGCGATGCTGCCCGAGGATCGAAAGGCGCACGGCTTGCTGATGCTCCGGTCGATCGTCGACAACATCTCGTTGCCGCACCTGTCGGAGCTGACCACCGGCCCGCTGATCTCGCGGCGTGAGGAGCGTCGCCGCGCGGGTGAGCTGATGCGCCGCGTGGACGTGCGCGCCGCGTCCGGGTCGGCCAGCGTCGCGACCCTCTCGGGCGGCAACCAGCAGAAGGTGCTGTTCGCGAAGTGGCTGTTCAGGCAGCCGCGCGTGCTGATCGCCGACGAGCCGACGCGCGGCGTCGACGTCGGCGCGAAGCAGGCGATCTACGAGCTGATCCACTCGCTCGCCGCCGACGGGATGGCTGTCGTGCTGATCTCGTCGGAGCACGAGGAGGTGCTCGGCCTGGCGCACCGCGTCCTCGTCATGCGCGGTGGCCGGATCGTCGCCGAGTTCGACCGCCGGTCGATGAACGAAGACGCAGTGCTGCACGCGGCGTTCGCAGCGGACGCGACCGAGGCTGGAGCAGAAGGATGAGCGTCCCGCTGGAGGCAGGTCGATGAGCGTGGAGCGGGCGACGCCGCTGCCGGTCGGCCGGAGCAGGCTGCCGGACCTGAGGATCGTCAGGGACTACGGGGTCGTCGTCGCCTTCGTCGCCGTCTTCGTGACGCTGTCGATCACGAGCCCGTTCTTCCTGAGCTGGGCGAACCTCAAGAACCTCGCGTTCCAGACGGCGCCGGTCGGGATCATGGCCGTGGGCGGCACGCTCGTCTTCATCGCCGGGGGCTTCGACCTGTCGGTGGGGGCGGTCTCCGCGTTCGCAGGCATCTGCGCGGCGAAGATGTTCGTGGGCACCGGTATGGGCCTGTGGGCCGCGCTCATCTGCGCCGCCCTCGCCGGGCTGCTGGTCGGGGTCGGCAACGGCCTGCTGATCACCCTCGGACGCGTGAACGCCTTCATCGCGACGCTCGCCACGTCGATCATCGTCAACGGCGTCTCGCAGGTGATGACCGGCGGGAACCTGGTCTCGGTCGACGGGAACCGCTTCACGACGCTCGGCCTCGGCACCGCCTTCGGCATCGGGTATCCCGTGTTCGTCTGGATCGCGTTCGCGCTCGGCGCCGGCTTCCTGCTCACGGCGACGCCCTTCGGCCGCTACGCGTACGCCGTCGGCGGCAGCGCCGAGGCGGCCCGCCTGTCGGGGGTGCGCGTCAACGTCGTGCGGGCGGCGACCTTCGCCGTGTCGGGGCTCTCGGGCGGCATTGCGGGCGTGATCCTCGTCTCCGAGGTCTCGACCGCGCAGTGGAACGCGAACACCGGGATCGAGTTCGACGTCATCACGGCGATCGTCCTGGGCGGAACCTCCCTCCTCGGCGGCGAGGGCGCCATCTGGCGCAGCGTGCTCGGAGCCTTCTTCCTGCTGATGATCGGCAACGGCTTCAACCTGCTCGGCACCTCGACCCAATGGCAGTACGTGATCAAGGGCGTGATCCTGGCCGCCGCCGTGTCGGTCGACGCCTGGGCGAGGAGGTCGCGGCGGTGACGTATCGCGTCGCCATGGACATCGGCGGGACGTTCACCGACCTCGTCGTCGTCGAGGACGAGCAGCGCACCTATCCCGGCAAGGTGCTCTCGACGCCCGGCAACCCCGCCGACGGGGTGATCCACGGACTCGAGTCGTTCGTCCCCGACCTCACGGCGATCGACTTCATCGTCCACGGGACGACGGTCGGCCTCAACGCGTTCCTCGAGCGCAAGGGCACGCGGGTCCTGCTGCTGATGACGGAAGGGCTCCGCGACGCCTACTCGATCGCCCGCCACGACCGGAAGGAGCTGTACACGCTGCGCTACCGCAAGCCGCAGCGGCTCGTGCCGCGGCGGGACGTGCTCGAGGTGCGCGAGCGCCTGCGCTGGGACGGCTCCGTCGAGATCCCGCTCGACGAGTCGAGCCTCGACCCTGTCATCCAACGGATCCAGGCCGAGGGGATCGCCGCCGTCGCCGTGTGCCTGGTGCACTCGTACGTGAACCCCGAGCACGAGCTCCGCGTGCGGGACGCGCTCGTGCGCGCCTGCCCCGACCTGTCGGTGACGCTCTCGCACGAGATCGCCCGCGAATGGCGCGAGTACGAGCGCAGCTCCTCCGCGGTTCTCAACGCGTACATCGCCCCTCCGGTCGAGCGCTACCTCGACGCCCTCCAGAAGGAGCTCGACGAGCGCGACGTCTCCCCGACCCTCTACGTGATGCAGTCGAACGGCGGCGTGACGACGGCGCGGACGGCGCGGGACCAGCCGATCCAGACGCTCCTCTCGGGCCCGGTGGGCGGCACGATCGGCGGGGCGGCGCTGGCCCGGGCGACGGGACGGCCGAACCTGCTCTGCGTCGACATGGGCGGCACGTCGTTCGACCTCAGCCTCATCGTCGGGGGCAGCCCCAGCGTCTCGACCGAGGCGGAGCTCGAGGGGCTGCCGGTCCTCCTCTCCCTCGTCGACATCCACACGATCGGCGCGGGTGGCGGCTCGCTCGCCTGGCTCGAGGCGGGCGGGCTGCGGGTCGGGCCGCAGTCCGCCGGGGCCGACCCGGGGCCTGCCTGTTACGGCCGCGGCGGAACCGAGCCGACGGTCACCGACGCCAACCTCTTCCTCGGCCGACTCGACCCGCACCACTTCCTCGGCGGCCGGATGAGCCTCGACACCGACGCGTCCGCGCGGGCTCTTCGCTCGGTGGGCGCGCAGCTCGGGCTCGACGACACGTCGTTCGCCGAGGGGATCCTCCAGATCGTCAACGCCAAGATGGCGGACGCGATGCGGACGATCACGGTGAGGCAGGGCATCGATCCACGCGAGTACTCGCTGGTGGCGTTCGGCGGCGCCGGCCCGATGCACGCCGTCTGGCTCGCGGAGGAGCTCGACATCGCCGAGGTCGTCGTGCCGTGGAGCCCCGGCACCTTCTCGGCCTGGGGGATGCTCCAGACGGACATGCGCCACGACGTGGTGCGGAGCTTCTTCTCGCCGCTCGCGGCCACGACCGCGGACGCGGTGGCGTCCGTGTACGGCGAGCTGGAGGAGGAAGCGGCCCGGTTGCTCGCCGCCGAGGGCGTCGAGGAGGCGGCCCGCTACGCCGTGCGCAGCGCCGATATGCGCTACGTCGGCCAGGAGTACACCGTCGCCGTCACGGTCGGCGGTCGTGTCGACCTGGCGGAGATCGAGGCTTCGTTCCACGAGGCGCATGCCGTCCGCTACGGGCATGCCGCCCCGGGCGAGCAGGTGGAGCTCGTCAACCTGCGCCTCGCCGCGATGGGCCGGCTGGGCGGCCGCCCCGCGCCGTTCCGCTCGCCCGACGGGAGCGCCGATCTCGTCCTCGGGCGACGCCCGGTCGTCTTCGGGGGCGAGCAGCACGACACGGCGGTGCTCGCACGCGAACTGCTTCCGGCCGGCTGGTCGCACCGAGGCCCGATCATCGTCGAGGAGCTGTCGGCGACGACCGTCGTTCCGCCCGGCTACGCGGCGAAGGTCGACGACCACGGCAACCTGCTGATCGGGAGGGAGGTCGCATGAGCGTCGAGCCGATCGTGGCCGACCCGATCACCACGGAGATCATCCGGAACGCGTTCGTCTCCTGCGCCGAGGACATGAACGCGACGCTGATCCGCTCGTCGTACTCGCCGATCATCTACGAGGGCAAGGACTGCGCCGTCGCGATCCTCGACGAGGAAGGGGGCGTGCTCGGGCAGTCGCTCGGGGTGCCGCTCTTCCTCGGCAATCTCGAGGTGTGCGTGAAGCTGACCGTCGACCTGCTCGGATGGGAGGCGTTCCGGCCCGGCGACGTCTTCTACGTCAACGACTCGTACATGACGGGCACGCACCTGAACGACGCGACGATCTTCGCCCCGATCTTCTGGGACGACCGGCTCGTCGGCTTCTCGGCGACACGCGCCCACTGGCTGGACGTGGGCGGCAAGGATCCGGGCGGCTCGATGGACTCGCGCGAGATCTACCAGGAGGGCGTGCGCTTCGCGCCGACCCGGCTCTACGAGCGGGGCGAGCCGCGCGAGGACATCCTCGACCTCCTGCGGCGCAACGGTCGCTTCGGCTATTCGACGATCGGCGACATGAACGCGCAGATCGCCGCCTGCCGAACCGGCGAGGCGCGGTTCCGGGCGATCCTCGACCGGTTCGGCTACGAGACGTACTCCGCCGCGCGCACCGAGATCTACCGCCAGTCGGAGGAGCTCGAGCGGGCGGCGGTCTCGGCGCTTCCCGACGGGATCTACACGGCGGAGGGATCGCTGGACGACGACGGGCTCGGGCATGGCCCCCTGCCGGTGAAGGTGCGCGTCGAGGTCGACGGCGACCGGATGACCATCGACCTCGCCGGCTCGGCGCCGATGACCGAGGGCCCGGTCAACGGGGGCCTCGCCCAGGCGATCTCGGCCGTCCGGGTGGCGTTCAAGCTCCTGATCCACCCCGAGCGGCCGGTCGACGGGGGCACCTTCCGGACGCTGACGGTGCAGGTGCCGCCGCGGACGATCTTCTCGGCCGAGGAGCCCGCCGCCTGTCAGTGGTACTTCACCCCGTGCGGCCTGCTGATCGACCTGATCGTGAAGGCCCTCTCACCCGCCCTGCCCGACGCCGCCGCCGGCGCGCACTACGGCGACTCCATGGTCGTCTACCTGTCGGGCACCGACCCGCGCCACGGCGGCGCCGCCTACCTGATGAACGCCCCGCATCCGGGCGGCTGGGGCGGCTTCGAGGGCGGCGACGGCTCGGACGGGCTCATCAACGCCGTCAACGGCGCCTTCAAGGACTACCCGGTCGAGGTCGCCGAGACGAAGTGGCCGGTGGTGATCCGCCGCTACGGCTTCCGGCCGGACACGGGCGGGCCGGGGCGCTTCCGCGGCGGCTGCGGCGTGCACCGCGAGTTCGAGCTCCAGGGGCCCAGCCGGCTCTCGCTCTGGTTCGAGCGCTCGGTGACGCCCGGCTGGGGCCTGTTCGGCGGCGGGGACGGCGCCCCTCCGGACGTGGTCGTCGACGAGGGTCGCCCGGGCGAGCGGCACCTGCTCAAGGTGAACGCGCTGCCGCTCGAGCCCGGGGCGACCTTCCGGGTGGAGACGGGCGGCGGCGGCGGCTTCGGCCAGCCGTTCGAGCGCGACCCCGAGCGCGTACGCGAGGACGTGATCGACGGCTACGTGACCGTCGAGGGCGCCACGCGCGACTACGGCGTCGTGCTCGACCCGGAGACCCTCGAGATCCGCGAGCTGCGGCGCCCGTGAGCACCACCTTGCACGGCACGTGGTTCGTCGTCCCGACGGCGTTCACGGACGAGCACCGGATCGACCTCGACGCCCAGCGGCGGCTGGTCGACACCGTGATCGGCTGGGGCGTCGACGGGCTCACGGTCATGGGGGTGATGAGCGAGGTGGCGCTGCTCACGCCGGCCGAGCGGCGGGCGCTGCTCGAGGCGATGCTGGACGAGGTGGCGGGCCGCGTGCCGGTCGTCGTCGGCTGCGTCGCGGGCGGAGACGTCGCCGCCGCGGAGCTCGCCGTCGAGGCCGCCGAGCTGGGCGCCGTCGCGGCGATGGTGGCACCGCCGCCGATGACCTCGAACATCGACGGCATCCCCGCGTTCTTCGCGTCCGTTGCCGAGCGCAGCCGCACGCCGATCGTCCTCCAGGACGAGCCGCGCGCCTACGGCGTCGTCATGTCGCCCCGGGTGATCGCCGCCGCCTGCGAGGCCTCGGGCGCGGCGGCGATCAAGCTCGAGGATCCGCCGACGCCCGAGAAGATCGGCCGCCTCCTGGAGCTCGTCTCGGACGTGCCCGTGTTCGGAGGGCTGGGCGGAGTGTCGGCTCTGTGGGAGCTCCGCCGCGGCGCCAGCGGGACGATGACCGGGTTCGCGTTTCCCGAGATCCTCGCCGCTGTACGGCTCGCGCACGAGCGAGGCGATGCGGACGAGGCGGGTCGCGTCTTCAACCGCTTCCTGCCGCTGATCCAGTTCGAGGCCCAGACGGGAATCGGGCTCGCGATCCGCAAGGAGGTCCTGCGGCGCCGTGGCGCGCTTGCCGGCGCCGCGAGCCGCCTTCATCCGCGCGGGATCGATCCCCGCGCCGCGCAGGAGCTCGACGACGTGCTGCGGTGGGTCGGCCTCGAGCCGTCGAGCGCGCGTCTGCGGATCGAGGAGGGAGGAGTCGCGTGAACCTGGAGGTGGAGGGAAAGCTGTTCGTCGTCTGCGGCGCGAGCCGCGGGCTGGGCCGCGCGGTCGCGGAGACGCTGCTCGCGGAGGGCGCGCGCGTCCACGTCGTCGCGCGCAATCCCGACGCCGAGGCGCTCGGCCCCGGTGCCACCGGCAGCGCCGCCGACCTCTCGACGAGCGCCGGCGTCGCGACCGTCGCGACGTGGGCGCACGCCAACGGCCCGATCGACGGGGTCCTCGTGAACGGGGGCGGCCCGCCGGCCGGCCGCGCGCTCGAGCTGAGCGAGGAGCAGTGGCAGCTTGCGTTCTCGCTCCTGCTCCTGGGGCCGCTGCGGCTCCTCCGCGAGCTCAGCGACGACCTGGCCGACCCGAGCTCGGTGCTCTTCGTCACGTCGTCGTCGGTGCGGCAGCCGATTCCCGCACTCGACACGTCGAATGTGCTGCGGCCGGCCGTCGCTGCGCTGGTGAAGACGCTGGCGATCCAGCTCGCGCCGCGCACGCGAGTGAACAGCCTGGCCCCGGGCCGGTTCGACACCGACCGCGTCCGCGAGCTCGACCGCGGCCGCGCGAGCGCCGCCGGCATCTCCCTCGAGGAGCAGCGCGCGCGGACGTCCGCCGCCATCCCGCTCGGCCGCTACGGCGAGCCGGGCGAGTTCGGCCGGCTCGCCGCCTTCCTGCTCTCCCCCGCAGCCTCGTATGTGAACGGCGCCGCGATCCAGGCCGACGGCGGCCTCGTGACCAGCATCCCCTGAGCCAGCAGACCTCTCCGACGAAGGGATACTCGATGAGCTTCGGCAGCTTCCGTCCTCCCACGCCCGTCAACGAGCCCCCGCTCGACTACGCCCCCGGCAGCCCCGAGCGCGCGCAGGTCGAGGCGGCGCTGCAGCGCATTGCCGGCGAGCGGATCGCGATCCCGCACGTGATCGGCGGCGAGGACGTGGAGACGTCGACGACCTTCGAGGCGGTGATGCCCCACCGGCACGCGCACGTCCTCGCCGACGTCTCCGCGGCGGAGCCGGCGCACGTGCAGCGCGCGATCGACGCGGCGCTCGCCGCCGCGCCGGGCTGGGCGGCGACGCCCTGGGAGGAGCGGGCCGCCGTGTTCCTGCGGGCGGCCGAGCTGCTCTCCGGTCCGTGGCGCGCCACGATCAACGCGGCGACGATGCTCAACCAGTCGAAGACGGTGCACCAGGCGGAGATCGACGCCGCCTGCGAGCTCGCGGACTTCCTGCGCTTCAACGTGCACTACCTGTCGCAGATCTACGAGAACCAGCCGGCCTCGTCGCGCGGCGTCTGGAACCGGCTCGAGTACCGGCCGCTCGAGGGCTTCGTGTTCGCCGTCAGCCCGTTCAACTTCACGGCGATCGGCGGCAACCTGTCGAGCTCGCCGGCCCTGATGGGCAACACGGTCGTCTGGAAGCCCGCCTCGACGGCGGCCCTCGCAGCCCACTACGTGATGCAGCTGTTCCGCGAGGCGGGGCTCCCGGACGGCGTGATCAACGTCGTCTACGGCAGCGGCGCCACCGTCGGCGACGTGGCGCTCGCGAGCCCGCGGCTCGCCGGTATCCACTTCACCGGCTCCACCGCGGTGTTCCAGCGGATGTGGCAGACGGTGGGTGAGCGACTGCCGCTGTACCGCTCGTACCCACGCCTGGTCGGCGAGACGGGCGGCAAGGACTTCGTCGTGGCGCATCCGTCGGCCGACATCGCGGTGCTCGCCACTGCCTTGGTCCGCGGCGCCTTCGAGTACCAGGGGCAGAAGTGCTCTGCGGCCTCCCGAGCGTACGTCCCGTCGAACCTGTGGCCGGAGCTGCGGGAACGGCTCCAGGAGGATGTGTCGTCGATCCGGGTGGGCGACGTGTCGGACTTCTCGAACTTCATGGGCGCCGTGATCGACGCCTCTGCCTTCGCGAAGCAGAAGGAGGCGATCGACGAAGCCCGGCGCGACGCCGAGATCGTCGCCGGCGGCGGCTACGACGACGGCGAGGGCTGGTTCGTCGAGCCGACGGTCGTCCGCACCGAGGCCCCCGACTTCCGGCTGATGTGCGAGGAGATCTTCGGGCCGATCCTGACGCTCTACGTCTACGACGAGTCGAGATGGACGGAAACGCTGCGCCTCATCGACACCACGAGCACGTATGCCCTCACCGGCGCGGTGATCGCGACCGATCGGGCCGCCATCGGAGAGGCGCACCACGAGCTGCGAAACGCGGCCGGGAACTTCTACGTCAACGACAAGCCCACCGGCGCCGTCGTCGGACAGCAGCCGTTCGGCGGCGCCCGCGCGTCCGGGACGAACGACAAGGCCGGCTCGATCTGGAACCTGCTCCGCTGGACGAGCGTCCGCTCGATCAAGGAGACGTTCGATCCTCCACGCGACTACCGCTACCCGTTCATGGGGTGACTCCGATCGTCGGACGGGGTCGGGCTCTCGCCCGCCCTGCCTGCCGTGCCCGCTCGGCGGACGTGCGGCGCGACGCCTTCGGCAGGGGCGCGTTCAGCTGCGGGCAGGCAGCACGACGTTGCCGTCGTCGTCCAGGCCGAAGCCCGGGTTGTGCGCGATTTCCCAGGCGTGCCCGTCGAGATCGCGGAACACGCTGGCGTACCCTCCGTAGAAGGTCTCGGCGGGCTCGCGCGTGATCTCGGCGCCGTTCGCGCGGGCCTGCTCGATCACCTCGTGCACCTCGTCGCGCGACCCGACGTTGTGAGCGAGCGCGATGCCGCTCCAGCGTCCACCGTCGTCGCGGATGCCCATGTCGGCCGCGAGCTTGTCTCGCGCCCAGAGCACGAGGACCACGCCGTTCGCCTGGAAGAAGGCCGTCTCCTCGATGTCGAGCGCGGGCGACCACCCCAGCGCCTCGTAGAACGCCTTCGCTCGCTCGTAGTCCGCGACGCCGAGGGTGACAAGGCTGACGGACTGCTTCACACGGCGAGGCTATCTGCACGCAGGGGTCTGCCGGCGTGCGCCGCCGCCGCGCGTTACGTCTGAGGTAATCGACGGCGGGCGTTCGTCGCGGCAGCCTTCGGGCGCAATCGCCGACCGCCTGGAGGAGGAGCCGTGAGCGATCTCGAGTACACCGTCGCGCCGTCCGCCGCCCGGTTCGCCTCGCCGGCTGGCATGGCGCGCCGGCTCGTCGCAAGCGACTGGCGGGCGCTGCCCGTGCTGATGGCGGGCACGTTCGTGATCGTCCTCGACTTCTTCATCGTCAACGTGACGGTGCCGTCGATGCAGGCGAGCCTGCACGCGAGCACGAGCGCGATCGAGTGGGTCGTCGCCGGCTACGGGCTGACCTTCGCGGTGTTCCTGATCGGGGCAGGCCGGCTGGGCGACCAGTTCGGCCGTCGCAGGATGTTCTCGCTCGGGCTGGCGCTGTTCACGCTTGCCTCGGTCGCGTGCGCGGCGGCGCCCTCGGCCGGACTGCTGGTTGCGGCGCGGCTCCTGCAGGGGTTCGCGGCGGGGCTGTTGAGCCCGAGCGTGCTCTCGATCATCGGCGTCGTCTACAGCGGCGAGCGGCGGGTGCGCGCGATCAGCGTCTACGGCATGGTGATGGGCCTGGCCGCGGTCGGCGGCCAGCTGATCGGCGGGCTGCTCGTCCAGGCGAACGTCGCGGGCCTCGGCTGGCGCTCGGTGTTCGCGATCAACGTGCCGGTCGGCGTCGCGGCCCTCGCGCTCGCCCCGTACTGGGTCCCCGAGTCGCGCGGGCAGCGGACGAGCAGGCTCGACCTGGCCGGCACGGGATTGGTGACGCTGGCGCTGGTCGCGATCGTGCTGCCGCTGATCGAGGGTCGCCGCGCCGGCTGGCCGGCCTGGACGTGGGCGAGTCTCGCGGCGTCACCGGTCCTGCTGGGCCTGTTCGCCGCGCATCAGCGGCGGCTGAGCGGCCGCGGCGGGTCCCCGCTCGTCGACCTGGAGCTGTTTCGCTCGCGTTCGTTCAGCGCCGGGCTGGTGACGCAGCTCGCGCTCTGGGCCGGGCAGGCGTCCTTCTTCCTCGTGCTCGCCCTCTACCTGCAGGAAGGGCGCGGGCTCAGCCCGCTGCAGGCGGGCGCTGTCTTCACCATCCTCGCCTCCGCCTACCTCGCCACATCCCTGCCCGCCCCGGCGCTGACGCTTCGCTTCGGCCGCCGCTTGATCGCCGGCGGGGCGCTCACCCTCGCCGCCGGGCATGGCAGCCTGCTCGCCGCGGTCGCCGGGACCGGGCGGAGCGCGACCGTCGCGGTGCTCGTCCCCGGCCTGCTGCTCGTCGGAGCCGGGATGGGTCTGTGCATCACGCCCTTGACGACGACGGTGCTCGCGAGCGTCGACCGCGACCAGGCCGGCACGGTCTCCGGCGTCCTCTCGACGATGCAGCAGGTGGGGAACGCGCTCGGCGTCGCGGCCACAGGCGTCATCTTCTTCGGGGCTCTCCCGCACGGGGCCGGCTACGCGTTCGAGCTCAGTGTCGGCCAGCTTGCCGTCCTGCTCGTCGCGGTCGCGCTGCTGACCGGGCTGCTCCCCGGAAACGACCGTGGTTGACGGGGCGGTAGATTCGGACGATGGCCGCAGGCCCAGCAGCAGAGCCGCCGCGGGTCGGGGAGCTGCTTCGCTCCTGGCGGCAGCGGCGCGCCCTCACCCAGCTCGAGCTGTCACTGGTCTCGGCGATCTCCACCCGGCATCTCAGCTTCGTCGAGACCGGCCGCTCGACCCCGAGCCGGGAGATGATCCTCCACCTCGCCGAGCAGCTCGACGTGCCCCTGCGTGAGCGGAACACGCTGTTGCTCGCCGGCGGCTACGCGCCGCTCTACCAGGAACGCCGGCTCGAGGACGCGGAGATGGAGCCCGTGCGCGCGGCGGTCGACCGCTTCCTCCGTGCGCACGAGCCCTATCCGGCTCTGGTCGTCGACGAGCACTGGGACATCGTCTCCGCGAACGACGCGCTCGACATCCTGACGGCCGGCGTCGCACCCGAGTTGCTCGAGCCGCCCGCGAACGCACTGCGGATCGCGCTCCACCCCGATGGGATGGCGCGCTCCACGCTCAACTTCGCGGAGTGGAGCGCACACATCGTCCACCGCCTCCGCCGTCGTGCCCTCACAACGGGCGACCCGCGTCAGGCGGAGCTGTACGAGGAGCTGAGCCGGTACCCGAACGTCCATCTCGACCCGGTGCCGGTCGGCAATCCGAGTCGTGAGATCGTCGTGCCGTTGCGGCTGCGGCGCGACGAGCAGGAGCTCGCCTTCCTGACCACGCTCGCCACGTTCGGCACCGCGACCGACGTCACGCTCGCCAATCTGACGATCGAGGCGTTCTACCCGGCCGACGCGCAGACCGCGAACACGCTGCTCGCGACCATCTGACCGATGAGAACGCCGGCCGGTTGACGTCTGAGGTCATCGACGCCGCTTCGCGCTTCCGTCAACCTGCGGCGATCCGTCACCGGTCAGAGAGCCGAAAGGAGACAGTCGCATGGGCAGGATCGTGGTCACCGAGTACATCTCGGTCGACGGCGTCGTCGAGGCGCCGAGCGGGATGGAGAGCTTCGAGCGGGTCGGCTGGACGGATGCCTTCAGCCGCGGCGCCGAGGGGGACAGGTTCAAGTTCGAGGAGACGATGGCCTCCGACGCGTTGCTGCTCGGCCGCGTCACCTACGACGGCTTCGCGCCCGTCTGGCCGCAGGTCGAGGGCGAGTTCGGCGACAAGTTCAACTCGATGCCCAAGTACGTCGTCTCCTCGACGCTCGAGAACCCGGAGTGGAACAACACGACCGTGCTGCGCGGCGATCCGGTCGAAGAGGCCGCGAGGCTCAAGGAGCGGTACGAGCGCGACGTCGTCGTCCACGGCAGCCCGCGGCTGGCGCAGACGCTGATCGAGCACGATCTCGTCGACGCGTTGCACCTGCAGGTGTACCCGGTGATCGTCGGCGCCGGCAAGCGCCTGTTCGCCGACACGACCGCGACGAAGCGCCTTCGTCTGACGAGCGCGCAGACGTTCGGCGATGTCCACTTCCTCGTCTACGAGCGAGCCGCGTGACGGACCGGCCAGCCCGCACGAGAGCGCGGCGGCCCGACAACGGCTCGTGTCACCCTCGTACTAGGCTCGCGAGTCTCGTCCCTCGCCACCGTCCGCACAGCCGCGGTCGAGAGACGCGAGCGCCCGGCGGCCGCTCTCAGCGCCGGCGGAGCGCGTGCAGTCCGCCGCTCGGCTTCTCCGGGCGCATGCGCGCCTCGACGCTGGAGCGGAGAAGCGGCGTCTGGTCGGCGTCGCGTGCCCGGTCGGCAGGCGCTCTGCGCCTGCCGGGGGTGTGCAGCCTGACCGCCGGCGCCCCGCCGCTCTGGCGCAGCTTGGCGAGCGCTTGCTCTTCGATCTGGCGTACGCGCTCGGCGCTGATCCCTCGTTGCTCGCCGATCTGGGCGAGCGTCTCGGCGGGCTGGTCGAAGCCGAAGCGTGCCTTGACGACATCGCGTTCCCGCGCGGTGAGGGTCCCGAGCAGCGTGCGGATCTGCTCGCCGGCGAGGTTGCGCAGCACCTCTTCGTAGGCGTCGGCCGAGAGGGGGTCGGCGAGGAGCTCGCCCAGCGTGCCGAGCTCGTCTTCCGTCCCGGCGACCGGCTCGTCGAGGCTGCGGGCGGGCGCGTTGGCGGCCAGGAGCGACTCGACCTGGTCGAGCGGGATCGAGGTCGCGGCGGCGAGCTCGCGGCTGCCCGGCTCGCGATGCTCGCTGGCGTAGATGCCGCGGTGGGCGGCCTTCAGCTGCGCGAGCTGGCGGAGCGCTTTCGGCGGCACGCGCAACGGTCGCAGGAAGTCGCTGCGGGCTTCCTGGAGCGCCTGCCGGATCCACCAGAGTGCGTAGGCGGGGAAGGGGACGCCTCGCGACGGGTCGTAGCGGGCGAGCGCGCGGAGGAGCCCGACGCAGCCATCGTGCACGAGGTCTCGGTGCTCGAGCCCGTCGACGTGATAGGTGCGGGCGAGCGACTCGATCAGCGGCAGGAGGTGCTCGATCAGCCGCTCGCGGGCGACGGGCTCTCCTCGCTGCGCCCGCTTGACGAGCCTGCGCAGCCGTTCGCTGTCCTCGCGCGCGCCGTCGCTCGAGGGTGGCCCGGCCTGCTCCGGCGGCTTGGCCGGAGGCGTCTGCTGGGGCTGCCGTGCGAGGCGGCCTCGGGCTGTTCGTCGCTTGACTTCCACGCGCCTCCCGTGCTCGGTTCGGGTGAGACCCGACGATGACCGGATCGCTGTGCGACCCGCATCCCGTGGTGGCTGCGACGATCTTAGCCTCGCGCACCCTGTGCGAGCCGGAGGGCCGCGCGACGGCGGCTGGCTCCCGGACTTGAGTTGCCGCCCGCGGCGCCTATCAAAGGTGGGGGGAGGCCCGAACGGCTGTGGACGAGCGGCCTGTCGTCGAGGAGCCACGTGCGTGTTCGAGATCGACGAGAGGACATTCGAGACGGGCGAGCGACGTGTCCGCGACCTCGACGAGCAGGCGCTTCGAGGCTGCGAGGGCTTCAGCGTGCGGCTCGGAGCGCGGCGTCCGGCTGGAGTTGTCGAGGAGGTCTGGCTCGGCGCCGACCGCAGGCCGGCGGCGCTCGTCGTCTCGCTGCCGCGGCGGCGACGCCTCGTCGTCAGCGTCGACGAGATCGAGGAGGTCGACGCGGAGCGCCGGGACGTGCGCCTCGACGGCCACGCAGAGCTCGTCGACCTCGACGGGCGCGTGAACGCCGCGGCCCCAGGCACGCCCCGCCGGGCCGCGATCGCGGCGGCGGACCCGCAGGCGGTGGGCGAGTCGCTGCTCGCCGCCCGCGATCGGCTCCGTCGGGGCGGGATCGAGAGGCCGTTCCACCAGCTCGCGGACGAGATTCGCTGGGACGAGCTGCCGAGCTACCGCGGCAGCGATCCCGCCGCTGCCGCGTCTCCGCCTAGGAGCCGTCGCCGGCGGCTGCGGATCGGACGTACACGCGCTCGAGCCAGGGATCGATCTCGCGCACATCGTCGGCCCGCACGATGAGCCGGCGCCGGCGCAGACGGCCGGTGCGGACGACCAGCGCGTCGGGCCGGTCGACCCGCGACGCGTAGCGCAGCCACTCGACCCGCCCGCACGGCCGGCCATTCGCCTCGACCGTGAAGCCGGTGCAACGGCCGAGCCAGTAGTCCCGACCGGACCCGGTGTCCTCGGGTGTGACGCCGGGAAGGTCGACGAGCCCGAGGTGCTCGTCCTCGGTCTCGCGCAGGTCGAGCATCGGCAGCCGGCCCGTCGTGCCGTCGCCGAGCAGACGGTTGCGGAGCCCGCCGAGCAGATGAGACGGCTCGGCCGGCAGTGGTTCGGGTGCGCGCACCGACATCGCTCTGTTTTCGCGCTCCTCTCGACTCGCTTTCACGCTCTCGCTTTTCCAGTAGGCATCGACGCCGGGCGCTCAAGACGGGCCTTGGCGGTCCGGCGCCTTGAATCGCCGCTCGGCCGGCCTATTGATGAAGGCAGGGAGTGCCCGGACGGCCGGTGGTCGTCGCCAAAGGCGCTCGCAGCAGACGTCGATGGCCGGCACACGCCGCTGAGGCGCGCTCACGTGACTGCGTGAGCCTGACGGCTCCAGCGGGCTGGTCGGAAAGCGAGGGGAGGCGATTCGTGCAGGAAGAGCTCAGGGGAGACGGTTTGCGGGTCGGTTTCGTCGGCACCTATCCGCCGACCCGGTGTGGGATCGCGACGTTCACGGCGTCGCTCGCGGGTGCGATGGCCGACGCGGGTTGCCGGATCGGCGTCGTCGCGTGCGCCGAGGCGGGTCAGCCGCTCGTGCGCTCGGCCGAGGTGGTCGCGCAGCTGGTGCCGGGCTCGGTCGAGGCACGCAGCGCTGCGGTCGCGGCGCTCGACGGGTTCGACGTCGCGGTCGTCCAGCACGAGTTCGGCATCTACGGCGGCGAGGAGGGCTCGGAGGTCGTCGACCTCCTGCGCGGGCTGAGCGTGCCGTCGATCGTCGTCCTGCACACGGTGCTCCGCCGGCCGACGCCGGCGCAGCGCCGGATCGTCGAGGAGCTCGGACGGGTCGCCGACCGGCTGGTCGTGCAGAGCGCGGCCGCACGGGCGCGGCTGCTGGAGCAGTACCTGGTCGAGGCGGAGAAGGTGTGGATGATCCCGCACGGCGCCCGGCCCAACCTCGCCGGGGAGCGGCAACGGCCGGCCGGTGCGGCGCCCCTCGTCCTCACCTGGGGGCTGCTCGGGCGCGACAAGGGCATCGAGTGGGGGATCGAGGCGATCGCACGGCTCGGCGACCTCGATCCGGCGCCGCGCTACCTCGTCGTCGGGCAGACGCACCCGAAGGTGCTCGAGCGGCTCGGTGAGGAGTATCGGGAGTCGCTTCGCGCCCGGGCGGCGGCGCTCGGAGTCGGCGCGCAGGTCGAGTTCGACGACGGCTACCACGACACGCGGTCGCTGCTTCGGCGTGTGCGCGAGGCGGATGTCGTGCTGCTGCCGTACCGCTCCCGCGAGCAGGTCGTCTCCGGCGTGCTGGTCGAGGCGCTCGCCTCCGGCAAGCCGGTGGTGGCGACGCGGTTCCCGCATGCCGAGGAGCTGCTCGCCGGCGGCGCAGGTCTGCTCGTCCCGCACGAGGACTCGGACGCGATCGCGCAGGCGCTGCGGCGGCTGTTCACCGACGACGAGCTCGCCGCCCGCGCGGCAGCCGCCGCCCGGCGCGAGGCGCGGATGCTCGCCTGGAGCAGCGTCGGCGCCCGCTACGTCGAGCTGGCCGCGGCGCTCGTCCGGCCGCGGCGGCCGGCGCCCGCTCGGGCGCTGCGGATCCCGGCGCCGCGCTTCGACCACCTGCTCACGCTCAGCGACCGCAGAGGCGTGTTCGAGCATGCGAAGCTGACCGTGCCGCGGCGCGAGCACGGCTACTGCACCGACGACGTCGCCCGCGCCCTTGTCGTGCTGCTCCGGGAGCCGCGACGGTCGCCGCGGCTCGAGCGGCTCGCGGAGACCTGCCTCGCCTTCCTCGAGCGGGCGCAGCTTCCGGACGGCCGCTGCCACAACCGGCTCTCCGCCGACGGCGCCTGGCTGGACGAGGTCGGGCCAGACGACGCGACCGGACGGGCCCTCTGGGCGGCGGGGACGGCGGTGGCCGCGGCCGCTCGGCAGTCGCAACGGGCGCGGGCGGAGCGCCTGTTCGGCGCGGCAGCCGGCTTCCGGTCGCCCTGGCCGCGCGCGAACGCCTTCGCCGTCCTGGGGGCGGTCGAGGCGCTCGCGGCCACCCCCACGCGCCGCGCCGAGTCGCTCCTGCAGGCCGCCGCCGCGGGGCTCGGTCGCGTCTCGTCCGATCCAGGCTGGCCCTGGCCCGAGCCGCGTCTCGCCTACGCGAACGCGGTGCTCGCGGAGGCGCGGATCGCAGCCGGGGTCGCGCTCGGCGAGGAGCCGCTGCTGGAGGAGGGGCTGGAGCTGCTCGAGTGGCTGGTCGCCACGGAGACGCGCGACGGCCGCTTCAGCTTCACGCCGGTGGGCGGCTGGGCGCGCGGCGAGCCGCGACCCGGCTTCGACCAGCAGCCCATCGAGGCGGCGGCCATGGCCGATGCGTGCGCCCGCGCGTTCGACGTCACCGGCGACCCGGTGTGGCGGGAGCGCACGCTGGACGCGGCGGCCTGGTTCCTCGGCCGGAACGACGTCGGCGTGCAGCTCTACGACGCGGCGAGCGGCGGCTGCCGCGACGGGCTCGAGCCGGACGGTGTGAACGAGAACGAGGGCGCCGAGTCGACGATCGCGCTGATCTCGGCGCTGCAGCAGGCGCGACGGGTTCAGGCCGCGGCGGCGAGCGCGCGGAGAAGCGGCGCCGCCTCGACGCTGGCGGCGCCGATGCAGCGGTCGGCGGCGCCGTAGGTGAGGTAGATCGTCCCATCGCTGCGTGGCACCGCACCTTGCACGAAGACGACGTTGTCGACGTCGCCCTCGCGCTCCCACTCGAGCTCGGGCGTCAGCAGCGGCTCCGGCAGCAGCGCGAGCAGCCGGCCGGTCTCGTCGTCGAGGAGCGCCACCCGAAGCGTGTACCGGCCGTCCCCGGCGCGCTCGTGGTAGAAGAGCAGCAGCCCCGCCTCGGTGGCGACCGGCGGCGCGCCGGCGCCGACGCCGAGCGCGCCGTCCGCCGGCCGGATCAGCGTGTGCCGGTCGAGGTCGCGCAGGTGCGCGTCCCAGTAGCCGGGCTCGGGGTCGTAGAGCTGCTCGAGCGAGTCGAAGACCGCGAGCTGCATGTCGGGGTGGATGCGGTGGATCAGCGCCACCCTCCCGTCGCGCAGGTTGAAGATGACCGCGTCCTTGTCCGGGAGGCCGGCCGGGCCGACGACGCGTCCCGAGCTGTGGTTGAGGCTGAAGCGTCCGTCCTCGTAGAGCAGCCGGTGCAGGCCGACCTGCCACGGGCGGCCCGAGTCGGGGGCGGGAAGGTGCGTGTAGGTGAGCATCACCTGCTCGTCCCCGCCGCTTCGCACCCGCTGCACGCGGGGGTCCTCGAGGCTGTGCGCGCCCTCGCCGGCGCCGGTTGCGAGCACCTGTTGGAAGCGGTAGTCGAGCCCGTCCTCGGACGTGAAGACCAGCACGTCGGAGACGTAGTCGAGAAAGCGCGGCCCCGACCCGCCGTTGCGCCGGTAGCCGGAGCGGACGCCGCGCGCGAACAGGTGGAACATCCCGTCGACTGCGATCACGCCGGCGTTGAAGATCGGGCCGTAGCCCGCGGCGGCGCCGAACCCGACGACCGGCGTCTCGCGCAGTCGCCGCGCGCTCACCGCGAGACGGGCATCTGCCGCAGCTTCGTCGCGCATGTCGAGCAACCTGTACAGCAGAGATCGGACGCGGAGGCTGCGGCTTGAGGTCCTCGGAGCTGTTCGAACGATACCCGGGGAACCCGATCCTTCGTGCCTCGGACTGGCCATACACGGTCAACGCCGTCTTCAACCCGGGCGTTGCGCGCGTCGCCGGCGAGACCCTGCTGCTGGCGCGGGTCGAGGACCGCACGGGCATCTCGCACCTGTGCGTCGCCCGCAGCCGCGACGGCGTCGGCGGCTGGCGGCTCGAGCCGGAGACGCGGCTGCTGCCCGACCTCGGCTCGGAGGCGGAGCGCTACGGGATCGAGGACCCTCGGATCACGCCCTGCGGCGACGAGCACATGATCGTCTACACCGGCTACTCGGCGGCCGGGCCGCTGGTACGGCTCGCGTCGACCCGCGACTTCCAGACGTTCGAGCCGCACGGAACGCTGATGCCGCCGGAGGACAAGGACGCGGCGCTGTTCCCGCGCACCTTCGACGGCCGCTGGGCGCTGCTGCACCGGCCGGTGGCGACCCAGCCGCGTCAGACGGGGCACATCTGGCTCTCCTGGAGCCCCGACCTGCACTACTGGGGCGACAGCCAGATCCTGCTCCCGGCGCGCGACGGCGGCTGGTGGGACGCCCACAAGGTCGGGCTCGGGCCGCCGCCGCTGCCGACCGAGCAGGGCTGGCTGCTGCTCTACCACGGCGTCCGCGTCACCGCCGCCGGCTCGATCTACCGGCTCGGGCTCGCCCTCCTCGACACGGCCCAGCCGCAGCGGGTGCTCGCCCGCTCGAGCGAATGGATCTTCGGGCCGCGCGAGCCGTACGAGATCTCCGGCGACGTGCCCGGGGTCGTCTTCCCCTGCGGCTGGACGCTCGCGGACGACGGCGACACGCTTCGCCTCTACTACGGCGCCGCCGACACCTCGATCTGCCTCGCAACGGCCAGCCTCGGGGCGCTGCTCGACTGGCTCGAGCGCCACAGCCGATGACCGAGCCGCTCAGGGTCGCGATGCTCGCGCCGTCTCCTGGCGGGTGCCGCCTCGCCACTACGGGTCGAGGCGATGGCCTGCGGCACCTCCGTGATCGCCCGTCCGCGCGGCTCGCTCCCCGGGCTCGTCCGCGACGGCGAGAACGGCTCGCGCTCTACCGTCGCATCCTCGCGTCGCGCGCGCACGAATCGACCGAGCCGGCCGCCTCCATACAGGCTCCATACGGCGGTTGAGAGCAGACGCCGCATTTGCGGCGCGACGATCGCGAACCGGCGTACGTCAGGCGCGAGGACGAGTCAGTCCGCGATGTCATCCATCGACGCGATTGCCGTGGAGCCGTCGGGAAGCAGCGTGGAGCCCTCGCAGCAGCGCCCATGCGGAGACCAGTGCCCACGCTCCCTCGAGCAGCAGGAACCCCCACTGGCTCTGGATGAGGGCGATCGCGGCCAGCAGGAACGACCCGGCGAAGTTGAGCGTCAGATAGGTGCGGGTCTGGGTGCCGAGCACCTGCGCCTG
>DASZWI010000048.1:0-9295 GCA_035546715.1 Gaiellaceae bacterium | reverse complement strand
GGGTGGCGCCTCGTCAACGCCGACTGCGTCCTGATCGGCGAGGAGCCGCGGGTCGCGCCGCACCGCGAGGCGATGCGGCGGGCCCTGACCGAGGCGGTCGGCGAGGGGGAGGTCAACGTCCGGGCGACGACGACCGACCACATGGGCTTCACCGGCCGCGGCGAGGGTCTCGCCGCGCACGCCGTCGCGCTGCTCGAGTCCCGGTGATGGAGCTCGTCCGGTACGCCGACCGCCCCGATCTGCGGGCGATCCGCTACGCGACGCTCTCGGCGCCGGCGTTCCCGGAGTTCGCGCACCACTTCCCGACTGGCACCCGCTGGTGGGGCGAGCTGTACGAGCGCTTCCCCGACTTCCAGCTGGCGCTGCTCGACGGCGACGAGCTGGTGGCGGAGCTCCACGCCGCGCCGATCGCGTGGGACGGCACCCTCCCGGACCTGCCGTCGGGGTGGGACGAGAGCCTCACGCGCGCATTCGAGCCGGTGCGCGAGGCGGACGTGCTCTGCGCGCTCGCGATCGCCGTGCGGCCCGACCGGCGGAACGGGCGCCTGTCGTCGCGCCTGCTCGACGAGATGCGGGCTGCGGCCCGGCGCGCGGGCCTGCGCGAGCTGATCGCGCCGGTGAGGCCGACGCTGAAGGAGCGCTACCCGCTGACGCCGATCGAGCGCTACGTCGAATGGCGCCGCGAGGATGGATCGCATTTCGATCCGTGGATCCGCCTGCACGAGCGGGTCGGCGGCGAGATCCTGGCGCCGGCGCCCAACTCCGCGTCGGTGGAGGCGCCGGTCGCCGATTGGGAGGAGTGGACGGGCATGGCGTTCCCGGCGGACGGCGAGTACGTCGTCCCCGGCATGCTCGCGACGCTCGTCGTGGCGAACGGCGTCGGCCGGCACGCCGAGCCGAACGTCTGGCTCCGTCACGCCGTCTGACCGCGGCGATTCGACACGGAACTGGACCAAGACAGGAGGCAGCCACCGTCACGGGAGTGCGACGGCTTCGTGTCGACTCTCCACTTTCGCCTGCAGGCGGGGCGGTTTTCTCGGCGTCGGGTTGGCTGCACCCTGCGTCACGGAAGTGTGACGGCGAATGTGCCGGCTTCGTGTCAGGCGCGGAGCAGCGGGAGGACGGCGCTCCCCAGCAGCTCGACCCCGCGGCGTTCGTCGAGGCCGTGCGGGGTGCCGAACTCGACTCTCGCGGCCCCGGCGGCGAAGAGCGACCGTGCGTGCTCGGCGATCCGCTCCGGCGAGCCGGCGAACGCGAACAGGTCGAGCAGCTCGTCCGACACCGACGCGGCGGCCTCGTCGAAGCGGCCCTCGTCGGCCAGCCGGCGGAGCCGCGCGAGCAGCTCCGGGTCGACCGAGATCGTCGGGTCGAGGCCCGCGACGACCGGCAGGTAGAGCGCCACCTCGCGGCGCGCGTGCGCGCGGGCGGCCGCGTCGTCGCGGTCGACGACCGTGACCGCGCCCACGACGACGTCCACGTCGCGCCCGGTCGCGGCGAGCCGCTCCCGCGTGAGCCGCACCATCGCCGGGTTGGCGCAGCCGCCCAGCTTCAGCTCGGCCGCGTGCTCGCCCGCGAACGCCGTCAACCTCGGCGACCACGTGCCGACGAGCAGCGGCACCGCCGGGCGCAGCGGCTCGTACGCCAGCCGGCTTCCGGGCGCGAGCGAGAACAGCGAGCCCGCGAAGCCCGACTCGTCGCCGGCCAGCAGGCGCTGCACGATCTCCCACGTCTCGCGGATCGCCGTCAGCGGCCGCGCGTTCTCGATCCCGATCCGGTCGAGCCAGGCGCCCGCCGCCAGGCCGAGGAAGGCGCGCCCGCCGGAGGCGAGATCCAGCGCGGCGGTCTGCCCGGCGATCTCGACCGGGTGGAGCGTCGCCGGGTTGAGGCACGACGCGCCGAGCCGCACGCGCGACGTCGCGCCGGCCAGCTCGAGCAGCGCCGGCAGCGCCGGCTGGAAGAAGAGGTCGTTGAAGACGGTGACGACGTCGAATCCGGCCTCCTCGGCGATCCGCCCGAGGGCCGCGTACGAGCCCGGGCGCTTGTCCGACTGCAGGCCGAGCCCGAACTGGGGGCTCACGTCAGCTCGGACGTCGGGATCGAGCGCCGCCCGATGCGCTCGATGCGCATGATCGTCCGCTCGTCCGGATCCGGGCACGCGACGAGGCTGTCCTGCTCGAGCCAGTCGCCGTCGGGCAGCTTCCGCTGCTTCGCCGGCAGGAGCGGGAGCACCGCGCTGAGGGCGTAGAGGCAGAAGTGCCTCCCCTCCGGGATCCGCACCCGGCTCGACTCCGTCACCTCGAAGAAGTCGCCGACCTGGAGTCCGCAGACCGAGCGGCCCTCGATCCGCTCGACGGTGACCCGCAGGTCGTAGACCTCGGTCTCAGCCATCGGCCCGGGCGCGTGCCCGCGCCGCCGCGAAGGTCGCCTCGAGCGCCTCGGTCGGCGTGAACTCGACCGCCTCGCTGTCCTCCTCGATCGTCAGCCGATGCCCCGGCGCGACGTAGTACGCCTGGCCGGCGGAGATGGTCTCGGTGCGGTCGCCGTAGTCGACGCTGAGCCGCCCCTTGAAGAGGAACCCCCAGTGCGGCGCCTGGCAGCGGCCGTCGGGGAGGTCGTCGAGGAGGCTCGAGACGTCCTGGCCGGCGGTCGCCTGCTCGAAGGCGACGGTGATGCCGCCCCAGTCGGCGAAGCGGCTCGAGTAGCCGGGGACGATCTCCTGCTCCGGCAGCTCGTCGTGGGATGCACTGGGCATGACGGTTCCTCTCGTCGGGTCACATCGTGGGCGGGGTGTCGACGCAGAGCACCCGCAGCGGCTTCGTCGCGCTCGCGTTCGACAGGAGGTGCGGCCGCTCGGCCGGGTAGTACGCCGTGTCGCCGCGCCGCAGCAGCTTCGGCTCGGCGCCCTCGAGCTCCAGGCGCAGCTCGCCGTCGAGCACGAGGAGCCACTCCTCGCCGGGGTGGCGTCCCGGCTCCGCGAGCCGCGCGCCGGGTGCGAACTCGACCTGGAGCGGCATCATCTGGCGCTTCGTGTCGGCGGTCAGCAGGTAGATGTCGATGCCCTCGGACGCCGACTGGACGACGCGCCGCTCCTTCGGGCGCATCACCTCGGGGTACTCAGACTGCGCCGCGAAGGGCAGCAGGTCGGTGATCGAGATGCCGTAGAAGTCGATCAGGCGGACGAGGCGGCCGATGGTGATGTCGCTGCGGTCCTTCTCGACGAGCGAGAGGAACGACGCGGAGATGCCGGTCGCCTCGGCGACGTCGTGAAGCGAGAGTCCGCGGGCCTTGCGGACCTGGCGCAGCGCTGCGCCGACGGAGCCGAGCGAGGTGGTGTCGGTCGGGCTGGTGGCCATCGACTCCCTGCGAGTATAAACTGCAGGGCGTGCAGGATAGTGCACGAGTTCGTGCATCCTGACCGATGAAGTCCCCTCAGGAAGGAGCAAGGTGCACCAACGTCTCCGGGCCGCGCTCCGCCGGCCATCTCTCGCCTTCGCGCTCGTCGCGCTGGTCGTCCTCGCCGCGGCGGCGGCAGCGACCGCGGCGCAGCGCGGACACGCGGCGAGCAGCACGCTCGTCGTCGACAAGTCCTTCGACCTGAAGACGGCTGACCCGCAGCGGCAGTTCGAGCCGACGGGCGGCATCGTCGACAAGGCGCTCTACGACACGCTGCTCCAGTTCAAGGGCGCGGACGTGGCGCATCCGCTGCCCGACGTCGCGACGAGCTTCAAGGCGTCGAAGGACGCCAGGACCTACACGTTCACGCTGCGGAAGAACATCAAGTTCACGGACGGCACGCCGCTCACGTCGGCCGACGTCGTCTTCTCGTTCAACCGGCTCGTCAACCTGAAGGGCAACCCGTCCTTCCTGCTCGCCGGCATCACGACCACGGCGAAGGGGCCGTACACGGTCGTGCTGCACTCGAGCACGCCGAACCCGGCCATCCCGGCGATCGTCGCCAACACGTCGCTCGGCATCGTCAACTCGAAGCTCGTCAAGGCGCACGGCGGCTCCGACGCGAAGAACGCCGACAAGGTCGACAAGGCCGAGTCGTTCCTGAACTCGACCTCGGCCGGCAGCGGCCCGTACACGCTCAAGAGCTACAACGTCACGTCGCAGGTCGTGCTGCAGGCCAACCCGAGCTACTGGGGGCCGAAGCCGAAGTTCCAGACGGTCATCATCCGGAACGTCACCGCCCCGGCGCAGCTCCTCGACGTCCAGCGCGGCACCAACGAGATCGCGCTCGACCTCTCGCCGGCGCAGGCAGGCGGCCTGAAGAACGTGAACGTCGAGAAGACGCCGTCCGCGAACGTCTTCTTCCTGTTCGCGAACCAGAACCCGAAGGTCTCGACGGTCAGCTCGAACCCGCACATCGTCAACGCGATCCGGTACGCGCTCGACTACTCGGGCGCGGTGAAGCTCGCCGGCGCCGGCGCGATCCACGCCACCGGCGTGATCCCGTCGATGTTCCTCGGCGCGCTGAAGAGCTCGCCGGTCAAGCAGGACATCGCGAAGGCGAAGGCCGAGGTCAAGGCCTCGGGCATCAGCAACCCGACGCTCGACATCGAGTACCCCAGCGACATCACCTCGAACGGCCTGTCGTTCGGCGTGCTCGCCCAGAAGGTTCAGGCCGATCTGCAGAAGGTCGGGATCACCGTGAACCTCAAGGGCAGCCCGGTCGCGACCTCGCTCAACACCTACCGGGCGGGGACGGAGCAGCTCGGGCTCTGGTACTGGGGCCCGGACTACCCGGATCCGAACGACTACCTCGTGTTCACGCCGGGCGCGACGGTCGGCCTGCGGGCCGGCTGGGCGGCCGGGCAGCTCCCGTCGCTCGAGGCGCTCGCCAAGAAGGCGGCCGTCGCGACCGACCCCGCCCAGCGCACGTCGCTGTATCGCTCGATCGGGACGCAGATCGACACGAAGGGGCCGTTCTTCCCGTTGATCCAGCCGGGCCAGGTCGTCGCGACGTCGAAGAACCTGACGAACGCGCCGTTCAACGTCCTGTACTGGCTGAACGTTGCAGCCGTCGGCTCGCACTAGCACCTTCCCACGGCTCGCCTTCCGGCCGGGACGATCGCGCGAGCGGTCGTCCCGGCCGTTCCTCCGCTTCGTCCTGCGGCGTTTCGGCGCGCTGATCCTGCTCGCGCTCGGCATCACCGTCGTCGCGTTCGTGCTGACGAGCGTGGTGCCGGGCGACCCGGCCGCGGCGAACCTCGGCCAGCAAGCGATCAACGACCCGGCCGCGGTCGCGGCGTTCAACCACCACTACGGCCTCGACAAGCCGCTCCCCGAGCAGTACGGGATCTACCTCTGGCACCTCCTGCACGGCGACCTCGGCCAGTCGGAGCAGAACCACGACGCGGTCACCCACGATCTGAGCCAGGCGATCCCCGCGACGGCCGAGCTGGCGCTGTTCTCGATCTTCGTCGCGGTGATCGTGGGGATGTCGCTCGGCGTGCTCGCCGCCGTGCGGCGCAACAAGGCGACCGACCACGTCCTGCGCGTCGTCTCGCTCGGCGGCGTCTCGATGCCGACGTTCTGGATCGCGCTGGTCGCCCTCTACGTCTTCTTCTTCCGCCTCAACTGGCTGCCCGGCACCGGGCGCCTCGACGCGGTCGTCCTCCCGCCGCCGCACCACACGGGCCTCTACACCCTGGACGCGCTGCTGTCCGGCCAGTGGGGGACGTTCACCAACGCCTTCCGCCACCTGGTGCTGCCGGGCTGCGTGCTCGCCGCCTACAACATCGGCCTGCTCACGCGCTACACGCGCTCGGCGGTGCTCGAGGTGATCTCGAACGACTACGTGCGCGCCGCGCGCGCGAAGGGGCTGCCCGCGCGGATCGTCGTGCCGCGCCACGTGCTGCGCGCCGCGCTGCCCGGGATCGTCACGGTCATCGGGCTCGCGTTCGCGAACGTGATGACCGGCTCGGTGCTGGTCGAGTACGTCTTCTCGTGGCCCGGGATCGGCCAGTACGCGTTCCACTCGGCGACGACGCTCGACCTGCCCGCGATCATGGGCGTGAGCCTGTTCGTCGCCGTCGTCTACGTCGTCGTGAACTTCCTCGTCGACGTCCTCTACGGCGTCCTCGACGCGCGCCTGAGGGTGCAGTGACGGCCGGCGCGCCCGCACCCTCCGCGCCCATCCGGCTGCGGCTCTGGCAGCGCCGCCGGCCGCTGTCCCGGGCCGTCGGTCTGCGGCACCCGCTCACGCTCGTCGGGCTGACGATCGCGGGGGCGTGGATCGTCATCGCCATCTTCGCGCCCTGGATCGCGCCCTACGACCCGGTCACGGACACGACCCTGCCGGCGCTGCACGCGCCGAGCTGGCACTACCTCTTCGGGACGGACGAGCTCGGGCGCGACGTCCTCAGCCGCACGCTCTTCGGCGCGCGGACGACGATCCCGCTCGGGCTGCTGCTGGTCGGCGTCTCGCTCCTCATCGGCTCGACGCTCGGCGCGATCGCCGGCTACTTCGGCGGGCCGATCGACGGCCTGGTGATGCGCCTGACCGACCTCGTGTTCGCGTTCCCGGCCATCATTCTCGCGATGGTCACGACCGCGGCGCTCGGCCGCGGCATCCAGAACGCGGTGATCGCGCTCATCGTCGTGAGCTGGCCGTCCTACGCGCGCGTCGTCCGCGGCCTCGTGCGGCAGCTGAGCCAGTCCGAGTACGTGCTGTCCGCGCGTCTGCTCGGCGCCTCCGCGCGGCGTGCGCTCGTCCGCGACGTGCTGCCGAACGTGGCCGGCCCGGTGCTCGTGCTGGCGACGCTCGACCTCGGCAACGCCATCCTGCTCCTCTCGGGCCTGTCGTTCCTCGGCCTGGGGCCGCAGCCGCCCAAGCCGGAGTGGGGGCTGAGCGTCGCCGAGGGCGTCAACTACTTCCAGTACTGGTGGGTCGGCACGTTCCCGGGGCTCGCGATCTTCACGGTCGTGCTCGCGTTCAACTTCCTCGGCGACTCGCTGCGCGACAGGCTCGACCCGCAGTCGAGCTGGTCACGCGGAGGGGACGACTGATGGCGCTGCTCGACGTCGAGGGTCTGAGGGTGCGCCTGCCGACGCGCGCGGGGGAGGTGACGATCGTCGACGGGGTCGACTACCACGTCGGCGAGGGCGAGGTGTTCGGCGTCGCCGGAGAGAGCGGCAGCGGCAAGACGATCTCGGTGCTCGCGCTGATGCAGCTCCTGCCCGAAGGGGCGCGGGTGGAGGGCCGGGCGCTCTACGCGGGGCGCGACCTGCTCGCGCTGCGCGGTCGCGCGCTGCGCCAGGTGCGCGGCCGCGACGTGGCGATGGTCTTCCAGGACCCACTCACGTCGCTGCACCCGATGCTGACGATCGGCAGGCAGCTCACCGAGCACCTGCGCGTGCACGAGGGGGTGGCGCGCGGCGCGGCCGACCGGCGCGCGGTCGAGCTGCTCGAGGAGGTGCGCATCCCCGATCCCGAGAAGGCGCTGCACGGCTTTGCGCACCAGTTCTCGGGCGGCATGCGGCAGCGGATCGCGATCGCCATCGCGCTCGCGTGCCGGCCGAAGCTCCTGATCGCCGACGAGCCGACGACCGCGCTCGACGTCACCGTGCAGGCGGGGATCCTGCGGCTGCTCGACCGCCTGCGCCGCGAGAACGGGCTCTCGGTGATCCTGATCACGCACGACCTCGGCGTGATGAGCTCGATCGCCGACCACGTGAGCGTCTTCTACGCCGGCCGTATCGTCGAGTCGGGGCCGACGCGCGAGCTGCTCGCCCACCCGCGCCACCCGTACACGCGGGCCCTCCTCGACGCGCTGCCCCATCCCGAGAGCGAGGGCGGCGCCGAGCTGGTCGCGATCCCCGGCGCCCCGCCGACGCCGCGGCGCCGGCCGGACGGCTGCGCCTTCCACCCGCGCTGCCCGTACGCGCGCGAGGACTGCCTGGTCGACGTGCCGCCGCTCGTCCCGGTCTCCGACGGCCGCCTGCTGGCCTGCCCGCCCGACCCGTTCGCGTCCGCATGAGCCTGCTCGAGGCCCGCGACGTCGAAGTGGTGTACCGCTCGCGCGGCGGCCCGGACGTGCGCGCGGTGGCGGGCGCGAGCGTCGCCGTCGACGCGGGCCAGATCGTCGGCCTCGTCGGCGAGTCGGGCTGCGGCAAGAGCTCGCTCGCCCGCGCCGTCGTCGGCCTCGTCGCGCCGATCGCAGGCGAGATCCTCTTCGAGGGGAAGCCGCTGCCCGCCCTGCGCCGGCGCGCGAGGAGCCGCTGGGAGGCGCGCGTGCAGATGGTCTTCCAGAACCCGTACGCGTCGCTCAACCCGCGCCGGACGATCGGCGACCAGCTTGCCGACGGCCTCGCGTTGCGCGGAGTCGAGCGCTCCCGGCACGCCGCGACGATCGCCGAGCTGCTCGAGGAGGTCGGCATCGCCGGCGCGGGCGCCGGCCGCTACCCGCACCAGTTCAGCGGCGGCCAGCGGCAGCGGATCGCGATCGCCCGCGCGCTCGCCGCCGAGCCCGCCGTGATCGTGCTCGACGAGCCGCTCTCGTCGCTCGACGCCTCGGCGCAGGCGCAGGTGGCGAACCTGCTCGTCCGGCTCGCGCGCGAACGTGACCTCGGCCTCCTGCTCATCTCGCACGACCTCGGCATCGTCCACCACGTCGCCGACGCGGTGAGCGTGATGTACCTGGGCGTCGTCGTCGAGTCGGGCCCGACGCGCGCGGTGTGGAACGACCCGCAGCACCCGTACACGGAGGCGCTGATCGGCGCGATCCCGCACGCGGACGGCGCGGGGACGCTGCCCGAGGCGCTGCCCGGCGAGGTGCCCGACCCGGCCCGGCCGCCGTCCGGCTGCCGGTTCCATCCGCGCTGCCCGTACGTCTTCGACCGCTGCCCGACCGAGGTGCCTCCGGCGTATCCCGTCGGCCCCGGCCGGGAGGCGGTCTGCTTCCTGCGCGACCCCGCTGCGGTGGTCGCGGCCCCGACCAGCGGAGGTGACACCACGTGAGCGATGCGGCCAGCGGCGCGGCCCTGCCCGAGAGCGAGTACCGGGCCCGGCGCGAGCGCCTGAGCGAGCGGATGCAGGAGGCGGGCCTCGACCTCCTGTTCGTCCCGCCGTCCTCCGACCTCGAGTACCTGACCGGCCTGCAGCGCGACCTGCCCAGCTTCGGGCAGAGCTCGTACGCGCACGGGTGGGTGACGGGCGCGCTGATCGCGCCGGGCCGCGACCCGGTCTACGTGCTGCCGCGGATGTTCGTGGCGTTCCACCTGTGGGGGCGCGACGTCGGCGAGGTCGTGACGGTGAACGAGGCCGACGACGGGCGCGCGCTCTTCCGGC